>NZ_LWID01000002.1 GCF_029783845.1 Volucribacter amazonae | reverse complement strand
CTTCGATAATTTGAGCAGCCGCAGCACAAATTCGGAGTAAAATATTTTTATTTTTCGTGTTAATGTGTAATTGATCTTTATATTGAGAAAGTTGAAAATAAACACCATTTTTGCGTCCACTAAATAAACCTCTGCAATTTGCATTTTCAAAAGAAATAAAACGCTGAAAAGCGGCTAATTCTGCTTTTTCTTTATCCATTTTTTCCAACTTCTCGGCTCGATAACTTAAGATAGTATCGATTTTTTCATTGATTTTATTCATTTCAAGGCGTTGCATTAGATCTTTAAAAATAGCTTTGTCGCTTTTTGTATCATTGAACGTAATTTTTTTTGAAAAATAAGGCTCATAATTATCATTGGTTCCTACTAATAAATAGGCTTGAACTTTGTTTTTATCTTTGGTTTGATAGTTAAAATAAAGATAAATTTCAACACCTCTTATTCGGCTTTCAAAGTGTAAACCTGAATATATGTTTTCTTTCTTGTTAAGTCTAATATCTAATGAAATTGCAATTTCTTGAACGATTTTTAATATTTTTGAGTTATTCATAATAAATCCCCTATGGGCTTTGGTTAAAAGATTGCCTTTCGGCGTTATAGTTAAGTCGTCATCTCGTCCTTAACTGTGAATATAATACATCTTTTATATATCTTTTTCAAGTCTTTTTTATACCTTTTAATCTAATTGACTATTTTTTATGCGGATTATTAAGGCTGCAAGCCTTAATGCAGCGGAGCGGTAAATCTGCGGATCTCATTCGTGGTTGGCTGATATTTTCGGGCGTACAGTCGTAACCAGCGGAAAGCCTACCCATATTCCCCCCCTGCCGAACCCCTTAACGATCTTACTTTACAGAAGAAGCGTAGGAAGTCCACAGAAAAGGAACACTCCAAGAATAAAAGACATAATGAACCAAAAAGAGGTTAAAAAGCAAAGGATAGAAATAGTCAAAAGAACGTGCAAAAGCACGCTTGAAGGGGTAACGGTATGCAAAACTATTAAGAATTTGCGGTCGGTTGTCAAGGTTTGGCGAAGCCAACCCGATAGGGCTTGACCTTGACAAACGAAAGAGCAAATATCTTAAAATGGTTGCATACTGTTACCTCTAATGTTTATTAATGCTGGTGTTTGCCCACGCTTTAGCGTGGGTACTATCTTTAAGAAAAATCTTTGATTTTTCTGTTCCTTTATTTTTTATTTATAAAAATAAAATTACAAAGTAACGTTAAGTGCCGAATATAAGGGCGAATTTAATTATAAATTATAAATAACTTATCATCAGCATACTAACAAATTTATAAACAAAACAAAAAGAAAAGCAATATTAACACTAAAATTTGAATTTTGAAAAAAGCTGGAAATATAAAACAGGTTTAATTATAACCAAATTTTATACAGAAGACGAGTTTATTTATTCCTGTTTTATTAACCAGGAATAACTTTATAAATAAATATTTATCATTTAAAGTTAAGCGTATGATCTCTGCAATTCATCGGTATAGCTTTGCATTAAGGCTTTACTATACGCTCTATCATTTGCAGCTTTAAGCCTTGCTCGCTCTCGTATTCGCTCTTTATCCCATAAACGTTTTTGAAGTTTGTAAACTTCTTCAGGTGTATTACAATCAGCAAAAGAACGGAAGCAAGGTTTAAAAACATCGCTCTCAATGTTAAAAGATAAATAATCGGTTGGTTTACGTTGTGATACAAATTTAATAATATGTTCGCCTAATAGATCTTTACGGCGTTTAATTAAAAGGTTGCGTAAAGAATGATGAGTTTTAATATCAGCAACGCTTTTATTCTCTAATTTAGCCAAATGTTTCTCATATTCTTTAAATGTTTTATCCAAGCGATTATTTACAAATTGGTATTTGTGGAAATCAACAAGTAATTTTCTTAATTGTTTTTCGGTAATCCCAAACATTAAGAAAAATTCTACATTAAGCCAAATTCTCATCGCTTTGTGTTTTCTTCCTGCCTTATCGTATTCACGCAAAACAGTAATCAGTTCGGCTTCTTCAAGCATATTAATAGCATTTAAGATAGTGTCATAACGAACACGTTTTTTACCGTTTTTATTATCCCAGGATAGATAGGATTGATTGCACATTTTCGCTAAATGTTCGATATTAGCTCGCACCTCAAATAGGTAATTGCTGTCAGGAGAAAAATCACAATAAGAAAGCAAATTAGCGAAAAGCACTTCCAACACTTCTCGGCGTTCACGGCGAATCGCCTCACGTTGATATTTTGCTAAACGTAAGGCATTTAAATACGCATTTTTGTTAATGTCGTGAGTTTCGAGACGTTGCAAGAAAAACCAAATAATGTAGGCGTAATCTTTACGTTGATTATTCTGCATAAAATAAGGCAAATTATTACGATGTTTTTTCTTGTTAGCTTTGTTGTAAACAGTTGCTTTAAGCGTTGATGTATAACCAAATGTACGGTATTTTTTCTTACGTGGTTTTATCGATTTACTCATAATTGCTAAACTCTTTTAGTTAAGCAATGTTAAGCACGATTTTTTGAGGTGTTTTAGGTTAATAACTCTTGCAAATGCGTTGTAAGGTGGTATAATCTAAATCAAATAATCGTGTTTAACATCACTTTACTCTGTGGCGGAGTATGAAGTTAATACACAAACTCTGAAATAAGCACCGCTCCAACGGTGCTTTTTCTTTAACCATTCTTTTTAGCTCAAGGTAAGCGTTAAGAATTTGATCTGCATTCTACGCCTTGAACTTAAAAAGATCAATATAAAGATCCACTTCCTATCAAAATTTTTATTCATAATTACTTTAAAACAATGTAGAATGCAAAATAAGGGGCATCAAAATTTTAGACTAAAAATGTAAAGATCTACTGTATACACTTTACTTTTTTTAAAGAGAGGATAGAATGAAATTAAAGTACGAGAACTCAACAAGTCTTAGAATATCTAGAGCAAGAAAAATATTAGCAGAATCCCTGGCTCTAGAAATAAGCACTAAATGCGGAAAAGTGATAAGACCTAGTAGCGTAATGAATTTTGTCTTAGATCATTTCTTAAGCCCTCAAATTATCGATATGTATGTAAAAGATTTTCAGGAACAACAATCAGCTAAAAAAGAGAACAAAAAATGAAATTTAAAAGGTTACTTATCCCTGCACTACTGGCTTTTGGCTTATCAGCTTGTAACGATAAGGAAGCTACAAATTATAACGGAACATATGCAAGTGATAGCGGAGTAATTCTAATTTTAGAAAAAATAAAATCTTCTGAAGACTATAAATTCACGACAGAAATTTATAAAGGAAAGAAGTTCAGTGTATCTGCTCAAATAAAAAACCAAAATCAACTTTATGATTCTAAAGGCAATTTATTGGGTGAATTTGAAGGAAATAATTTTAAAAATACAAAAGGTGTGATTTTTTCTAAATCTAATTAGTTTAGCAGACTGATAAGTTTTTTTTGTTGGCAAAAAAAAACGCCAAAACATTATAACATAATGTTGCCGAAACTACAAAATTTTTATTTTAAAATCAATAGGTTACTTTATGGCTACGCTTTCTATAAATATGTTATTTAATTTATTTGCTCAATGTGCTGCTGATGTAGCCCCAGAAACATTGCATACATTAATTGGAGTAGAAAGCAGTAGAAATCCTTATGCTATTGCTGTTGTTTATGCTCCAAATACACCTAGCGAAAATAAATTACAATTCAAACAGCCTAACACTGAATCAGAAGCACTTAATATCATTACAGCTTTAGAAACACCTCCAAAATATCATAAAAGCTATTCAGTGGGTTTAATGCAAGTAAATAGTACCAATTTCAAAACTTACGGCATAACGCAAGAAAATATGTTTAACGCTTGTAAAAATATCGAGGTAGGAGCAAATATCTTTAAAGACTGTTATATAAACGCTAAAAAAAATAATCCTCAAAAAAATGAACAAGAACTACTCCGTATAGCATCATCTTGCTATTACTCTGGAAACGAAACAAGAGGTTTTAAACCCGATAATAACAATACCTCTTATGTAGATAGAATCAATGAGACCATAGCTAAAAACTATAAAGTCCCTGCTATGAAACCATTGACTGAAGAAGATAATTATATCACTTCAGAAAAAGCCCCTCATTGATCTGACCCCAAAAACTTAGACTTACCTCATCAATGACTGAACCCTATACGCCACCGGGCTCAATCCGTTTAATTTAGCTTGAATACGTTTATTGTTGTAATATGCAATATATTCATGCAACGCCGTTTCCAGTTGCTCAAAACGCTCAAAAACCTTACCAAAATAACATTCCGTTTTTAACCGCCCGAAAAAACTTTCCATCGCACTATTATCAAGGCAATTGCCTTTCCGAGACATACTCTGGCGGATACCCTTTTCTTGCAATAATCGCTGATAACCTATCATCTGATATTGCCAACCCTGATCGGAATGCAGTATCGGCTTGCTTCCATCAAGTTTGGCAATAGCTTGCCCCATCATTCGCCTAATTTGCTCAAAATTCGCACTGCGAGAAATATCATAAGCAATAATTTCCCCATTAAATAAATCCTTTATGGGTGATAAATATAGCTTGCCCTCTTTACACTTAAATTCGCTCACATCGGTTACCCATTTCTCATTAGGGGCTTTCGCCTGAAAATCTTGTTGCAAAAGATTGTCCGCAATATCGCCCACCTTTCCGCGATAAGAGCGGTATTTTTGCTGAACACATTTCCCTTTTAAGCCTAACTGCTGCATAATCGCTTGCACTTTTTTATGATTAATCATCATAGACTTACGCAATTCAGCACAAACACGCCGATAGCCATAATTTCCCTGATTTTCCTCGTAAATTTCCAGAATTTTCTCGGTGATTTCCGCATTTTTCTCGCTTTTTGGCGGCAAATGGTAAAAGAATGTACTCCGTTTCAATCCTGTCAAGGTCAGCAAGATTTCTAAAGGAAAATGTTGGCGTAATGCCTTAACTATTTCGGCTTTTTCCGGATTTTTTGCTGGCTTAACTCTTGCCACTTTTTTAGAATGGCGACCTCCGCCTCAAGCTCTAAAATACGATAACGCAAGCGTTCTTCTTCGGTTTTCGGTGGCGGTGGCATTTGGGGGTATTTGGTTTTCATTTTGCTTGAACCTTGAGGTTTTTTCGACAATAGCCCGTTTATACCTTGTTCTAAATAATTTTTCAACCATTGGCTGATAAGCCCTGTATTAGACAAACCAAAGTCAACCATCGCTTGCTCGGCGGTACAATCTCCACGCAGAATGGGTTCAAGTACCTGAAGTTTAAATTCAGGAGAATAAACCTGTCGGGTCTGCCGCACTTTTAATCCCTCTTTTCCAGCATAATTAAATAAGCGGAGCCAGCATCTTACTACCTTTTTCGCGAGGTTAAAATGGCGACAAGTGTGGGCAAGTTCGTTGTTATGCTGAAAATAGAAATCAATCACTTGTTGTTTAAAGTCTTGGCTATATTTTGTCATAAAAAATCTGCTCCTTAATCTGTTGGTTAGTTAGTCCAACTTTTGGGGGGCAGATCACATAAATCTTCTGAACAATCATCTAAAAAAGTGAAAGCTTGGGATATTTTTGAGGATTTTCAATAAAAAACTTAAGGAAAACGTATATGACCTTAACAAAAAATATAACTTTTCTTTCAATTCTAATAATTACTCTACTTTCTACTCTAATAAGCCCTGATGTGTTCGCAGCAGGTGGACTAGACTCAGGAATCACAGCAACAAGTGAGTTAAAAACATCAGCATATAAATGGCTTGCTATCGTTGCTACTGGCTACATTATTTTTAATGTAGTTATGGCTTACCTAGGTCGAAAAGGTTGGGGTGATGTAGCAATGGCTGTAATGTATTGTGCTATTGCAGGTGGAGCGATTGCCCTTGGCGATTACGCTTGGAGTATTTTTAGCTAAAAATCCTTACCCTGTTTAATCTTTTAAACAGGGTTGTCATTAAATTAAGCGAGGAATAAATGAACAATAATGATGATGATTCTTTCCCGTCATTTAACGGAATGAATCGCCCAGCTATGGTATATGGCGTACCAATGCTCTTAGGTATTTTCACCACTTTATTTATCATTTTAAGCCTTTTTGGAGGATTTTATCTCAAACTAGGTTACTACTCTTGGATATTACCTATTTTCGGTCTAATGTTTTTACTTTTCATCAAAATAATCTGTGAAGATGATCCAAACGCTTTAGCATTTATTAAATGGCGTATTAGAGCCTATTTATTAATGCTTTCCCAAGGTAATCCAATCATTCATTTATCAAGCAATGGTGCAAGTAGAAAGGTGTATAATGCAAATAGACAATTTAAAAAACTCTAAGGCAATAGAAACACTATTGCCAAAATACAGAGCTAATATTAATGATTATGTAATTACTCTCGGAGGCGATAAACTATTATTTACCGTTGAATTAGAGGGGACATCATTTACTTCCGTATCAGATGAAGAATTAAAAACATACTTTTCAAGTTTAGATGATTTTTTCCTAAATTTAGGAAAAGAATATGGCGGTAAACTTGCTATATGGACACATATAGTTAAAAAAAGAGATGAATTAGAACAAAAATATAAATTTCATTCTAAATTTATCCAAAATTTTACTGATAAATACTTATCAGGTTTTACAAATCAAAATTTCTTTAAAACAAGTTATTTCATTACTTTTGTTTTAAAATATAATGATCTTAATGACGGTTTAGCAAGCTGCGACAGTATTTTAGCTCAAGCTAATACTTTACTAAATCGCTATGACGGAAAATTACTATCAATTCTGGATATCACTGATTCTGTTAGTATTTGTGAAAATAACGAATTTTTGTCTTATCTATTAAATGGTACATATCAAACTATTACTCTAAATGATAGCGAAGTTTTAGACTCTGTTTGTAATAGCGATTTATTCTTCAACTATGACTATTTTGAAATAAGAAATAAAGAAAGCACTATATCAAAATATGGTACAGCATATTTTTTAAAAAGCTATCCAGCAAGAACAACTCTTGGAATGTGGGATTTTCTGTTAGAACTTCCCTATGAATTTATTTTATCCCAATCTTTTATTTTTACTACTGCACAAAAATCAATCCGTGCAATCGAAATTCAAGAAAATAAACTTTCTTCTTCTGGAGATAGTGCTACATATCAACTTGAAGAATTAGAAGAAGCTAGAGCTTATTTAAGCTCAGGTGAAATCGCATTTGGTGATTATCAGGCTTCAATCTTGATTTTTGGTGAAACAGCAAAAGCTGCTGTTGATAATGGAGCTAAAGTTATTTCCGCGTTTACAGATAAAGGTAGAGGAGCACGTTGGTCTAGAGCTGCTATTGAATCCATTTATGCTTTTTTAAGCATAATGCCAGATTCTAAATTTAGACCTTTATCAAGCGTAAGAGGAAGCACTAGTTTAGTATGTGGATTTTCATTACATAATTATTTTAGTGGTAAAGCATTAGGTAATCCTATCGGTGATGGTTCAGCAATTATGCCATTAAAGACCCCTACTCAAGGGTTATATTACCTTAATACTCACTACACACCTTTAAAAGTGAATGCGTTAGGTGAATTTATTGCCGGACATTTCCTAATGTTAGGAGCTACTGGTACAGGTAAAACAACCTTAGAAGCAACAATAGTCGCATTTTTACAACGTTTTAACCCTCAGTTATTTGTAATGGATTATAAACGATCTACGGAATTATATATGCGAGCTTATGGTGCGACATATTTTACTTTTGAAAGCGGAGTGGATACAGGTTTAAACCCATTTCAACTTGAAGAAGTCGCCAGTCAAGATTTACTACAATTCCTTTATTCTTGGGTAATTAGTTGTTCTAGAGATCATAATGGTTTAATTTCCGATGAAGATAGAATGTTAATTAAAGAAGCCGTGGACGCCGTGATGAAATTAGATATTGAAGAACGTCGTTTCAGTATGCTTTTACAGGTAATTCCTCGCTCTACGCCTCTTTATATTCGATTACGTAAATGGTCGCACTTCGAGGGCGGAGAATTAGCTTGGATTGTTGATAGCCCCAAAAATCTGTTTAACCCTTATGATTTTGACAAAATAGGATTTGATACAACAACTTTCTTAGAAACTCAAGGTCACGAGGGAACAGAACCTTTATTTTCAGTATTGCTTTACTACAAAGATCTAATGAAAAAATCTGGTCGTTTGCTTCTCTCCATTGTAGAAGAATTTTACATTCCTTGTAGCTATCCAACAACTGAACAAATGATTAAGCGTACATTAAAAACTGGACGCTTAACAGGTGAGTTTTTAGGGTTAGTATCACAATCACCTGCTGACGCAATTCGATCAAATATTTTTGAACCTATTGTAGAACAAACTTCAACAAAAATTATGTTACCTAATCCAGACGCTGAGTATAAAGGAAGTTATGAGCGAATAGGACTATCTCGCAAAGACTTTTATTTACTAAAAGGCTTAGACAAAGAAAGCCGTAAATTCTTAGTTAAACAAAGCGGTTCAAGCACGCTTGCCCATTTTGATCTTTCTCACTGCAAAGAATTCCTACCTATCATCTCAGGCTCAACGTTAGGACAACAGGAATGTGAAAAAATTCGATCTATTTACGGAGATGATCCTGATATTTGGATACCCTTATTCCTTGAAAGAATGGAAGAAATAAAAAAAGAAAAAGCAGCACTAAAACAAAATTCCCAACAAAACTTATAGAGGTTCATTATGAAAAAGTTATTTAAAACAACCTTAATCGCAGCAGCTATAGCAATAACAACTAATTCTGCATTAGCAAGCGGTATTCCAACCGTTGATGCCGCTGGTATTGCAACCACTATTGCAGAAAATTTAAAAACATTAGCTCAATTAAAAGAGCAATTAGACGCTTTACATTCACAAATTGAACAAGCTAAACGTTTTGCTGAAGATACTAAGAACCGCCTTGAGGGTAACTGGAAATTAAGCGATATTATTAATAACGACCAATTCTTAAATTCACTTCCTGAAAATGCAAGAGATATTTTAACTGATGGAATGAGCCTCACTGGATTACGTGATAAATACGGTTTAAAAACCCCAAATTCAGGCTTACAAAAAGAGTTTGATAGTTTAATGGCATACGCAGAAAGAACTGAACGTAATTATAAAAACACTATTAAACGTCTAAATAATTTAAATCAAATAAAGGTATTAAATGACTCTGCAATTACACCGGCCCAAAAGGCTGATGTTGCAAATAAATTGGCATTATTACAACTTGAATTTAATCAAGAACAAACCGCTTTAATGCAAGCAGAACAACAATTTAAAGCTCAAGAAGAAATTCAACGTAATGCCGATATAGAGAATTTTAGACAATCTATACGACAAGGTAGAGAAAACTTCCATAGTAAATTCAGTAAATAAGGACTAATAAATGAGTTTCATTGGTGATATTTATAATGGAATGGTAACAAAATTCCAAGATCCTATTGCAAATAATGCCCAGGCAATAGGTTCCGCAATAAAACCATTAATAATGTCTTGTTTTTTACTATATGTACTATTTCTAGTATATAAACTCTATACAAAAAAAGACTTTATTATTGAAGAAATGACAAATGCGTTATTATTATTTGCTGTTGTAGGAACATTTACTTATGCTGGTAATTATTATTATGATTATGTGATCCCTTTTGTACAAAACTCAGGAGATCAAATAGCTTCTGCATTAACTGGAACTAGTTCATCTAGTGTATCAGCGGTAGATACTGTTTATAACCTTTTTGAAGCTCCTTTAAAAACACTTAGAGATAGATTAGAAGATATTGGCATTACAGAAACCTATATTGGAGTTTGGGCTGAATTAGCTCCTGCTCGATTCTCTTTATGGCTTAGTCAAACCATTTTCACATTATTTATCGCTATCAATTTATTAATCGCTAAGATAATGGTAACACTATTACTATCCGTTGGTATTTTATTCTTTTGTTTCGCTGTATTTCCTGCAACTAGAAATCTATTTACCTCTTTTACAGGATTAGCTTTAAATTACATACTACTAAATGTTATGTATTCATTGGCAGCTAAAATAGCTGCTGATGTTATTACTTCAGTTGCAGTTACAGATACATCTTCCGAAGGAATAATAGGTGGAGCAGCTACAATCCTTATATCAGTTATCATCATTACACTAGCCATAAATCAAATCCCAACATTAGTATCATCATTAACAGGGGGTGTCGGTATTAGCCCATTTACAATTAGCGGAAGTGGATTTACCAAAGCAGCTAGAGCTTTAGGATTAGGAAAAGGAGCAAAAGCAATAGGAAATACCGTTACAACCAATGTCAAAAGCGGAGCAAATAAAACCTGGAACAAGTTTAGAGGAAAAGGCTCAGCTAGTACTAGTAATTAAATTAGAGGTTAAAAATGAAAAACTTATCAATACTATTTTTAAGTATCGCTTTTCTTTCTGCTTGCTCAAACTCACCGCCTAAAGTGAAAGAGCCAAAAGGCGATTGGATTCAAATTAACAATTCACACTATTACGAAGAAAATGCTAAACAAAACAAAAAAGGGAACTAAATAATGAAGTTATTTAATAAAAATAAACAAGAAATTCTTGATCAAAATTATCAGGAGTCTTCTGAAGAAACCAATGCTAAAACCAAAAGAGAAGCAAGCAAGAGAGCTAAAAAGCATTTTGAAAGCGTCAATAAATTCGAAAAAGATCGCATTAATTTTCATAAGACTATGGGAAAAGTGGGATTAGTTTTTGGAGGATTAGGACTTCTAATTGGCTTAGGAAGTGTAATAGCCGTAGCTCTTTTAACTCCTTTAAAAACCGTTGAACCTTTTGCTATTCGTGTTGATAACAATACGGGTTATACCGATATTGTTAAGCCTCTTAAAAATGCAGAAGAAACAAGCTATGGTGAAGAGTTAGATAAATATTGGCTCGCTCGTTTTGTTGTAGAACGCGAAAGTTATGATTGGCAATTAATACAAACATCTTATGACACTGTAAAACTAATGACAACGCCTAATTTATTTAGTGAATATAACAGTTATATTACAAGCCCAGTATCTCCTGTAAATATATTCAAACAATCAAAGAAAATCAAAGTACAAATCTTATCTGTATCATTTATCAATAATGTAGGGCAAATTCGTTTTAGTAAACAGGTTGTAGATTCAAACGGTGAAGCAGATTTAAATATCCCTACAACATATTGGCTTGCTACAGCTTCCTTTGACTACAAACATAAAATAGAACTAGAAAAAGATAGAAGAATTAACCCTCTAGGATTTCAAGTTACAGGGTACCGTGTTGATTCCGAAAATTTAATAAAAAAAGATAAATAGGGACTTAAAATGAAAAAATTGCTATCCAATTCATTACTTTTAAGCTTATTCTGCTTTCCATTTACAACTCAAGCTGAAGATATACCCAAAAGCACAAAATACGATTATAGGGTAAAAAACGTTATTTATAATCCCGATAATATTACTCGAATAAATGTATCTTCAGGAATTACCACTCTTATTCAATTTAGTCCAAGTGAATACATTACAGAAACAGAGGGAGGAGCAGCAATAGGTGATCCATTAGCTTGGAAAGTAAATATCAGAGGCAATAATGTTTGGATTCGACCTGCTGCGGAAGAACCTGATACTAACTTAACGATTGTTACCAATAAAAGAACTTATCTATTTAACTTAGTAAGTGTATCAAACAGAAATAAAGCCTCTTGGAGTGTTCGCTTTAGTTACCCAGAACCTAAGAAAGAAATAATTAATCCTTGGGCCAAACCTTGTTCAGGTGGAACATATAATTATCGTTACTTTGCTAAAGGTGATAAAAATTTATTCCCTATTGAAGTATGGGATAACGGTATATTTACCTGTATGGCAATTAAACCTGGAACAGATATGCCCGTTGTCTTTAAAAAATTACCTGATGGAAAAGAGGGCTTAGTTAATTCTCATATAGAAAATGGCTATATCGTGATTCACGAAGTAAACCCTGAATATCGTTTAAGACTAGGTGATCTTGTTGCTGGTATTAAAACAGATCGACTTAAAGCATTAGGTACAAACTTTAACGGAACAACTAACGGTAAGGTAAGAGGAATTATCAATGAATAATCAAGAAAAAGGTAAAATTGTTTCTGTTGATGACATTACAACTGATAGAAATAATATAGAAACAGGAATAAAACGTAAAGGAAATAAATTTGTAAAAAGCCTTTTTGCTATTATTGCTGCCTTAATCGCATTTGGAGGCATTGCTCTAACCTTATTTAATTTCGACAAACAACAAAAAGAAACTATTGAAATTAAACAAGATGAAGCATTAAAAAACAAAGGCTATGATAAAAACTCTCTAGCGTCTCAAATGGAAGCTATAAAAAAACAACAAATTGAAGAGGAACGACTACGCAAAGAAGCAGAAGAAAGAGAAAGATTACTTAGAGAGCAAGAAGAACGTGATCGTTTAGCTAGAGAAAAAGAAAATGACAAAATTTATCAAATTACTACAGGGCAAACTATAAACAACAATCACTATCAAGAACAACCTACATACAGTCCAGCTCAACGCCGATTAGATGGTGATACTATGATTTCTGTTAGCAGTGGAAGAGAAAATAACAGGATCAATAACGGCGATGATTCAGAAATGAATGAAATGTTAGCTGGAGGTGTTTATCCTAAGGGGTCTGCAAAGCTAATAAATAATCGTAATTTATTATTGATACACGGTACACAAATTCCTTGTGCATTACAAACACGACTAATAACAGATCAACCTAGCATTCTCATTTGCCAAGTTACCAAAGATATTTTTTCTGCGGACGGTTCAACACTCTTAATTGAAAGAGGAAGTAGAGTCTTTGGCGAGCAGAAAAAAGCAATTATTACAGGTCAAAATCAAGCATTTGTAAGTTGGTCTGAAATTGATACTCCACACGGTATTAGAGTACGTATTGATAGTTTAGGAACAGATAGTTTAGGAGCGAGTGGTCTAAATGTTTGGGTCGATGAAAAATGGGGTAAACGTTTTGGCGGTGCAATTTTACTTTCATTTATCCAAGATGCTATTTCCACTGCTTCCGCTGCCGCTCAAAGAAATTCTACAGGTACTGTAGTTTATGACAGAACCGAAGCCAATACAGGTAGAATGGCAGAAATAGCATTACAAAATAGCATTAATATTCAACCTACAGGCTATGCTAACCAAGGGCAGCTATTTAATATTCTTGTTGCTCGTGATATAGATTTTTCTAATATTTATAGCGTTAAATAAGGTGATGATAATGAGTATAACGTCTCCTAAACCACAAAATATTGATAGCTCTTCTATGGCAAGAGCTTTACTAAAACAAACTGGATTACAAGAAGTCCTGGACTATCCAGGCATTACCGAAATAGCTATAAATCAAGGTAATGAAATTTGGTTTGAGCGTGGTAATGGTTGGGAAGTAAAATCAGCCCCCGAATGCAACTTGTCAAATTTAAAAGCCTTAGCAAATGCTTTAACCGTATTTAGCGGATTAAAGCTATCGTTTGATGATCGTAATCCTATTGCCTCAGTCATTTTACCTGATGGAGAAAGAGGACAAATTATAACTTCTCCAGCAACAGAATATGGCACTATTTCATTTACATTACGAAAACCCTCTTTAACTCGATTTACAGTAGATGATTATCAAAATTCAGGTCGATTTGACAATATCCAAATAGCTGAAGCATATAAAAAGGGATCTATTCCCCTTTATATGCAAGAAATGAAAAAATGCCAAAAAGAGGGGCGTTATGCTGATTTCTTTAGGATTGCAGCTAAAAATAATATGAATGTTATCGCTGTAGGTGGTACTGGCTCTGGTAAAACAACTTTTGCAAAGGCTTATGCTGATTTAATACCACACGATCACAGAATTATTACTGTAGAAGATGTTCACGAAGTCAGCTTACCTTATCACGCTAACCATTTACACTTATTTTTTGATTCAGATTATCAAAAATCAGGGGGAATTAGCCCTAAAGAGCTAATAAAATCAGGTATGCGTATGAAACCCGATCATATCCTTTTAACCGAGTTAAGGGGAGATGAAACCTGGAACTACTTTGAAGCCTTAAATACAGGGCATAATGGCAGTATTACTTCAACACACGCAAATGATGTTAACTCAACTCTAGCTCGCTTAACTGGCTTAGTAATGCAATCAGATATGGGAAAAGTATTAAGTGAAAACTTCATCTCAAAAACTATAGCAAGTGCATTAGATGTTACTTGTTTTTTTAAATACACCTATATGACTGAAATATTATTTGAACCTGAGAAGAAAATGGAGCTAATTTATGGCTGAACAAATAGGAAAGAGAAAATTTATAATTCTTATCATTATCACATTAATTGCAATAATAATAACCGCATTTTTAGGTTCAATACAGGCAGGAAAATTAGCTTATGATTGGTTAGGTATAAAATCACCACCTACTATTACAAGTATCTTTGATCTATTAAATGCCATATCCCAATCAGGCGATAATATACCTAAATTAAATAAACTAAAAATAATCGGGGCTACTATAATTGGGGTTTTAATTACTATTTCTCCATTAATCCTACTTGCAATTATTCTATTTAAATTGAAATCTAAAGAAGAATTATACGGTTCAGCTAATTTTGCAACAGACTTTGATATAAAAAAAGCAGGGTTATTACCTACTAAAGCCCAACGGCAAAAATTAAAATACCCGTCTATCTTGATAGGAAAATATAAAAACCAATTTTTACACTTTTCAGGACAACAATTTTTATATCTAGGAGCACCTACTCGAAGCGGTAAGGGCGTAGGTATCGTAATTCCTAATCTTTTAAACTATGCTGATAGTGTTGTTTGTGTTGATATTAAATTCGAGAATTTTTTATTTACTGCTGGCTTTCGTGAAAAGTGCGGTCAAAAAGTATTTTTATTCTCTCCCGATGGATTCGCTGAGTCCGAAGATATACGAAAAAATGGAGAAATTAAATCGCACCATTACAATCCATTACACTATATCCGCCGTGATATGAAATATCGAGACGGTGATGTACAAAAAATTGTTGATATTTTATTCCCACCGAATGACGGCGATATTTGGAAAGGTTTAGCAGGAAATCTAGCAAAAGGGCTAATCTGCTATTTACTTGATACAGAACAAAACCAAGTCGCCGAACGAAAGTGGAATCATAATATCAAAGTGATTAAACCAACTATTCCGTTGATGATGAAATTAGGCACAGATAAAGGTGGTTATAGTAGCTTTATTGAAAGAGCCTTGAAAGAACACGAAGATGAAGAAAATCCTTTGTCTGAAGCGACAAGAGCAGCATTTAACGAATTCCTGGAAATGCACGATAAAGGACGTTCTTCAGTATTGATGACATTCAATGCTGAAATGAAAGTTTACACAAATCCAACGTGTGCAGAGGCTCTAAGCGACAATGATTTTGACTTTGAGAATCTACGTCGTGAGCGTATGTCGATCTACGTTGGTTTAAGCCCTGACGGTTTAGTAACCTACTCACGCCTTATCAATCTATTTTTCTCACAATTAATTATGGTAAATACGAGAACATTACCAGACCAGGATCCAAATCTAAAATATCAAGTGCTATTAGTGCTTGATGAGTTCCCAGCGTTAGGGGCAGTCAATATCCTTGCAGACGCTATCGGATTTACAGCTGGCTATAATGTGCGTTACTTGATTATTGTGCAAGATCACGCCCAATTATGTAGCCCGAAATTATATGGCAAGGAAAGAGCCGATAACTTACGCAAGAACTGTATGATTCGCCTTGTTTATCCGCCGAAAGAAGTAGATGCAACGACAAACGAGATCAGCGAAACATTAGGCTATAAAACAGTTACAACCAAAGATACGAGTTTTTCGTATTCAGGCGGTAAACGCACTCGTAGCGTAAGCACGAAACGAGAACGTAGAGCGTTAATGTTACCGCAAGAAATTGTTGATTTAGGCACAATCAACTACAAAAACACTACGGTAGCATCAAAAGAGATCGTGATTATGGAAAAAGTGAAGCCTTTCATTGCGGACAAGATCATCTATTTTGATGAGCCTGTATTCCAACAACGCAAAGATTATTCCCTAAAAAATATCCCTAAAATTCCATTACTTTTTAAAAACCACTAGGAGAGGTATCAATGAAAAATAAAAAATTAACAATTTTGGCAATTTTATCTGCTACTTTTAGCGGCCAAACAATCGCTAATACAAATATGCCTGAAATTGATGTTTTAACTGGCGATACCCGTACAGCGTGCGAAGTAATTTTATGTTTATCATCAGCACAAGGTAAAGGTATTGCTGAATGCCAAGCACCATTACGCAAATACTTCAGCATAAAAGCAAAAAGATGGAGTGATACTCTTAGAAAACGTCGAAGTTTCTTAGACTTATGCCCAGCAGCCAATGAAAATGCCAAAATGTCAGCTTTAACAACTGCCATACAACATCAAGAATATGCCTGTGATGCAGACACATTAAATAGTCGTACTGAAACAAAAAGAATTTGGGGCTATTATGATGAAGATTCTGGAAAACGCAATCAGCGTTTTATAAGAACGCAAACTTATATGCCTCAATTTTGTCAAGCCTTATATAATCACGAATTTACCGAATATAGTCAAATACAAAAACCTAAATACACTTGTAATCCAAATAAATGGTATTCACTGGAAGATTGGAATAGAGGCTATGAAAAGGTAGTTGTAAGTAGAAAATGGAATCGTCGATTTGATTCTTATGACATTGAATATAAAGATGTACCTATCAAAAAAGACTGCTGGGAATAGTAAGAAATAACAAAAATTTTATATTGTCATCAAAAAATAACAAATAGGAGATCAAATATGGCATATTCAAATAACCTAATTGTGTTACTAGGTAACGTAGGCAATGATCCGAAAATTTCTCAATTTTCGGACGGTAATATTCAGGCTTATTTTTCGCTTGCTACGACTGAAAGTTATAAACCAAAGGACAGTGAAGAATGGGTTGAACAAACAGATTGGCACACTGTTAGAGCTTACGGTTCAGCCGCTAAAACGATTGCTAATTATGTTCGAAAAGGGCATAAACTTGAAGTAGTCGGCAAACTAAAAAATAACAACTATGAAAAAGACGGTGTTAAGCATTATGGCTACTACATAAAGGTAGAAAAACTCGTTTTACTGGAAGATATAAAAGGCAAATTTGAAGCCTTAGCAGTCGAACAAGTACAAGGAACGCCTACTAATTCAGAAAATGAAGATATGCCGTTCTAAATTTAATAGCCCGATCATATCGGGCTTACTTATATGAAACCATTTTAAACAATAAAAAGAGAATAATATGAATGTATGTATAGAAAGTATAATGGATAAAAAATACGAGGCTATAGAAAGCAAGAATATCCCAAAAAACATTAATGAAATCTATTCATTTTTCAATAAAAAATATAATAATTTCTATCAAAATCAAGCTCTATTTAATCAAATAGGTATTCTCTGGTTATGCTCAACAGATGATATTACTCTTTTGGTACTAGATAACTTATTTTATAGCCTTGGAATAAATAAAGAACAAATGAAACTTATATTAGATCATTGTACACCGTGGGGAGAATGGATTGTCGATTTTAATAATCAAAGCGAAATTAAAGAAATCTTATTACATACTTCTATAGCTTCGGCAGAACCAAATGAACCTATAAAATAAAAAACAAGGAATAAATAATATTAGTTTTCCTGTTATTTATCCTGATGGGTATTTAGAACAAAAATTAGAAAATTTGAGAAAAACTAAGGTATGACGATGAAATTAATCATTGCAGAAAAACCTCAATTAGGTGCGGTTATTGCCGAAGCTATCGGCATAGTAAATCGTAAAGATGGCTACATAGAATGTAAAGGCAATTATAACGTAACATGGGCTATAGGGCATATTTTAGCTATTAAAATGCCTGAAGAGTTAAACCCAGCTTACGCAAAATGGAATCTTACAGATTTACCGCTGAAATTACGTCCGTTAGAACTCAAGCCAAAGACAACCACAGAAAAACAATTTAAAGTGATTGAATCCTTATTAAGAAAAGCTGATACAGTAGTAAATGCTGGCGATCCTGATGATGAGGGGCAACTTCTGATCCGTGAAATTCTTGAATATACTGGTTTTAAAGGTAAAGTACAACGTCTTTTGCTCAACGATTTAAACATTGAAGCAGCGAAAAAAGCAATGAATAACTTAAAACCTGATTCAGAATTTGACGGAATGTATTACAAAGCTCTCGCACGTTCTCAAGCTGACTATATTTTTGGAATTAATCTCACAAGAGCCTACACTCTGCTTGCTAAAGCAAAAGGATTACAGAGTGTTTATTCAATCGGTCGAGTACAAACACCTACTTTAGGGCTGATCGTTCGCCGCTATTTGTCAAATAAACACCATAAAGAGAGCTTTTATTATAATTTATCAGGTAATTTTACATTTCAGGAAAAATCCCTTAATGCAAAATTAGTAATAACGGATAATATCCGTACTTCTCCAAATGATGAGGAAAGCAAAGAAAAACATATCATTGATGAAAACATTGCAAAAGAGATAAAAAAGAACTGTGAAAGAAATACAATAAACATATTGCAATGCAGTATTGAAGCTAAAACTACACCAGCCCCATTACCTTTTTCATTGCTTGATTTGCAAGCTAGAATCAATGATAAATACGGTTTTTCAGCAGACGAAACACTATCAATTACGCAATCCTTGCGTGAAAAGCACAAGGCAATTACTTACAACCGTTCTGATTGTCGCTATTTAAGCACAGAACAGTTTGAAGCCGTACCAAAAACGCTTGATTTTCTCGCTGGATTATTCCCTAATTTGCCGTTTAATTCTGCTGATCGTTCTCAAAAAAACAGAGCATTCAACGACAAAAAAGTAACGGCTCATACAGGAATTATTCCTGTTGTGTCAAAAGAACTTTCTGATTTATCTAATTTATCCGATAAAGAGCGGAAAGTTTATGGTGCAATCGTTGAACAATATCTCATTCAGTTTTTACCTGAAAAACAATACGATTTAGCCAGCATAACAATTCAATGTAAAGATTATCAATTTAGAACAACAGCAACAAAAATAACCGATTACGGTTGGTCTAAATTAGTGCCTGATGATTCAGAAAATGAAAATGACAATACAAAATTTGATTTGATTGTTTCACTTCAAGCAGAATCTAATGGAATATGTGAAAGTGTGGAAATCAAGAAAGAAAAAACAAAACCACTTCCAATCTACACAGAAGCAACGCTACTAAAAGATTTACAACGTGTCGCTCGTTATGTTGAAAACCCTCGTATAAAGAAACTATTAATCGAAAAAGACAAAGGACGAGAGGGAGAAAACGGTGGAATTGGTACACCAGCAACCCGTTCAGCTGTAATAAAAAATCTTAATGATAAGGGATTTTTTGAATACCAGGGCAAAAAATTGATTCCTACACAAAAAGGCATTGATTTTATCGAAGCCTTACCAAGAATCGTTACTGTGCCTGATACAACCGCTCTTTGGTTTGAACAACAATTAGAAATCGAAAAAGGCAAATTATCAGTAGATGAGTTTTTAGATGAAATTGAAAAATTTGTCGATGAACAAATCGAAGCCTCAAAAAATGTGAAGCTCGAAGTCAAAGGCGAACCTTGTTCTTGCGGCCAAGGCATATTAGTGCTTAAAAAATTCAAAGAAAGCGAGTTTTTCGCTTGCACAGCTTATCCAGCTTGTACTATATCAAAACCAGCATTAAATGGCTTACCTGCTCCGAATTGTCCTTGTTGTGGTAGTTCGATTAGGGTAAATGATAAAGGTGTTTTTTGTTCGAATGAAAACTGTTTGAAGCTATGGAGAAAAGTCGCTGAAAAATCCTTGAGTGATTCTCAACTTTTAGCATTATTATCAAAAGGAAAAACACAAAAAATCAAAGGTTTTAAATCTAAAACAGGCAAGGAATTTGAAGCAGTATTGAAACTAAACAAATCGGAAAAGAAAATCAAATTTGAGTTTGATAAGAAATAAAAAATTGCCCTGGCGTATCAGCTAGGGCAATTTTTTATTTGACATATCCTAAATTAAAGTTATACTAAAAAGGTATCATTAAATGATACTTATACATTTTAGGTTTATTAGGTTTAATTAGTAAGGAGAAGCTGAATTTTGGCTTATCGAAAGATAAGAGTTTTGTCAGCTATATGAATATGAGAGTACAAGTGAAGCAATGGGGCAATAGTAAGGCAATCCGTTTACCAAAGGATTTTACTAATGCTATGAATTTAAATATGGGAGATTTTTTAGAATTCGAAAAAATCAATAGTAATACAATAAAAATAGTTATTGTTCCTAATAACAATAACCATAAAAAAAGAAAGCGATTAACGTTAGACGAGAGGCTCGCAATGACGTCATATGAAAAATTACCCATTATTGAAGAATGGGATTTACTTACCCCAGTAGGAAAAGAAATCTGATGGTTAAATCAACAACATTTCAAAGAGGCGATATTATTACCGTTTGTTTAGATCCAACTGTAGGAAATGAACTGCAAGGAAGAAACCGACCTGTATTAGTATTAAGTAGCAACGAATTTCACAAACGCGGGCTTATGATGATAGCTCCAATTACACAAGGACATGCTGAACTAGCTAGAGATAATGGCTTTGCAATAACGTTAAATGGGACAGGTTGTAAAACACAAGGTGTTATTGTTGCAAATCAACAAAGAATAATTGATTTTACAAAAAGAAATGCACAAAAAATCGAATCTGTGCCAGACTATATTATATACGAAGCACAAGATATAATCAAGTCAATATTGGAAGATTAGGAAAAAGCCCCAAAAATGATCTGACCCCAAAAACTTAGACTTACCTCATCAATGACTGAACCCTATACGCCACCGGGCTCAATCCGTTTAATTTAGCTTGAATACGTTTATTGTTGTAATATGCAATATATTCATGCAACGCCGTTTCCAGTTGCTCAAAACGCTCAAAAACCTTACCAAAATAACATTCCGTTTTTAACCGCCCGAAAAAACTTTCCATCGCACTATTATCAAGGCAATTGCCTTTCCGAGACATACTCTGGCGGATACCCTTTTCTTGCAATAATCGCTGATAACCTATCATCTGATATTGCCAACCCTGATCGGAATGCAGTATCGGCTTGCTTCCATCAAGTTTGGCAATAGCTTGCCCCATCATTCGCCTAATTTGCTCAAAATTCGCACTGCGAGAAATATCATAAGCAATAATTTCCCCATTAAATAAATCCTTTATGGGTGATAAATATAGCTTGCCCTCTTTACACTTAAATTCGCTCACATCGGTTACCCATTTCTCATTAGGGGCTTTCGCCTGAAAATCTTGTTGCAAAAGATTGTCCGCAATATCGCCCACCTTTCCGCGATAAGAGCGGTATTTTTGCTGAACACATTTCCCTTTTAAGCCTAACTGCTGCATAATCGCTTGCACTTTTTTATGATTAATCATCATAGACTTACGCAATTCAGCACAAACACGCCGATAGCCATAATTTCCCTGATTTTCCTCGTAAATTTCCAGAATTTTCTCGGTGATTTCCGCATTTTTCTCGCTTTTTGGCGGCAAATGGTAAAAGAATGTACTCCGTTTCAATCCTGTCAAGGTCAGCAAGATTTCTAAAGGAAAATGTTGGCGTAATGCCTTAACTATTTCGGCTTTTTCCGGATTTTTTGCTGGCTTAACTCTTGCCACTTTTTTAGAATGGCGACCTCCGCCTCAAGCTCTAAAATACGATAACGCAAGCGTTCTTCTTCGGTTTTCGGTGGCGGTGGCATTTGGGGGTATTTGGTTTTCATTTTGCTTGAACCTTGAGGTTTTTTCGACAATAGCCCGTTTATACCTTGTTCTAAATAATTTTTCAACCATTGGCTGATAAGCCCTGTATTAGACAAACCAAAGTCAACCATCGCTTGCTCGGCGGTACAATCTCCACGCAGAATGGGTTCAAGTACCTGAAGTTTAAATTCAGGAGAATAAACCTGTCGGGTCTGCCGCACTTTTAATCCCTCTTTTCCAGCATAATTAAATAAGCGGAGCCAGCATCTTACTACCTTTTTCGCGAGGTTAAAATGGCGACAAGTGTGGGCAAGTTCGTTGTTATGCTGAAAATAGAAATCAATCACTTGTTGTTTAAAGTCTTGGCTATATTTTGTCATAAAAAATCTGCTCCTTAATCTGTTGGTTAGTTAGTCCAACTTTTGGGGGGCAGATCAAAAATTCTGGGGCTTTTTTATTATAAAGAAATATCATCTGCTTTCCCTTTATTTACCCTAGCTAACTTTTCAGTTCGGGATTTAGGTGCTGAAATTTGCTGACCTGCACCATTTAATTTAAGGGTTTCAGGTTTATCAAATTTACCTACACCTATGTTGCTTGTTTTCAAACCTAAAATATGCCCGGATTTAAGATTATCAGCCGTAATGTTTTTCGCTTTTAAATCAGGGCTATTTTTAGCTACATTTTCAAGGATTTTAGCTACATTTGGATCATTTTTCATAGCTTCTTGAACAGGTACACCATTCACTTTAACGCTATAAAAACGTCCTGCACCTGCAATAACTTTACTTTCTTGTGTAGTTCGTTGTTTAGCAGATTCATCATATTTAAATTCTATCGTGTATACTGGACGCTCCGTTGTTTTTGATGATTCGGCTTTTGTTTGAGATTGAGAAATTGCAGCCGTTTTTTCTGTGATTGCCTGTGGCTGTTCTTGAACTGATTTAGGCGGTTCGGTAGGCGTATTAGCTTGCTCTGGTTGAGCTTTAAGCGGTTCAGCCGCTTGAGATTGTCTAAATTCATCGTTAGCCGCTGATTTACTTTGAACAGGCTCAATAGATGAACGCTGTTCATCTTTAACTTTTTCTTGAATTTGTTCAGACTGAACTTTTTCGATTGAATTAACTTCAACTTTTTGCTCCATTTCAAGCTCTTTACGGCGTGCCATTAGCTGCTCTTGTAGCTCGGCTGGTTTCAAAATAACAGGTAAATTGTTAGTAGCTGCTGCTTCAACAACCATATCCTTAAATTCTTTCTTACCGTTGATTTTCAATTCATTACCGTAACGGTCGATAGATACTTCAAGAAAGAATTTCACATTTTCTGGAGTCATATCTTTTTTATGAATGCTCATTTTTTCTCCGTCATCAGTACAAATGAGCTTGCCGTCATTGAGTGATTTATACTCGATTGATCCGTCCGTATGTTTGGCTACACCAATATTATTTTTCTGCAAAGACTCCTGCAAGGCAAGATTTTTGAACTGAATACCTCCTCTATATTCAGTATTCACATCATCGCCCGACTGAGTGGCATAAATATCCTTAGCAAAATAAGTTGTTTGTACAGCATTCTTTTGATTAAGTGGCGTTTGATCTCGCACTTTATCGAAAATACGTTCAAATAAACCTTTTTTTTCAGTCTCTCGCTCTGCTTCATTCTTTGCTGGAGCAATAGAATTGCCTTGTAACTCTTGGAGTTTTTGTCCTGCTTTAGTCGCCATATCAATGTCCTCTAATGATTTAATAGAATAACCGCTCTGCTGAAAATACTGTTTAGCCTCAACAATGAAACTAGAAGAATTTTTAGCAAATTCATCTATCAGCTCTTGCCGTTGCATACAACGAAAAGAAGCGATAGCTAATTCCTGATTACGAATTTTTGTATCTATGCTTTGGCGTGCATAAATTCGTTTTTTTTCCTCACGAAAAGCATTTCGATTATCTACATTCATATTATGTAGAGTAACTTTAGCTAATTTTTCAAATTGCCGAAGTTCTGAATCAAATGCCTTAATGTTATTCTTCATCTGCTCGTAAGCTAATCGCTCTTGGTTGATATTTTTGTTATGTTGGTTTTCATAGCAAAAATGAAGAACTGATTTAGCCTCGTGCCATTGAAGATTTAAGTGTTTAGTGAGGAAATCCGAAGCGTTTAAATTACGCTTCCCCACGCTAAAACGTGGGCTACCGTCTTTGGCATAACTGACCTTATGCTTTTTCGGATCGATTGAATAGACTTTTTCAAGATGAGATAAAAAAGCGTTAGGGTCGATATTACGCCGAATATCGGCGTATTTCGCAATTTCAGCCTGTTTTGCCTGTTCATTAACTATTTCATTAACCAATGATGAAAGAGCGTTAGAATGGCTGAATTTTGCGATTTTAGCGTTATCCGAATACTGATTCTGATAACGCTCAAAAGGCGTTACAAAAGAGCGTGAATCAATGCTCTTGTCAAAAATGTTTTTTTGATAGGTTTGCTTTGGCACACCTGACGCAATTTGAGCATACGCACGAGTAGAAATAGGCGGTTTATTGCCTATTCTTCGACCTCTTGCATTGCTTCTTCTTCCGCCTGAATCATTCCATCGCAAAGAGGAATTGATACTGGATTTGCCGTTTCGTAAATGATTGAGTTCATTTTCGGGCAAAATACCTTGAGTTCTTTCCCCTCTTTGAGATGTTCCACGAACCACAACGCCGCTCTGCACACTTGGCACGCTGACTGACGCTCTGGAAGCAACGTTGGATTTTCCTCTATTAACCGTTGAAGCGTTGGACTGATGATTTCTCTTCCGTCCTCTCGCTGTGTCAAGGTTTGGGCCTTGTCGGTGTTTTCGCTCATAGGTTTGTTCTCGCTCGATTAGTAATTGTTTTTTTTCGTCTAAATTGGCTTTAGCATATTTTTGACGAAAAGTAGGAGTAGCAAAATCGACGAATTTAATCTCTTTGCTAACCCTGTTTTGCCAATCTTCAAGGCGTGTATTGATTGTTGCAAGATCAGGCTTTGGCAAAGCCTTTGTAACTATCGCCTTTTCAGAAAAAACAGGGTGCTGTAAATTCGTGAATTTTTTATCATCAGGTAATTTGACGGCGAAATACTGATTAGGTTTGCCTTTATTTCTGATTTTGACTTCGCCAAAATCAGAAAGTCGGCGTTGAAATGAATCAATGGAATTAATTTTCCCTGACGAAATTTCATCAACCAGTTGGGCTTTAAATTGGCTTTGTTTTTCGCCAAAAAAATCGCCTTTAATGCGTGATAATACATTCGCCGAATGATGACCGCCCTCACGCATAAAATCCTTTGGCGATTCAAGGTTATATTTATAATTAATATATTCTTGAATCGAATCGAGATAAGGAATGTTTTTAACATTCACATTATCTATATATCCCGTAGGTAACAATTTATTACCACTTAATAAATTGATTTCAGGAATAACAATATGAATATGAGGTTTACGCTCTATCATTTTTCCAGTTTTTGAATCTTCAATAGACTTAATTTTAGGTAAATGAGCCTCAGCATAAAAATTAAATTCATCATCACTATAAGCTGACATTAGCAATAATTTATAATCTGTTGTAATTGATTGTAATAAATCATTGCTAATTTCATCTTCACGGAAAGAAAGTGTAATATGCAAATAACGTTCCTGACCGTTATTTGCAATAGAATTGATAATTTTATTTGTCAATTCTAAATCGCCGTCTAATACTACTCGCTGATCTAATTCATCACGAGAAAAAATACGACCTTGTTTTAAACCTTTTTCTAAGTATTCGGCGATCCCACTATTACCACCTCCAATTTCAACTATCATTTAAAGCCCTCTTTAAATAAGAGTTGATACTAATTAAAAGATTTATTCCTTTTAAATAAATACGCTCTGAAATAACATTACTTTTATTTGCTGAATTAAAACTTTTTGCAATCTGATTTAAATTATTACCCGATTTATTAACTACTCGCAAAATGTTATAATAATCAAAAGGTTTTAATTCATTAAATGTAATGTTTATGTTTTTTTCTTTAGACAAAAAAATATCCCTAAAAAACTCTGATTTTGTTTTATCACTCTTATCTAAGAGTTCTTTAAATGGTTCAAATTCTTCTTCGGTTAGCCGAAAAGAAACAACAACACCTTTATTTTTCTTCATATTTTTAGCTCGTAGAGATAACCATAAAATCCCTAATAGGATTAGCCAGCACCGCTGGCGGGGTTTGAAAGGGGTATCCCCCTTTCGCACGTCGATTATACTATACTTCGTAGAAGTTTGTATACATCGTTGTCGTGCCTATTGAAATATATCAAAATATATCATATATAAACACAACATCAAAAAGACATCAGTTAAACATAAATAAAACATCAAATAGACACAATATAGACATAATAAAAACATCAGAAAAAACCAATTAAACATCAAACAAACCTCAATTAAACACAAAAAAGACTGCAAAAAATAAAATTGACAAAAAAGTTAGAAACAACTATGATTGTTTTACTAGATATTGGAGGGAAAAATGACCCAAGACGATCTAATTAATCAATTAGAAACCTTGAAAAAGGCTCTAGAAAAGAGACCCAATAATAGAGCTATTACTTCGATTATATCAAGGCATATCCATACCATAAATGAATGTATTGAATATGGTTATTCAAGAAAAGATATTTATGATTTCATTTTTAGTGATAACGACAAGAATATTATAAAACTAAATTACTTCAATAATAATATCATTTATAGGGCAAGGAAGAAGTTCAATCACAACCTAACAACAAAGGACAAAACTATAAATAACCAACTTCCTATACAAAACTTATCAGGAAATATTATAAAAGACAATAAAACCATGAATGCTTTTGAAAAATTAAGATCAAGGCAAAGCAAAAATTCATCTATAAATCATAATAGCGGAAGTACAGATGAAGATTTAGAAAGCTCACTTGCAAGAATAACTAACTCATAGGAATATTAATTATGAAATTAAATACTATTAACCTAACATTACAAGGTAAAGGTGGTGTAGGTAAAAGTTTTATTACATCTATTTTAGCTCAGTACCTTAAAGATTATAAAGGTTTAGATATTAGCGGAGCAGACACTGATTCAGTAAATAAATCATTTGCTGGATTTAAAGCTCTTAATGTGATACCTATTGATATTATGGAAAATGATACTATTTCACAGGCTAAATTTGATAGTATTTTTGAGCTAATGATAAATGATGAAAAAAATACGTTTGTAATTGATAACGGTGCTTCAACATTTATCCCTATACTCAAATATATTAAAGATAATGGCGTTATAGAAATTTTTGATGAAACAAAAAAAGAAGTTTTTATTCATACAGTTATTGTCGGTGGGCAATCTCAAAATGATACATTACAAAATCTAATTACATTATTTGAGCTAATCAAAAATTCTAATAACGTAAAATTAGTAATTTGGCTGAACGAATTTCAAGGAAAAATTACGGACGCAGAAAAAGTTTTCAAAGCTGTAGCTAATAAAACAAGTAATTTCATCATTGTAGAAAATAAAAACTCTGACGCATTCACCACAGACCTTGAAAAGCTCACAAAAAATCGTTTAACACTCAATGAGGCTTTAATCTCTGATGATTTTAATCTAATGGCTAAACAACGCTTAAAACGAGTTTTTAACGATATTTATGCTCAATTAGATCAAATTTACGATGTGGCACAATCAGAATAATCTTAATAAAAAAGTGCGGTAAATACCGCACTTTTTTAGCTTAGAGAACAAGCAATATAAGAAAATTCTTCATATATACAGACAGTACACTTTACCCTAGACCAGGCTCTCAAAAGGAATTCAATATGACAGAAAGCACAAGCCTAGAAACAAATGTAACAACAGTAGAAAAAATTTCTGATGAAATAGAAACTCAAAGAGAAGAAATTAAGGCAAAGTTAGGACTAGATGATCAAGCCTTTGACATACTCATCAAAGACACTATTATCGCCAGCTTTGCTGAATTAAGCATAAGAATTAAAGCTGATGATCCGATATTTGCCGTTATTCTTTCGCAAAAGAAAGTGATGAACTATTATACTCATATAATTGCTGAAGCCTTAAAAGCAACACCTCGAGAAATAGGTAATGTGATAGATCAAAAAGCTGAAGATATAAGTTCACTTGCGGCTAAAATTGGAGAAGCTCTAGATGAATTTCATACTGAATTTTTAACAGACTTACAAAGCAAATCACTTGAAATTAACAATTCAATCATCACGAGTTTTGATAAATTTATCGACAAAAAGATCGAAGATTTCAAAAATGCCCTAAACCAAGCCAAACCAACAACGATACAAACCACGAATGACAAGCAAACAAACATTGTCTTACTTGTCTTTTTGCTCATTCTAGGCATTATTAACACTGGTCTAGTTAGCTATATCGCTTTCATAAAAAATAATGATCAATCAAAAGAAATAGCTTATCAAAAAGGACTTCTTGATGGCTTCCAAAAAACAAGGAAAGAACTTTCAGCAAAAGATGCTGATAAAGTAGAGAAAATCATCATTGAATCGATTGATAGAAAATTAAAAGAGGAATAAGTAATGCTATTAGAAATACGCACGATAGTATTTAGCATAGTTCCAGTAGTCTTTATTGTTTATTTATGCCGTATTAGCAACAAAAAGAAAGAAACAAAAAAATTCATTAGTTATATTAGCTCGTTTGTTTTTTATACACTATTCATAATTGCATTTGATAAAGCAACTATGCAGCTATTTATAACGGGAGTATATTCATCAATAGTTTATTTTTTATATAAAAAAGAGCTAGAAAAGATCAAAAAGGAACATAATGAGGCAATATTAGATAAAATGGAAGCCAGCTATCAAAAATACGCCGTAAATCCTAGACGGAGAAACGGTTAAGCCCTGCGGCTTTGCCGCACGTCCTTTGGTTGCCTAAATGGCGACCAAAGGACGAACGCAAAAATTAGGGAAGCCTTGTAGCTTCCCTTTTTATTTAAGCGGTAACTATTACCCCCTCTTTTTCTCTAGTATCGGATAAATAAGCCTCCAAATCTACCCCTTGCTTTTTAGTGTTCAAATACTCACTAATAATAGCAAAAACCTGTTTAAAATAGCGAACTTTCATAGGTCTTACTTTAATCGGTTTTTTCCGTTCGAAAGCTACTATTACTGCTTCTGCATATTCTCTAATTTCTTGGTTTGTCATTTTATATCCCCTATGGGTTATGATTGAAAGATTGCCTTTCGGCGTTATGGTTAAGTCGTCATCTCGTCCTTAACTGTGAATATAATACATCTTTTTTATATCTTTTGCAAGTCTTTTGTATATTATTATCTTATTTTTGGTACTATTTATTATCATAAAAAACGCCCTAAAAGGGCGTTATTTTTTATCTAGTAGCTAAAACATTATTACTATTTGAATGATGAATACTTGAGCCGTATTTACTACGAATTTCGTCCATATCCCACGCTTTACGATGTTTTTTACTTTTATGTTCTGCTGGTCGATAATACCATTTTAATTTTTTAGCTGCCCAAAAACAGCCTAAACTTTTTAATTCTTCTTTATGGTTTCTTGTTTCGCCTGATAACCATAACCAATTACCGCAAACTTCAATAATAATTCCTTGTAGTTTTTTCAATTCTGCGATAATCTCGGCTAACTCTTCAGCGAAATTATAAGCATTTTTTGTGTCCGTATGCGTAAAGGTTTCGCCCTCTAAACTAGAGAGAAATTCAAAAGCTGCATTGATCGCTTTCATTACTTCCGCCCCAGCTGGATTACGATCTGGGTGGTATTTGACAGCCATTTTTTTATAGGCTTTTTTAATATCTTCTTTAGATACATTTTGAGAAAGGTTTAAAAGATTTAATGCTTCATTAATGTTCATAATAAATCCCCTATGGGCTTTGGTTAAAAGATTGCCTTTCGGCGTTATAGTTAAGTCGTCATCTCGTCCTTAACTGTGAATATAATACATCTTTTATATATCTTTTTCAAGTCTTTTTTATACCTTTTAATCTAATTGACTATTTTTTATGCGGATTATTAAGGCTGCAAGCCTTAATGCAGCGGAGCGGTAAATCTGCGGATCTCATTCGTGGTTGGCTGATATTTTCGGGCGTACAGTCGTAACCAGCGGAAAGCCTACCCATATTCCCCCCCTGCCGAACCCCTTAACGATCTTACTTTACAGAAGAAGCGTAGGAAGTCCACAGAAAAGGAACACTCCAAGAATAAAAGACATAATGAACCAAAAAGAGGTTAAAAAGCAAAGGATAGAAATAGTCAAAAGAACGTGCAAAAGCACGCTTGAAGGGGTAACGGTATGCAAAACTATTAAGAATTTGCGGTCGGTTGTCAAGGTTTGGCGAAGCCAACCCGATAGGGCTTGACCTTGACAAACGAAAGAGCAAATATCTTAAAATGGTTGCATACTGTTACCTCTAATGTTTATTAGTCCTCATAATTTAGCTTAGGGATAGTTACCGAATGGCGAAAACGCCATTTATGGCGGTTGAGTTTTTAGAGCTGAAGCAAGGCTAAATGCCGCAGCCTGAAGCCTAAAAATATAGCCCGACCCCACGTTTAAAACGTGGGGTAAGCCAAAAGAATAGCCAAAAAGTATTAAACATAATTATTAGCTAGCACAAAACTCTATTGCTTAAGTTTTGAAAAGGTGTATGATAATAGCCAATAAGTTTTAACTTTTGAATAGGGGTGTTTTATGAAAGGCTATGAGATTACACTTGAAGATAAAGGGCAAGATTTCACAATACTGAAAACTGATGAAAAAGGTATAGTAATAGCTGTCGAACCTTTTCAAACAGAAATATGGAAAGGTGCTTCAATTCCAATTTCTAAACAAAAAATTGGCGATTTATGTATGATTCACCATTTACCACATATTGAATATGGTTATTTAAAATACAAGGTATGAACCATTAAAGAGATTAACTTTTAAAATATAGGTGTAAAAATGAAAAATGACAATGAATTACAAAAACAAAAATACAAGAAACCAGAACTTATTTTTATAGAGGATAGCTCATTATCAGCTTTAATCCCTTTAGTAGGAGTAATCATATTTATAACAATTATTACCCTACTTATACTCATTTATAAACTTCCCAAAGATCTTATATTTGAACCTCCTAAAAATTTTATATTTGAAGATAAAAACCTTAAAATATATATCATTATATCTTTAGTTATTTCACTAATAACATTCAAACCGCTTAGCAGCAAAAGATATATTAATATAATTGAGTTTTTTGTTCAATTTATTTTAGGGTTTACTATAACTTATATTGTATCTTACTTATATAATTCAGAAGATAAGACCATTACACAATATATATATTTTTCTCAATTCTCAGGATTAATAAATGTATCAATATATTTTATCAAAGAAAGTATTTTTAAGAAAAAGATAAAGCAATCAATTCTATTAATATTCTTAATGATATTACTAATATTTATAGGTGTTACATATATTGAATATGCCACTAAATACTTAGAGTCAATGATTTATTCCTAAAATAAATTACAGATTAAAAATTAACAAAGGAAACATAGAAATGTCAAAATTAACAGACTTTTCTAATAATCACTATTGATATTTTCAAAGTAAGTATAAATCGAGCTATAAAAAATTTAGCTTATATATTATTTCATCTATTTATTATGAATTTAATAATTCCCTTTATACTATAAAATTATGGCAAAAATAGGATATGCTCGTGTCTCCACATTAAAACAGGACTTAAATGAGCAATTAGAAACACTAAAATCAGCAGGCTGTGAAAAAATTTTTACAGGGAAACATTCAGGAAAAGCTAAAGATAATCAACAACAACTTAATGAATTACTCAATTATATTAGAGAGGGAGACCAAGTTGTTGTAACTAAACTTGACCGACTGGGTAGAAGCCTTAGCCAATGTTTACAAATACTTGATGAGCTAAAAGCAAAAAATATTGGCTTCATAGCCCTAAATCAGGGAATAAATACCACAAAAAAGAATGACCCAATGACAACAGCTTTAATCCATTTATTAGGATTATTTGCTGAATTAGAACGTAATTTCATTGTTGAAAGAACACAAGCTGGAAAACTTGCAAAAATCGAATCAGGTAACTTAAAAGCGATTGGAGGCAGACCGAAAATACTATCTGAAAAAGCAGAAAAAAGACTTATAAAAGATATACAAAAAAACTATTCAATAAATAATTTAGCTAAGAAATATGGTGTATCAAGGGGAACAATCAGTAGATATAAAAAATTAGCCAAATAGCTACCGCCTCCCTGCGGTCGTTGCTGAATCCCAAAAACGTTAAAAAATAAATTTTTAACGTTTTTGGGATTTACAATTTATAAAGAAAAACTCTTAGTTTTTTGAGAGTGTAAATCATTTTTAGATTGTGTCTCTATCCTTGACCCAAGTGCATTAATTACTCTACTTTCTGGACGATTTACTTTAAGTTCATTATTCAGCATTAAAGGCTGAATTGTTCCCGATTTTAAGGCTTCTGCGGTTATGCCTTTCTGTTGCATATCTTTATGCATTGCTAGCCCCTCAAGAGCCTTAGAAAGCAAGTTATCTTTTTTCAACAACTCATCAGCCTTTGTGCCATTAACTAAGACATCATAAGATTTTTTACCTAGCTTTTCAGATTGTTCCTTATTAAAAGAAAAATCAATTTGATAATTTTTTTGTTGCACTAATGCTAATGGACTTAAAGAGTCATTGATAATATTTTCTAATGGCTTATATTCTGGGTGCTTTAAAATTGCCTCAATTTCATCTTTAAGAAAAATTTTTTGGTTTTGATCAGATACTTTTGATAATGTTATTGTATTAACTTCAAAATCTCTAGCCAAATAAATTTCTTGCTGGTTATGTTTACTCCAGTCTAGCTTAAATCCAACTTCTTCAGATAGTGTACGAGTAAACTCTCGAAGTGTTCGGCTATTTCCATCTGGGAACGGATGAAAATAATCTAGCTTTTTATATATATCAGCCAATTCTTTCGCAAGCTCATTTTGATTTAACTCTTTCATATATTCAATATTTATAGAGCCTAAAACATTTTCAGCTTCTTTAATGCTATTTTTATCCATTGGACTATAGCAAACCGTAACTTCCCCAAATTTAGGATAGTTACGGTTTTTATGCCACAATTCATCGCTGTAAATTTTTACTTCAGGTCTAAATTTACCTGCAACATCAGGGCTATCCTGAAAAATATAAGAATTTATTTTCTTTAAATGTTCAAGATTAAAATCGCCTTTAATTGGATTTATCTGCAATTCTAAAATACGTCTAAATGAGCGTTTATCTTTCAATTCATTTTCAGAATATCCTTTATTCATATTATAGCCCTTTTTGTAAAGCTAATTCATATTCTTCACCAAATTCTTCTAGTGTTAAATCACCATTGACAAATTTATCGGCGATCTTTAACAAAGAATCCGACAATGTTATACCTTCTAAACTAACACTAGCTTTTGCATATTCTACGGCTTCACGTCTTTTTGCTTTTTCTGTTTCAGAAATCATAATTTACCTCTTTAAATCAATAAATAATAGCTATATTATATATCAATCATAATTAAAATAAAACTCTTTTATATATCTTTTGCAAGCCTTGCCAGATAAATTAATATAATTAATTATTACTAATTTCTTGCAAAAACTCATTCAAATTTAGATTGAGTTTGTTCTTAGCATAATGCAATATACCAAGTACAATCACTCCTCTAATACGAATATTAACCCAATTTTCTCGATAATATTCGTAAAGCTCGTAGAAAAAATCATAGGCTCTATTTTTTCGAATAGGATAAGCCTTTCCAACCCCGTTTACATCAATACCTGTTATGAAGTCTAAATAATCCATATAATCAAGATAATTAAAATCTAAACGCATAAATTCAGCAATCGTACTAAATAACGCGGTTTTTGTGCGAATGTTAGAAAGTTCTAATACTTTATCAATCAATTTCCATTGTGTATCCGTAAATCTTACGTTTGATAAATTAGTGTTTGTTTTTTTAGGTTGTTTAATCTCTCCGCTAGTAGCTTGTGAAATAAAATTTGCAGCTGTAGTTGCTCTACTCAATCCTTTCATTTTTTATACCTCTAGAATACGTTTTAGAATTTTTCCGATTTCATCAGCAGACTTATTATTTTTAACTTCAAAACACGTTCCCCCCTCACTAAATGAGGTGCGTAAAATTTTACGTTCAAAAACAACATCATCTATCACACAAGAGGCTAAATCAACCCCTTTTAGTTCTCTTAGCGTATCCTCTCGCTCATTGTCTTTATGATGAGTAGAACACATATTCAACAGATAGAAAGAATGTAGATTCTTATTGATTTCTTTTGCTTGGCGAATAATATCATCATGATCTAAAACCGTATCTAAATCCGCCTGGCTTGGTTTAAGTGGAGAAATTAGATAATCAGCTTTAACTAGAGCTTTTCGCCCTGTTTGACTATCCACACCAGCAGAATCAATCACAATAAAATCAAATTGATTTAGATTTTTTGCAGAAAAATCTAAATCGATAGAAAGAGGCAAAATTTTTCTTTGGAAAATTTCGCCAGCTTCAGCTCTACGCATAGCCCAACGATTAAGATTTTGCTGAGGATCACAATCCATTACAGCAACACGTCCAAAACTAGCTAAATAAACAGCGGTTTGAGCTGCAAGTGTAGATTTACCTACGCCCCCCTTGATACTATTAAATAAAATAAATTTAGTCATACTAGCCTCACTCATTTATAGCTTATACAATTCTATTATATATCTTTTAAATTTCTTTTCAACGCCTTTTATAAACCACCAAAAAATCGGCGACTTTCGATTAAAAAATGGCTTTAATATTACTTAAGGTTTTAGGCTCAAAATATAAATCAATTTTAGCCCCATTTTTTACTAATGTAGAATAAATACGCTTAAATGATTTAATGAAAAATGCTTTTTCCTCACTTCTTAATAAAGCATTTTTTTGAGTATTAATACCAGTATATTCTGAGCGTATAAATTTTGCTCTTGTAACGTGATTTTGTGAAAAAATGTACATAGAAAAATCCCCTATGGGTTTGATTGAAAGGTTGCCATTTGGCGTTATGGTTAAGTCGTCATCTCGTCCTTAACTGTGAATATAATATCTTTTTTATATATCTTTTACAATCCTTTTTTATATAATTTATAGAGAAAATCCCATATTCTCAAGTCAAAAAACAAAGTATTATTCTTACCCAAAACTAACTAAAAAACCTTTAAAAGATCTTTTACATATCTTTCATAAGCCTTTAATTAATAGGAAAAGAACAAAAATTCCTATCCTTATTTTTTTGGTTGAAAAGTACACGAAAAAAAGCTTGAAAGACTTCATCAGGAATAGCACGTCCCTGTGGGTGGTCTATTTTACGTCTCCAGCGTCTAATTTGTGATTTATTAACCTCTAAGCCTTGAGAAGCTAAAAGAGCTATTAACTTTTCATCATCATTATTTAGACCTGTTAAAAAAAGCAAATGGTTGAAGATTTCGTTATTCGTCATATCAAATAAATTTATATTCATACATTCCCCTTAGTATAGGCTGAAAAACCACGCCCTACAAGCATTCAGAGCGTGATTTATGGTATTTTAAGGCTTAGATATTATTTACAGATTTAGTCGTTTCTTCTTCGATAATTTGAGCAGCCGCAGCACAAATTCGGAGTAAAATATTTTTATTTTTCGTGTTAATGTGTAATTGATCTTTATATTGAGAAAGTTGAAAATAAACACCATTTTTGCGTCCACTAAATAAACCTCTGCAATTTGCATTTTCAAAAGAAATAAAACGCTGAAAAGCGGCTAATTCTGCTTTTTCTTTATCCATTTTTTCCAACTTCTCGGCTCGATAACTTAAGATAGTATCGATTTTTTCATTGATTTTATTCATTTCAAGGCGTTGCATTAGATCTTTAAAAATAGCTTTGTCGCTTTTTGTATCATTGAACGTAATTTTTTTTGAAAAATAAGGCTCATAATTATCATTGGTTCCTACTAATAAATAGGCTTGAACTTTGTTTTTATCTTTGGTTTGATAGTTAAAATAAAGATAAATTTCAACACCTCTTATTCGGCTTTCAAAGTGTAAACCTGAATATATGTTTTCTTTCTTGTTAAGTCTAATATCTAATGAAATTGCAATTTCTTGAACGATTTTTAATATTTTTGAGTTATTCATAATAAATCCCCTATGGGCTTTGGTTAAAAGATTGCCTTTCGGCGTTATAGTTAAGTCGTCATCTCGTCCTTAACTGTGAATATAATACATCTTTTATATATCTTTTTCAAGTCTTTTTTATACCTTTTAATCTAATTGACTATTTTTTATGCGGATTATTAAGGCTGCAAGCCTTAATGCAGCGGAGCGGTAAATCTGCGGATCTCATTCGTGGTTGGCTGATATTTTCGGGCGTACAGTCGTAACCAGCGGAAAGCCTACCCATATTCCCCCCCTGCCGAACCCCTTAACGATCTTACTTTACAGAAGAAGCGTAGGAAGTCCACAGAAAAGGAACACTCCAAGAATAAAAGACATAATGAACCAAAAAGAGGTTAAAAAGCAAAGGATAGAAATAGTCAAAAGAACGTGCAAAAGCACGCTTGAAGGGGTAACGGTATGCAAAACTATTAAGAATTTGCGGTCGGTTGTCAAGGTTTGGCGAAGCCAACCCGATAGGGCTTGACCTTGACAAACGAAAGAGCAAATATCTTAAAATGGTTGCATACTGTTACCTCTAATGTTTATTAATGCTGGTGTTTGCCCACGCTTTAGCGTGGGTACTATCTTTAAGAAAAATCTTTGATTTTTCTGTTCCTTTATTTTTATTTATAAAAATAAAATTACAAAGTAACGTTAAGTGCCGAATATAAGGGCGAATTTAATTATAAATTATAAATAACTTATCATCAGCATACTAACAAATTTATAAACAAAACAAAAAGAAAAGCAATATTAACACTAAAATTTGAATTTTGAAAAAAGCTGGAAATATAAAACAGGTTTAATTATAACCAAATTTTATACAGAAGACGAGTTTATTTATTCCTGTTTTATTAACCAGGAATAACTTTATAAATAAATATTTATCATTTAAAGTTAAGCGTATGATCTCTGCAATTCATCGGTATAGCTTTGCATTAAGGCTTTACTATACGCTCTATCATTTGCAGCTTTAAGCCTTGCTCGCTCTCGTATTCGCTCTTTATCCCATAAACGTTTTTGAAGTTTGTAAACTTCTTCAGGTGTATTACAATCAGCAAAAGAACGGAAGCAAGGTTTAAAAACATCGCTCTCAATGTTAAAAGATAAATAATCGGTTGGTTTACGTTGTGATACAAATTTAATAATATGTTCGCCTAATAGATCTTTACGGCGTTTAATTAAAAGGTTGCGTAAAGAATGATGAGTTTTAATATCAGCAACGCTTTTATTCTCTAATTTAGCCAAATGTTTCTCATATTCTTTAAATGTTTTATCCAAGCGATTATTTACAAATTGGTATTTGTGGAAATCAACAAGTAATTTTCTTAATTGTTTTTCGGTAATCCCAAACATTAAGAAAAATTCTACATTAAGCCAAATTCTCATCGCTTTGTGTTTTCTTCCTGCCTTATCGTATTCACGCAAAACAGTAATCAGTTCGGCTTCTTCAAGCATATTAATAGCATTTAAGATAGTGTCATAACGAACACGTTTTTTACCGTTTTTATTATCCCAGGATAGATAGGATTGATTGCACATTTTCGCTAAATGTTCGATATTAGCTCGCACCTCAAATAGGTAATTGCTGTCAGGAGAAAAATCACAATAAGAAAGCAAATTAGCGAAAAGCACTTCCAACACTTCTCGGCGTTCACGGCGAATCGCCTCACGTTGATATTTTGCTAAACGTAAGGCATTTAAATACGCATTTTTGTTAATGTCGTGAGTTTCGAGACGTTGCAAGAAAAACCAAATAATGTAGGCGTAATCTTTACGTTGATTATTCTGCATAAAATAAGGCAAATTATTACGATGTTTTTTCTTGTTAGCTTTGTTGTAAACAGTTGCTTTAAGCGTTGATGTATAACCAAATGTACGGTATTTTTTCTTACGTGGTTTTATCGATTTACTCATAATTGCTAAACTCTTTTAGTTAAGCAATGTTAAGCACGATTTTTTGAGGTGTTTTAGGTTAATAACTCTTGCAAATGCGTTGTAAGGTGGTATAATCTAAATCAAATAATCGTGTTTAACATCACTTTACTCTGTGGCGGAGTATGAAGTTAATACACAAACTCTGAAATAAGCACCGCTCCAACGGTGCTTTTTCTTTAACCATTCTTTTTAGCTCAAGGTAAGCGTTAAGAATTTGATCTGCATTCTACGCCTTGAACTTAAAAAGATCAATATAAAGATCCACTTCCTATCAAAATTTTTATTCATAATTACTTTAAAACAATGTAGAATGCAAAATAAGGGGCATCAAAATTTTAGACTAAAAATGTAAAGATCTACTGTATACACTTTACTTTTTTTAAAGAGAGGATAGAATGAAATTAAAGTACGAGAACTCAACAAGTCTTAGAATATCTAGAGCAAGAAAAATATTAGCAGAATCCCTGGCTCTAGAAATAAGCACTAAATGCGGAAAAGTGATAAGACCTAGTAGCGTAATGAATTTTGTCTTAGATCATTTCTTAAGCCCTCAAATTATCGATATGTATGTAAAAGATTTTCAGGAACAACAATCAGCTAAAAAAGAGAACAAAAAATGAAATTTAAAAGGTTACTTATCCCTGCACTACTGGCTTTTGGCTTATCAGCTTGTAACGATAAGGAAGCTACAAATTATAACGGAACATATGCAAGTGATAGCGGAGTAATTCTAATTTTAGAAAAAATAAAATCTTCTGAAGACTATAAATTCACGACAGAAATTTATAAAGGAAAGAAGTTCAGTGTATCTGCTCAAATAAAAAACCAAAATCAACTTTATGATTCTAAAGGCAATTTATTGGGTGAATTTGAAGGAAATAATTTTAAAAATACAAAAGGTGTGATTTTTTCTAAATCTAATTAGTTTAGCAGACTGATAAGTTTTTTTTGTTGGCAAAAAAAAACGCCAAAACATTATAACATAATGTTGCCGAAACTACAAAATTTTTATTTTAAAATCAATAGGTTACTTTATGGCTACGCTTTCTATAAATATGTTATTTAATTTATTTGCTCAATGTGCTGCTGATGTAGCCCCAGAAACATTGCATACATTAATTGGAGTAGAAAGCAGTAGAAATCCTTATGCTATTGCTGTTGTTTATGCTCCAAATACACCTAGCGAAAATAAATTACAATTCAAACAGCCTAACACTGAATCAGAAGCACTTAATATCATTACAGCTTTAGAAACACCTCCAAAATATCATAAAAGCTATTCAGTGGGTTTAATGCAAGTAAATAGTACCAATTTCAAAACTTACGGCATAACGCAAGAAAATATGTTTAACGCTTGTAAAAATATCGAGGTAGGAGCAAATATCTTTAAAGACTGTTATATAAACGCTAAAAAAAATAATCCTCAAAAAAATGAACAAGAACTACTCCGTATAGCATCATCTTGCTATTACTCTGGAAACGAAACAAGAGGTTTTAAACCCGATAATAACAATACCTCTTATGTAGATAGAATCAATGAGACCATAGCTAAAAACTATAAAGTCCCTGCTATGAAACCATTGACTGAAGAAGATAATTATATCACTTCAGAAAAAGCCCCTCATTGATCTGACCCCAAAAACTTAGACTTACCTCATCAATGACTGAACCCTATACGCCACCGGGCTCAATCCGTTTAATTTAGCTTGAATACGTTTATTGTTGTAATATGCAATATATTCATGCAACGCCGTTTCCAGTTGCTCAAAACGCTCAAAAACCTTACCAAAATAACATTCCGTTTTTAACCGCCCGAAAAAACTTTCCATCGCACTATTATCAAGGCAATTGCCTTTCCGAGACATACTCTGGCGGATACCCTTTTCTTGCAATAATCGCTGATAACCTATCATCTGATATTGCCAACCCTGATCGGAATGCAGTATCGGCTTGCTTCCATCAAGTTTGGCAATAGCTTGCCCCATCATTCGCCTAATTTGCTCAAAATTCGCACTGCGAGAAATATCATAAGCAATAATTTCCCCATTAAATAAATCCTTTATGGGTGATAAATATAGCTTGCCCTCTTTACACTTAAATTCGCTCACATCGGTTACCCATTTCTCATTAGGGGCTTTCGCCTGAAAATCTTGTTGCAAAAGATTGTCCGCAATATCGCCCACCTTTCCGCGATAAGAGCGGTATTTTTGCTGAACACATTTCCCTTTTAAGCCTAACTGCTGCATAATCGCTTGCACTTTTTTATGATTAATCATCATAGACTTACGCAATTCAGCACAAACACGCCGATAGCCATAATTTCCCTGATTTTCCTCGTAAATTTCCAGAATTTTCTCGGTGATTTCCGCATTTTTCTCGCTTTTTGGCGGCAAATGGTAAAAGAATGTACTCCGTTTCAATCCTGTCAAGGTCAGCAAGATTTCTAAAGGAAAATGTTGGCGTAATGCCTTAACTATTTCGGCTTTTTCCGGATTTTTTGCTGGCTTAACTCTTGCCACTTTTTTAGAATGGCGACCTCCGCCTCAAGCTCTAAAATACGATAACGCAAGCGTTCTTCTTCGGTTTTCGGTGGCGGTGGCATTTGGGGGTATTTGGTTTTCATTTTGCTTGAACCTTGAGGTTTTTTCGACAATAGCCCGTTTATACCTTGTTCTAAATAATTTTTCAACCATTGGCTGATAAGCCCTGTATTAGACAAACCAAAGTCAACCATCGCTTGCTCGGCGGTACAATCTCCACGCAGAATGGGTTCAAGTACCTGAAGTTTAAATTCAGGAGAATAAACCTGTCGGGTCTGCCGCACTTTTAATCCCTCTTTTCCAGCATAATTAAATAAGCGGAGCCAGCATCTTACTACCTTTTTCGCGAGGTTAAAATGGCGACAAGTGTGGGCAAGTTCGTTGTTATGCTGAAAATAGAAATCAATCACTTGTTGTTTAAAGTCTTGGCTATATTTTGTCATAAAAAATCTGCTCCTTAATCTGTTGGTTAGTTAGTCCAACTTTTGGGGGGCAGATCACATAAATCTTCTGAACAATCATCTAAAAAAGTGAAAGCTTGGGATATTTTTGAGGATTTTCAATAAAAAACTTAAGGAAAACGTATATGACCTTAACAAAAAATATAACTTTTCTTTCAATTCTAATAATTACTCTACTTTCTACTCTAATAAGCCCTGATGTGTTCGCAGCAGGTGGACTAGACTCAGGAATCACAGCAACAAGTGAGTTAAAAACATCAGCATATAAATGGCTTGCTATCGTTGCTACTGGCTACATTATTTTTAATGTAGTTATGGCTTACCTAGGTCGAAAAGGTTGGGGTGATGTAGCAATGGCTGTAATGTATTGTGCTATTGCAGGTGGAGCGATTGCCCTTGGCGATTACGCTTGGAGTATTTTTAGCTAAAAATCCTTACCCTGTTTAATCTTTTAAACAGGGTTGTCATTAAATTAAGCGAGGAATAAATGAACAATAATGATGATGATTCTTTCCCGTCATTTAACGGAATGAATCGCCCAGCTATGGTATATGGCGTACCAATGCTCTTAGGTATTTTCACCACTTTATTTATCATTTTAAGCCTTTTTGGAGGATTTTATCTCAAACTAGGTTACTACTCTTGGATATTACCTATTTTCGGTCTAATGTTTTTACTTTTCATCAAAATAATCTGTGAAGATGATCCAAACGCTTTAGCATTTATTAAATGGCGTATTAGAGCCTATTTATTAATGCTTTCCCAAGGTAATCCAATCATTCATTTATCAAGCAATGGTGCAAGTAGAAAGGTGTATAATGCAAATAGACAATTTAAAAAACTCTAAGGCAATAGAAACACTATTGCCAAAATACAGAGCTAATATTAATGATTATGTAATTACTCTCGGAGGCGATAAACTATTATTTACCGTTGAATTAGAGGGGACATCATTTACTTCCGTATCAGATGAAGAATTAAAAACATACTTTTCAAGTTTAGATGATTTTTTCCTAAATTTAGGAAAAGAATATGGCGGTAAACTTGCTATATGGACACATATAGTTAAAAAAAGAGATGAATTAGAACAAAAATATAAATTTCATTCTAAATTTATCCAAAATTTTACTGATAAATACTTATCAGGTTTTACAAATCAAAATTTCTTTAAAACAAGTTATTTCATTACTTTTGTTTTAAAATATAATGATCTTAATGACGGTTTAGCAAGCTGCGACAGTATTTTAGCTCAAGCTAATACTTTACTAAATCGCTATGACGGAAAATTACTATCAATTCTGGATATCACTGATTCTGTTAGTATTTGTGAAAATAACGAATTTTTGTCTTATCTATTAAATGGTACATATCAAACTATTACTCTAAATGATAGCGAAGTTTTAGACTCTGTTTGTAATAGCGATTTATTCTTCAACTATGACTATTTTGAAATAAGAAATAAAGAAAGCACTATATCAAAATATGGTACAGCATATTTTTTAAAAAGCTATCCAGCAAGAACAACTCTTGGAATGTGGGATTTTCTGTTAGAACTTCCCTATGAATTTATTTTATCCCAATCTTTTATTTTTACTACTGCACAAAAATCAATCCGTGCAATCGAAATTCAAGAAAATAAACTTTCTTCTTCTGGAGATAGTGCTACATATCAACTTGAAGAATTAGAAGAAGCTAGAGCTTATTTAAGCTCAGGTGAAATCGCATTTGGTGATTATCAGGCTTCAATCTTGATTTTTGGTGAAACAGCAAAAGCTGCTGTTGATAATGGAGCTAAAGTTATTTCCGCGTTTACAGATAAAGGTAGAGGAGCACGTTGGTCTAGAGCTGCTATTGAATCCATTTATGCTTTTTTAAGCATAATGCCAGATTCTAAATTTAGACCTTTATCAAGCGTAAGAGGAAGCACTAGTTTAGTATGTGGATTTTCATTACATAATTATTTTAGTGGTAAAGCATTAGGTAATCCTATCGGTGATGGTTCAGCAATTATGCCATTAAAGACCCCTACTCAAGGGTTATATTACCTTAATACTCACTACACACCTTTAAAAGTGAATGCGTTAGGTGAATTTATTGCCGGACATTTCCTAATGTTAGGAGCTACTGGTACAGGTAAAACAACCTTAGAAGCAACAATAGTCGCATTTTTACAACGTTTTAACCCTCAGTTATTTGTAATGGATTATAAACGATCTACGGAATTATATATGCGAGCTTATGGTGCGACATATTTTACTTTTGAAAGCGGAGTGGATACAGGTTTAAACCCATTTCAACTTGAAGAAGTCGCCAGTCAAGATTTACTACAATTCCTTTATTCTTGGGTAATTAGTTGTTCTAGAGATCATAATGGTTTAATTTCCGATGAAGATAGAATGTTAATTAAAGAAGCCGTGGACGCCGTGATGAAATTAGATATTGAAGAACGTCGTTTCAGTATGCTTTTACAGGTAATTCCTCGCTCTACGCCTCTTTATATTCGATTACGTAAATGGTCGCACTTCGAGGGCGGAGAATTAGCTTGGATTGTTGATAGCCCCAAAAATCTGTTTAACCCTTATGATTTTGACAAAATAGGATTTGATACAACAACTTTCTTAGAAACTCAAGGTCACGAGGGAACAGAACCTTTATTTTCAGTATTGCTTTACTACAAAGATCTAATGAAAAAATCTGGTCGTTTGCTTCTCTCCATTGTAGAAGAATTTTACATTCCTTGTAGCTATCCAACAACTGAACAAATGATTAAGCGTACATTAAAAACTGGACGCTTAACAGGTGAGTTTTTAGGGTTAGTATCACAATCACCTGCTGACGCAATTCGATCAAATATTTTTGAACCTATTGTAGAACAAACTTCAACAAAAATTATGTTACCTAATCCAGACGCTGAGTATAAAGGAAGTTATGAGCGAATAGGACTATCTCGCAAAGACTTTTATTTACTAAAAGGCTTAGACAAAGAAAGCCGTAAATTCTTAGTTAAACAAAGCGGTTCAAGCACGCTTGCCCATTTTGATCTTTCTCACTGCAAAGAATTCCTACCTATCATCTCAGGCTCAACGTTAGGACAACAGGAATGTGAAAAAATTCGATCTATTTACGGAGATGATCCTGATATTTGGATACCCTTATTCCTTGAAAGAATGGAAGAAATAAAAAAAGAAAAAGCAGCACTAAAACAAAATTCCCAACAAAACTTATAGAGGTTCATTATGAAAAAGTTATTTAAAACAACCTTAATCGCAGCAGCTATAGCAATAACAACTAATTCTGCATTAGCAAGCGGTATTCCAACCGTTGATGCCGCTGGTATTGCAACCACTATTGCAGAAAATTTAAAAACATTAGCTCAATTAAAAGAGCAATTAGACGCTTTACATTCACAAATTGAACAAGCTAAACGTTTTGCTGAAGATACTAAGAACCGCCTTGAGGGTAACTGGAAATTAAGCGATATTATTAATAACGACCAATTCTTAAATTCACTTCCTGAAAATGCAAGAGATATTTTAACTGATGGAATGAGCCTCACTGGATTACGTGATAAATACGGTTTAAAAACCCCAAATTCAGGCTTACAAAAAGAGTTTGATAGTTTAATGGCATACGCAGAAAGAACTGAACGTAATTATAAAAACACTATTAAACGTCTAAATAATTTAAATCAAATAAAGGTATTAAATGACTCTGCAATTACACCGGCCCAAAAGGCTGATGTTGCAAATAAATTGGCATTATTACAACTTGAATTTAATCAAGAACAAACCGCTTTAATGCAAGCAGAACAACAATTTAAAGCTCAAGAAGAAATTCAACGTAATGCCGATATAGAGAATTTTAGACAATCTATACGACAAGGTAGAGAAAACTTCCATAGTAAATTCAGTAAATAAGGACTAATAAATGAGTTTCATTGGTGATATTTATAATGGAATGGTAACAAAATTCCAAGATCCTATTGCAAATAATGCCCAGGCAATAGGTTCCGCAATAAAACCATTAATAATGTCTTGTTTTTTACTATATGTACTATTTCTAGTATATAAACTCTATACAAAAAAAGACTTTATTATTGAAGAAATGACAAATGCGTTATTATTATTTGCTGTTGTAGGAACATTTACTTATGCTGGTAATTATTATTATGATTATGTGATCCCTTTTGTACAAAACTCAGGAGATCAAATAGCTTCTGCATTAACTGGAACTAGTTCATCTAGTGTATCAGCGGTAGATACTGTTTATAACCTTTTTGAAGCTCCTTTAAAAACACTTAGAGATAGATTAGAAGATATTGGCATTACAGAAACCTATATTGGAGTTTGGGCTGAATTAGCTCCTGCTCGATTCTCTTTATGGCTTAGTCAAACCATTTTCACATTATTTATCGCTATCAATTTATTAATCGCTAAGATAATGGTAACACTATTACTATCCGTTGGTATTTTATTCTTTTGTTTCGCTGTATTTCCTGCAACTAGAAATCTATTTACCTCTTTTACAGGATTAGCTTTAAATTACATACTACTAAATGTTATGTATTCATTGGCAGCTAAAATAGCTGCTGATGTTATTACTTCAGTTGCAGTTACAGATACATCTTCCGAAGGAATAATAGGTGGAGCAGCTACAATCCTTATATCAGTTATCATCATTACACTAGCCATAAATCAAATCCCAACATTAGTATCATCATTAACAGGGGGTGTCGGTATTAGCCCATTTACAATTAGCGGAAGTGGATTTACCAAAGCAGCTAGAGCTTTAGGATTAGGAAAAGGAGCAAAAGCAATAGGAAATACCGTTACAACCAATGTCAAAAGCGGAGCAAATAAAACCTGGAACAAGTTTAGAGGAAAAGGCTCAGCTAGTACTAGTAATTAAATTAGAGGTTAAAAATGAAAAACTTATCAATACTATTTTTAAGTATCGCTTTTCTTTCTGCTTGCTCAAACTCACCGCCTAAAGTGAAAGAGCCAAAAGGCGATTGGATTCAAATTAACAATTCACACTATTACGAAGAAAATGCTAAACAAAACAAAAAAGGGAACTAAATAATGAAGTTATTTAATAAAAATAAACAAGAAATTCTTGATCAAAATTATCAGGAGTCTTCTGAAGAAACCAATGCTAAAACCAAAAGAGAAGCAAGCAAGAGAGCTAAAAAGCATTTTGAAAGCGTCAATAAATTCGAAAAAGATCGCATTAATTTTCATAAGACTATGGGAAAAGTGGGATTAGTTTTTGGAGGATTAGGACTTCTAATTGGCTTAGGAAGTGTAATAGCCGTAGCTCTTTTAACTCCTTTAAAAACCGTTGAACCTTTTGCTATTCGTGTTGATAACAATACGGGTTATACCGATATTGTTAAGCCTCTTAAAAATGCAGAAGAAACAAGCTATGGTGAAGAGTTAGATAAATATTGGCTCGCTCGTTTTGTTGTAGAACGCGAAAGTTATGATTGGCAATTAATACAAACATCTTATGACACTGTAAAACTAATGACAACGCCTAATTTATTTAGTGAATATAACAGTTATATTACAAGCCCAGTATCTCCTGTAAATATATTCAAACAATCAAAGAAAATCAAAGTACAAATCTTATCTGTATCATTTATCAATAATGTAGGGCAAATTCGTTTTAGTAAACAGGTTGTAGATTCAAACGGTGAAGCAGATTTAAATATCCCTACAACATATTGGCTTGCTACAGCTTCCTTTGACTACAAACATAAAATAGAACTAGAAAAAGATAGAAGAATTAACCCTCTAGGATTTCAAGTTACAGGGTACCGTGTTGATTCCGAAAATTTAATAAAAAAAGATAAATAGGGACTTAAAATGAAAAAATTGCTATCCAATTCATTACTTTTAAGCTTATTCTGCTTTCCATTTACAACTCAAGCTGAAGATATACCCAAAAGCACAAAATACGATTATAGGGTAAAAAACGTTATTTATAATCCCGATAATATTACTCGAATAAATGTATCTTCAGGAATTACCACTCTTATTCAATTTAGTCCAAGTGAATACATTACAGAAACAGAGGGAGGAGCAGCAATAGGTGATCCATTAGCTTGGAAAGTAAATATCAGAGGCAATAATGTTTGGATTCGACCTGCTGCGGAAGAACCTGATACTAACTTAACGATTGTTACCAATAAAAGAACTTATCTATTTAACTTAGTAAGTGTATCAAACAGAAATAAAGCCTCTTGGAGTGTTCGCTTTAGTTACCCAGAACCTAAGAAAGAAATAATTAATCCTTGGGCCAAACCTTGTTCAGGTGGAACATATAATTATCGTTACTTTGCTAAAGGTGATAAAAATTTATTCCCTATTGAAGTATGGGATAACGGTATATTTACCTGTATGGCAATTAAACCTGGAACAGATATGCCCGTTGTCTTTAAAAAATTACCTGATGGAAAAGAGGGCTTAGTTAATTCTCATATAGAAAATGGCTATATCGTGATTCACGAAGTAAACCCTGAATATCGTTTAAGACTAGGTGATCTTGTTGCTGGTATTAAAACAGATCGACTTAAAGCATTAGGTACAAACTTTAACGGAACAACTAACGGTAAGGTAAGAGGAATTATCAATGAATAATCAAGAAAAAGGTAAAATTGTTTCTGTTGATGACATTACAACTGATAGAAATAATATAGAAACAGGAATAAAACGTAAAGGAAATAAATTTGTAAAAAGCCTTTTTGCTATTATTGCTGCCTTAATCGCATTTGGAGGCATTGCTCTAACCTTATTTAATTTCGACAAACAACAAAAAGAAACTATTGAAATTAAACAAGATGAAGCATTAAAAAACAAAGGCTATGATAAAAACTCTCTAGCGTCTCAAATGGAAGCTATAAAAAAACAACAAATTGAAGAGGAACGACTACGCAAAGAAGCAGAAGAAAGAGAAAGATTACTTAGAGAGCAAGAAGAACGTGATCGTTTAGCTAGAGAAAAAGAAAATGACAAAATTTATCAAATTACTACAGGGCAAACTATAAACAACAATCACTATCAAGAACAACCTACATACAGTCCAGCTCAACGCCGATTAGATGGTGATACTATGATTTCTGTTAGCAGTGGGAAGAGAAAATAACAGGATCAATAACGGCGATGATTCAGAAATGAATGAAATGTTAGCTGGAGGTGTTTATCCTAAGGGGTCTGCAAAGCTAATAAATAATCGTAATTTATTATTGATACACGGTACACAAATTCCTTGTGCATTACAAACACGACTAATAACAGATCAACCTAGCATTCTCATTTGCCAAGTTACCAAAGATATTTTTTCTGCGGACGGTTCAACACTCTTAATTGAAAGAGGAAGTAGAGTCTTTGGCGAGCAGAAAAAAGCAATTATTACAGGTCAAAATCAAGCATTTGTAAGTTGGTCTGAAATTGATACTCCACACGGTATTAGAGTACGTATTGATAGTTTAGGAACAGATAGTTTAGGAGCGAGTGGTCTAAATGTTTGGGTCGATGAAAAATGGGGTAAACGTTTTGGCGGTGCAATTTTACTTTCATTTATCCAAGATGCTATTTCCACTGCTTCCGCTGCCGCTCAAAGAAATTCTACAGGTACTGTAGTTTATGACAGAACCGAAGCCAATACAGGTAGAATGGCAGAAATAGCATTACAAAATAGCATTAATATTCAACCTACAGGCTATGCTAACCAAGGGCAGCTATTTAATATTCTTGTTGCTCGTGATATAGATTTTTCTAATATTTATAGCGTTAAATAAGGTGATGATAATGAGTATAACGTCTCCTAAAACCACAAAATATTGATAGCTCTTCTATGGCAAGAGCTTTACTAAAACAAACTGGATTACAAGAAGTCCTGGACTATCCAGGCATTACCGAAATAGCTATAAATCAAGGTAATGAAATTTGGTTTGAGCGTGGTAATGGTTGGGAAGTAAAATCAGCCCCCGAATGCAACTTGTCAAATTTAAAAGCCTTAGCAAATGCTTTAACCGTATTTAGCGGATTAAAGCTATCGTTTGATGATCGTAATCCTATTGCCTCAGTCATTTTACCTGATGGAGAAGAGGACAAATTATAACTTCTCCAGCAACAGAATATGGCACTATTTCATTTACATTACGAAAACCCTCTTTAACTCGATTTACAGTAGATGATTATCAAAATTCAGGTCGATTTGACAATATCCAAATAGCTGAAGCATATAAAAGGGATCTATTCCCCTTTATATGCCAAGAAATGAAAAAATGGCCAAAAAGAGGGGCGTTATGCTGATTTCTTTAGGATTGCAGCTAAAAATAATATGAATGTTATCGCTGTAGGTGGTACTGGCTCTGGTAAAACAACTTTGCAAAGGCTTATGCTGATTTAATACCACACGATCACAGAATTATTACTGTAGAAGATGTTCACAGAAGTCAGCTTACCTTATCACGCTAACCATTTACACTTATTTTTTGATTCAGATTATCAAAAATCAGGGGGAATTAGCCCTAAAGAGCTAATAAAATCAGGTATGCGTATGAAACCCGATCATATCCTTTTAACCGAGTTAAGGGGAGATGAAACCTGGAACTACTTTGAAGCCTTAAATACAGGGCATAATGGCAGTATTACTTCAACACACGCAAATGATGTTAACTCAACTCTAGCTCGCTTAACTGGCTTAGTAATGCAATCAGATATGGGAAAAGTATTAAGTGAAAACTTCATCTCAAAAACTATAGCAAGTGCATTAGATGTTACTTGTTTTTTTAAATACACCTATATGACTGAAATATTATTTGAACCTGAGAAGAAAATGGAGCTAATTTATGGCTGAACAAATAGGAAAGAGAAAATTTATAATTCTTATCATTATCACATTAATTGCAATAATAATAACCGCATTTTTAGGTTCAATACAGGCAGGAAAATTAGCTTATGATTGGTTAGGTATAAAATCACCACCTACTATTACAAGTATCTTTGATCTATTAAATGCCATATCCCAATCAGGCGATAATATACCTAAATTAAATAAACTAAAAATAATCGGGGCTACTATAATTGGGGTTTTAATTACTATTTCTCCATTAATCCTACTTGCAATTATTCTATTTAAATTGAAATCTAAAGAAGAATTATACGGTTCAGCTAATTTTGCAACAGACTTTGATATAAAAAAAGCAGGGTTATTACCTACTAAAGCCCAACGGCAAAAATTAAAATACCCGTCTATCTTGATAGGAAAATATAAAAAAAAATTTTTACACTTTTCAGGACAACAATTTTTATATCTAGGAGCACCTACTCGAAGCGGTAAGGGCGTAGGTATCGTAATTCCTAATCTTTTAAACTATGCTGATAGTGTTGTTTGTGTTGATATTAAATTCGAGAATTTTTTATTTACTGCTGGCTTTCGTGAAAAGTGCGGTCAAAAAGTATTTTTATTCTCTCCCGATGGATTCGCTGAGTCCGAAGATATACGAAAAATGGAGAAATTAAATCGCACCATTACAATCCATTACACTATATCCGCCGTGATATGAAATATCGAGACGGTGATGTACAAAAAATTGTTGATATTTTATTCCCACCGAATGACGGCGATATTTGGAAAGGTTTAGCAGGAAATCTAGCAAAAGGGCTAATCTGCTATTTACTTGATACAGAACAAAACCAAGTCGCCGAACGAAAGTGGAATCATAATATCAAAGTGATTAAACCAACTATTCCGTTGATGATGAAATTAGGCACAGATAAAGGTGGTTATAGTAGCTTTATTGAAAGAGCCTTGAAAGAACACGAAGATGAAGAAAATCCTTTGTCTGAAGCGACAAGAGCAGCATTTAACGAATTCCTGGAAATGCACGATAAAGGACGTTCTTCAGTATTGATGACATTCAATGCTGAAATGAAAGTTTACACAAATCCAACGTGTGCAGAGGCTCTAAGCGACAATGATTTTTGACTTTGAGAATCTACGTCGTGAGCGTATGTCGATCTACGTTGGTTTAAGCCCTGACGGTTTAGTAACCTACTCACGCCTTATCAATCTATTTTTCTCACAATTAATTATGGTAAATACGAGAACATTACCAGACCAGGATCCAAATCTAAAATATCAAGTGCTATTAGTGCTTGATGAGTTCCCAGCGTTAGGGGCAGTCAATATCCTTGCAGACGCTATCGGATTTACAGCTGGCTATAATGTGCGTTACTTGATTATTGTGCAAGATCACGCCCAATTATGTAGCCCGAAATTATATGGCAAGGAAAGAGCCGATAACTTACGCAAGAACTGTATGATTCGCCTTGTTTATCCGCCGAAAGAAGTAGATGCAACGACAAACGAGATCAGCGAAACATTAGGCTATAAAACAGTTACAACCAAAGATACGAGTTTTTCGTATTCAGGCGGTAAACGCACTCGTAGCGTAAGCACGAAACGAGAACGTAGAGCGTTAATGTTACCGCAAGAAATTGTTGATTTAGGCACAATCAACTACAAAAACACTACGGTAGCATCAAAAGAGATCGTGATTATGGAAAAAGTGAAGCCTTTCATTGCG
>NZ_LWID01000001.1:2327500-2586574 GCF_029783845.1 Volucribacter amazonae | reverse complement strand
TAAGAAAACCTTAACTAAACGTTATAATCTTGCCGTTTAACACAAACTAAGGCTGATGATATTACACAATTATTCTTAAATGCCTTTGCACGAGAAATTGATCCACACACCAGTTATCTTGCACCAAGAACTGCCAAAAACTTTAATGAAGATATGAATTTATCATTGGAAGGCATTGGAGCAACATTGCAGGCAGAAGATGATGAAATTACGATTAAATCCCTTGTCCCCGGTTCGCCTGCCGAACGGAGTAAAAAATTATCTTCTGGTGATAGAATTATTGGCGTTGGACAAGAAAAAGGCGAAATTGAAGATGTAGTTGGTTGGCGTTTAGATGATGTAGTGGATAAGATTAAAGGCAAAAAGGCACTAAAGTACGTTTGGAAATTGAGCCAGCTAAAGGAGGTAGACCACGTGTAGTTACCTTAGTGCGAGATAAAATTCGTATTGAAGATCGTGCCGCTAAATTGACTATTTCTAATATTGATGGGCAGGCGATTGCTAGCATAAAAATTCCGGGTTTTTATTTAGGCTTAACTAATGATGTGCGTAAATTATTAACGGAAATGCAAGGCAAAGATGTTAAAGCCTTAGTGATTGATTTGCGCGAAAATGGTGGCGGTGCATTAAATGAGGCTGTTGAATTGACAGGGTTATTTATTAGTGATGGGCCAGTAGTGCAAGTAAGAGATGCTTTTGGGCGTATTCGTGTGCATGAAGATCCTGATGCTAAGCAGGTTTATACTGGTCCTTTAGTGGTAATGATCAACCGTTTTAGTGCTTCAGCTTCTGAAATTTTTGCCGCAGCCATTCAAGATTATGATCGTGGTATCATCATTGGGCAAAATACCTTTGGTAAAGGAACAGTACAACAAAGTCGTTCGCTAAATTTTGTCTATGATTTAAACCAAAATCCTTTGGGTTTTTTACAATATACCATTCAAAAGTTTTATCGGATTAATGGTGGAAGTACTCAATTAAAAGGTGTTGCGCCAGATATTAAATTCCCTGAACTTATTGATATGCAAGAATATGGTGAAGATAAAGAAGATAATGCTTTACCTTGGGATAAATTACTTCGGCTTCTTATTCGCAAGCAGGTAATGCAAAACAATGGTTAAATCAGCTTGAGCAAAATCATCAAGAGCGAATTGCTAAAGATCCTGAATTTATCGCTTTAGCAGGGGATTTAGCGGTGCGTAATGAAAGAAGAGAACGTAAGTATCTTTCCCTCAATTTAAAAGAACGCAAAGCAGAAAATGACAAAGATGATGCAAGACGCTTGAAAAACCTTAATGAACGTTTTGCGCGAGAAGGAAAAAAAAAATTAAAAATCTTGATGCCTTGCCAAAAGATTATGAAGCCCCTGACTTCTTCTTAACCGAAGCGGAGAAGATTGCTGCAGATCTTAGCAAGTTATCACAACAATAATATTGAGGGCTAATTTAGCCCTTTTATAGTCGTCCCACTTTAAAATGATACAGCGTTGGTACGCCTCGCCGTACTACTTGTACTGTCTTCGGCGTACCGCCTTGTCTCATTTTAAATTGAAACGACTATATCATCTCGAGGAACTTTTTATGTTTAAACTAAAACCGGTAAATTTTACTAAATTGGCTTTGTTAGGCTATGGATTATCCGCCGTTTATGCTCAAGCAAACCAAGAAGAATTATCCACACCAAATAACTCTGCTGAGCAAGCTGTTATTGAACAGGTGGATCTCGCACAACAAAAAATCGCTGAGTTAGTAGGGCAGTATCCATTACAATTTGAAAACTTACTAACAAAAATTTATGGCGAAAATGGTTTTACCCCTTTATGGCAAGATCAAAAAGCCCTTAAACAGTTTTTACGCGAATATAGTGCATTGGTGCTAAGTGGTGTGTCAAAAAAATCGGCAACGAGTTTGGACGCCATTGCTAGTGCTGAACCTAATAGCCTTGTTTACGATATGTTGGTTACTGACGCATTTTTAGATTATATGTATTATTCTAACCATTTATTGAAATCTGCACAGCAATGGTTATATAGCCCTAATGCCTATCGTGCGAAAGCACCGAAGGAACAACAAATTGAGGCTTGGTTAAGTGCGGTGAAAAATGGCGATAATTTTGCCTTTGTGCAATCACTTTCCTCAAATAATCATTTATATCAACAAACATTAAATTATTTAGCAGAACAACTTGCTCAACAATCTTTTGAGCAAACGGAAAAACATTTAGAAATTAGCAGTACCTTAAGACCGGGTACACATTCACCAGAAGTGGCAATTTTAATAAAAATGCTTAAAGCAAAACACTTATTGCCTGCACAAACCCTTGAACAAAATGATTATAGCCCTGAAATTGTTGCGGCAGTAAAAAAATTACAGGAAAAACATGGCTTAACCCCTGATGGTATCGTGGGAAGTGCTACCCGTATGCTATTAAATAACCCGACAGGCAAAGCCTTATTATATCAATTAGCCATTAATGCTCAGCGTTTAAGGGTAATCCCTGATTTTCAAAATGGATTGTTTGTGAATGTGCCAAGCTATAAATTACAATATTATCGTGATGGTAATCTGATATTAACCTCTCGCGTGATTGTGGGAACCAATGCTCGCAAAACGCCAGTTATGTATAGTGAATTAAGTAATCTTGTGGTTAATCCACCTTGGAATGCCCCTGTAAGATTAATTAACGAAGATATTATTCCTAAAGTGCGTCAAGATCCAAGCTATATTTACCGTAATGGTTATACATTATTGATAGCAAAGGACGTAGTATCGATCCTTATACCATTGATTGGGAAAATATGACCTCTAAAAATTTCCCTTATCGCTTACGTCAAAGACCGGGTGATGACAGTGCTTTAGGACGTTATAAATTTAATATGCCAAGTTCTGATGCTATTTATTTACATGATACGCCACGCAAAGATTTATTTTCCCGTAAAAATCGTGCCTTAAGCTCAGGTTGTGTGCGTGTTGAAAAATCTGATGAATTGGCTACGCTTTTATTAAATGAAGTAGGTTGGAACGAAACCCGCAAACAAAATACCTTAGCCAGTAAGCAAACAACTTCTGTACGATTAAGGGCAAACACCCTGTTTACTTATATTATGTTACCGCTTGGGTAGATAATAATCAGGTGTATCGCCTACCTGATATTTATCATTATGATACCAAGCCAAACCTAAATAATATAAACTGGTCGGTAATTAGCAAGTTTTTGTTGGAAAACTAAGCCAATTTCAGTAGAATAAAAAGGTTATTTTTATAACCTTTTTATTTAAAAAGTGCGGTTAAATTTTTCAATTTTTAATAGGTATTATTTATGAATGAAATTAATCATCATCGCCGTAAATGGTTATCCCTCGGCGGTATTGTTTTAGGGGCAACATTATTACCTAATACCTTATTAGCTTCTGTTTCTACAGCAAAACCTCGTATTTTAAAATTTAGAAATGTGAATACAGGGGATAAATTAAGTTTAGATTTTATAGTTGGTAAAGGGTTTTCAAGTGCAAATTTAAAAAAATTAGATTACTTAATGCGTGATCGCCGTACTAACCAAATTCATAAAATGGACGTGAATTTATTTAGCAAACTTCATCGGATTCATCGCCAAATTGGTGTACCTAATGCAGAAATTTTAGTTATTTGTGGTTATCGAGCTCCCGTAACCAATGCCAAAATGCACCAACGTAGTCGTGGTGTTGCCAGTAATAGTTACCATACACGGGGGCAAGCCATTGATTTCCGTTTGCAAGGTGTAAGCCTAGCCAAAGTCAAACAAGTTGCTGAAAGCCTAAAAAATGGCGGGGTAGGTTATTATCCAAAAAGTAATTTTATTCATATTGATACTGGGCCAGTTCGTACTTGGCGTGGTAGCTAAAAATAAATGAAATTTAGACCGCACTTCTTAGCCGTTTAGTCAACATAAACGGCTATTTTTATAAAAAATATCTTTATATCAAGGTGGTATTATGAATTTAGAGATTATTCCTGTTACAGCGTTTCAACAAAATTGCTCGTTAATTTGGGATCAAGATAATAATGCAGCGATTATTGATCCCGGTGGCGAAGGAAATCGCTTAATTCAGCGTATTGAGGAATTGGGATTAAAGCTGAGCAAAATATTATTAACCCATGGTCATCTGGATCACGTTGGGGCAGCAGTACAATTAAAGCAACATTTTGGTGTGGAAATTATTGGTTCAAATCCACAGGATAAATTATTATTTGCCACTTTACCTCAACAATCACAGCGTTTTGGCGTTGAGGAAATAGAGGCGTTTGACCCCGATCAATGGCTAGCAGGCGAGGGGGAGGTTTTATCCCTTGGAGAATTTCAATTTGAAGTCTTGCATTTACCAGGACATAGTCCGGGGCATATTGGTTTTATTGAACACGAGAAAAATATTGCTTTTACGGGCGATGTATTGTTTAAGAATAGTATAGGACGTACTGATCTACCCGGTGGAGATTATGATACGCTGATTGCAACTATTCATAATAAACTTTTCCCTTTAAATGACGAAATGATCATTATTCCGGGGCATGGTGCTTACACCACTTTGGCAGCAGAAAAACGTAGCAATCCTTTTTTAAAATAAAATAAGGCAATACAAAAAAATACCGAGGATAATACTCGGTATTTTTCAATCCATAAATGATTTATTTCGGTTCACCAATCGGTAATATCGTTCTGCCATAGGCCTCATTTATGATTTCCGCCGCAGCTAGATAGAAAGCACATAATGCAGTTAATAAGCCTAAATAACCACCGATATTGACAATACTATGATTACCTGTGGCATCACCAAGAGCTAACGCATAAAAGGTTAGGGTTAAGCAGAAGAAAATCGCTTGTAATGCTTTTGCTTTTTTCAGGGTAGCAAGTAACATCATTAGGGTAAAAGTTCCCCAAACAGCGAGATACCAAGCTACAAATGTTGTTGGGGTTTCACCTTTGAAGAAAACGGTAAATAACGCCCAAGACCACCAAAAAGCCCCATAGCTATTAAATGCTGTAAAACCAAAGGTATTGCCTTTTTTAAATTCAAACATTCCAGCAATCATTTGGGCTGTACCGCCAAACGCAAATGCCATAGCGATAACTAAGCCTAAGCTCTTGCTATCAAAAATACCTGCATTCACTAAACATAATAACCAAGTGGTTAATGCAAAACCGCAAAGTCCTAATGGACCGGGGTTAGCATATTGATTTGTTGTTGACATAAATTTTCCTTATAAACAAATGACAAAGGCGCTAATATACACGCAAGCAAGATTAATGCTCAATATAAAGATAGCAAATTTTAAGAATATTTTGGCTTTATTTTTGGAGTTGATATAATGTTTTTATATATAAAAATTATTTTGCTGTGTGAAAAGCAATATATGCTTCTAAAAGTTGGATAAAATCCTCTAGACCACAACTTGCTACGGACTCTGAATCATAATAATGTAAATCCTGCTCTAATTGTAGAGCTGTTTCTGTGCCAAAAGCCAAACTATTTGCTTGGCAAATCACTTGTTGCTGATCAATATATAGGCTATATTCTTTCCCCTCAATCATCTTTACTTGTAGGCATTGTGAGGGATTAAGTTGAGTGAGAATTTGTTGTGCAAGGTTGAGATTGGCATTGATTTCAGTATTTAGCCAATGGGCAAATGCTTCATGTTCCATTGAGCATTTTACTAAGGTTTGTCCAAGATATTGGCTAAATTGAAAATCCATAATAAAAGATTGAGAGATTAAATACTAAATGATGAACCACAACCACAGGTTGTTGTGGCATTTGGGTTGGTAACCACAAATCTTGAACCTTCTAAACCCTCGGTATAATCTACTGTACCGCCGATTAAATATTGTAAGCTCATGGGATCAATGACTAATTGCACCCCTGATTTTTCAATGGTCAAATCGCCTTCATTGACTTTTTCATCAAAGGTAAAGCCATATTGGAAACCGCTACACCCACCGCCTGTAATGTACACTCGCAATTTTAACGCATCATTTTCTTCTTCGCTAATTAATGATTTTACTTTATTTGCAGCTGCGTCAGTAAACGTCAACGGCACTACTACATCACTCATTCGCTTCCCCAGTTAAAAATCAAATCAAAAACCATTGGGCTATTATCTAATAACCCACTAAAGCATTCAAGTTTTTATTAGTTAGTGAACAAAAAAATATAAATTAGCATTTCTTGAAATGGGGAAAAAATGCCAAAACTGACCGCACTTTGGTTAAAAATCTTCGCTTATTTTGTTAGCTTGAAATATGTTATACTTAGAGCCAATTTTTTATTAATTAGCATAGAGAGTCGTAAATGAATATCCCATTAAGAAAGAGTGAAGAAATTGAGAAATTGCGTGAGGCTTGCCGATTAGCCGCAGAAGTTCTTGTGATGATTGAACCTTATGTTAAAGCTGGCATTAGTACCGGAGAATTAGATCGTATTTGCCATGATTATATGGTAAATCATCAAAAAGTTATTCCTGCTTGTTTGGGTTACCATAATTATCCTAAAGCTACCTGTATTTCCCTGAATGAAGTAGTGTGCCATGGTATTCCAAGTGATGATAAAATCTTGAAAAACGGCGATATTTTAAACATTGATGTTACGGTCATTAAGGACGGTTATTTTGGCGATAACTCAAAAATGTACATTGTAGGCGAAACCAATATTCGCAGTAAAAAGCTAGTAGAGGCTGCTCAAGAGGCACTTTATGTGGGATTACGCAAGGTAAAACCCGGTATCCGTTTAAATGAAATTGGGCGAGCAATTCAGCAATATACTGAAGCACAAGGATTTAGTGTGGTGCGTGAATATTGTGGACATGGTATTGGTACGGAGTTTCATTGTGATCCCCAAGTGTTACATTATTATGCTGATGATGGTGGGGTGATTTTACAAGAAGGCATGGTGTTTACCATTGAACCTATGATTAATGCCGGCAAAAAAGAAGTACGTTTAATGGGCGATGGTTGGACAGTGAAAACCAAAGATCGTAGTCATTCCGCACAATATGAACATCAAATTGTAGTAACGCAACAGGGTTGCGAAGTCATGACCATTCGTGATGAAGAACAACAAGCAGGGCGGATAAGTCGTTTTATGGTTAATCTTTAAATCTTGTAAAAGGGGCTTGTTTTAATAGCAAGCCTTTTTGTTCATTTAAGCTAGGGAAGTGAAAAAAATGGCGTTATTCTCTTATCAAGCACAACCAATCCCTACAGTGGAAAATATTAAACAACAAAAAAATGCGTTAGCACAAAGGGAATTAGCACATTTTAATCAAGCTAATGTATATGAATTGATTGCACAACGTAACCAATTTTGTGATGATTTATTATGTCATCTTTGGCAATATTTTGCTTTAAATCAACAGCCTGATTTAGCATTGATTGCGGTAGGAGGATATGGACGGCAAGAGATTTTTCCGCTTTCTGATTTAGATTTTCTCATTCTTAGTCAATCAGCTATTTGCCCCGAAACTGAACAAAAAATTGCTCAGTTTATTCAATTTTTGTGGGATTGTCATTTTGATATTGGGCATAGTGTACGCAGCCTTACCCAATGTATAGAGGAGGGCAAAAAAGATATTAGCATCGCTACCAATTTATTAGAAAGCCGTTATTTATGTGGCAATCAGCAAATTTTTGCTCAATTAGAAAGTGCGGTGCATTATCAAGCAGATTTTTGGCCAGCTGCCGATTTTTTTCAAGCCAAATTACAGGAAAAAAATGAACGTTATCAACGTTATCATAATACCAGCTATAATTTAGAACCTGATATTAAAAACAGCCCGGGCGGATTGCGAGATTTACATTTACTGTATTGGATTGCATTACGCCATACCAAAGCCAAAAACCTCAGTGATATTTTACAAGCAGGGTTTATTTATCCCGAAGAATATGCTTGTTTACAGCAAAGCCAGCATTTTTTATTTCGCACTCGTTTTGCCCTACATTTGATCTTAAAACGCTATGATAATCGCTTGTTGTTTGATCGCCAGCTTAAGATTAGCCAAATGCTGGGTTTTGGCGAGGGCAATCAAGGGGTAGAAAAACTGATGAAAGTGTTTTTTCAAAGTTTGCAACATATCGCTTTATTAAGCCATATTTTATTAAAGCATTATCAAGAACATTTTCTAACCTCGCCAGAGAAAACAAGTGCGGTGGATTTAGATGATAATTTTTGCTTGCTTGGGCAAAGTATTTTATTAAAAAACAAATCCAGTTTTACCCAACAACCTGAAAGTATCTTGGATTTATTTTATTATCTTACCCAACATCATAAAGCGGATATTCACTCTGAAACCTTGCGTGAATTAGTTATTGCTCTCGGTCAGCTTAATTCGCCCCTTTGCCAATATGCAAAAGCAAGGGAAAAATTTATCCAACTTTTAGCTCAACCTCAAGCCATCAGTCGTGCCTTTTTTCCTATGCACCAATATGGGGTATTAACCGCTTATTTACCGCAATGGCAACCTATTGTGGGCTTAATGCAATTTGATTTATTTCATACTTATACCGTTGATGAGCATACTTTGCGTGTTATGCTCAAACTAGAAAGTTTTTTACAACAAGAAAATCAGAAATTACACCCACTTTGTACCCAATTATTTCCCCAATTAGCCGATCGCCGCCTATTATATTTAGCAGGATTATTTCATGATATTGCCAAAGGGCGAGGTGGTGATCATGCGGAGCTTGGGGCAAAAGAAATGCAGGATTTTGCCATTCTACATGGTTTTAATGCCACCCAAACCGAATTAATGTGTTGGTTAGTACAACAACATTTATTTATGTCCATTACTGCACAACGGCGTGATATTCATGATCCCGAAGTGGTATTAGCTTTTGCTGATAAAGTTAAAGATCAACAGCATTTGGATTATTTAGTTTGTTTAACCGTAGCGGATATTTGTGCTACCAATGGTACCTTATGGAATGATTGGAAACGAACCTTATTATTTACCCTATACCAATATTGTTCACAACAATTTGATCAAGGAATGCAACATCGGTTGGATTATCAGCAACAAATTGCTCAAAATCGTCAGCAAGCCCTTATTTTATTAAAGGCATTACCTGAGCAATCCATTCAAGCCCTGTGGCAACAATGTCCTGATGAATATTTTTTACGCAATACGCCGAAACAAATTGCTTGGCATAGTCAGTTACTGTATGAAAATCAAGATAATCTTGTGGTTAAGGTAAGCAATAAATTTGCCAAAGGGGGAACAGAAATCTTTATCTATTGTGCGGATCAGCCTAGCTTATTTCATAAGGTTGTTAGCATTATTGGCACAAAAAATTTGAGTATTCACGATGCACAAATTATTACCAGACAAGATGGTTATGTGATGGACAGTTTTATTGTGTCAGAGCTTGATGGCAGTTTAGTACGCAATGAGCGGCGACGAGCATTAGAAAAAGCCTTATACCAAGGATTAACCACACCAGCTAAAGCCTTGCTAAATCAACGGCGAAATTATAAATTGCAACATTTTCAAGTGCCAACTCAAATACGTTTTTTAAATATACATCGTTCGGATCATACCGAAATGGAGCTTTTTGCCTTAGATAAAGCGGGATTATTGAGCAAAATTAGCCAAGTTTTTGTGGAGCAACAGCTCAATTTACTCAATGCTAAAATCACCACCATTGGCGAGAAAGCCGAAGACTTTTTTATTTTAGTCAATGCGGAGGGAAAAGCCCTCTGTGCCACGCAACGGCAACAGCTAGAACAACGATTAGTGCATACTTTAGCAAATGACTAAGCTTATTGTTGTTACATTGTCACTTTTCTTGATAACTATATAAGAAAATAGTCAAACTCTTAACTATGGCTTTGGGCGGAATTTTGTTATAATTCGCCCCATTTTATTAACCCTTATTTAAGCAACAGCATGAAATTTATTATTAAACTTTTTCCTGAAATTATGATTAAAAGCGATTCGGTACGCAAACGCTTTATCAAAATTTTAACCAGTAATATTCGTAATGTATTAACCCGCTTTGATGATCAAGTTGCGGTGGTTCGCCATTGGGATTATATTGAAGTGCGGTCAAAAAATAATGAAAATTTTGATTTATTAATTGAGCAATTACAACGTATTCCGGGTATTCATCATTTTTTAGCCGTAGAGGAAAAACCCTTTTCTTCTTTACATGATATTTTTGAACAAACCTTAGCTGAAGTCGGCGAGCAATTAGTAAATAAAACCTTTTGTGTGCGAGTAAGACGCAAGGGCAAGCATAGTTTTAATTCCTTAGAAGCTGAACGCTATATTGGTGGTGGATTAAATCAACATATTCCCTCAGCGAAAGTGAAATTAACTCGTCCCGATATTACCGTACGCATTGATATTGAACATGAACATATGATGTTGATCAAAGCACGTTATGCAGGTATCGGCGGCTATCCTATTGGTACACAAGAAGATGTACTATCGTTAATTTCTGGTGGTTTTGACTCTGGCGTATCAAGCTATATGTTGATGCGACGTGGTTGTCGTGTTCATTATTGTTTTTTTAATTTAGGCGGTGCAACCCATGAAATTGGGGTTAAACAAATGGCTTATCATCTTTGGCAACGTTATAGCCAATCCCATAAAGTCCGTTTTATTGCCATTAATTTTGAGCCTGTGGTTGGCGAAATTTTGGAGAAAATTGATAATGGGCAAATGGGTGTGGTATTAAAACGTATGATGGTACGAGCGGCAAGCCTAGTGGCAGAACGTTTTGCCATTCAAGCCTTAGTTACTGGTGAAGCATTAGGGCAGGTATCTAGCCAAACGTTAACCAATTTACGCTTAATTGATGAAGCGGCAGGTTGTTTAGTGTTACGTCCATTAATCTCCCACGACAAAGAGCAAATTATTGCGTTAGCTAAGCAAATTGAAACCGAAGATATTGCGAAATCTATGCCAGAGTTTTGTGGTGTTATTTCCAAAAATCCAACGGTAAAAGCGGTTAAAAGCAAAATTGAACAAGAAGAACAACATTTTGATATGAATATCTTACAAAGTGCGGTGGAAAATGCCAAAATTTTAGATATTCGCCAAATTGCCGAGCAAACCGCTCAATCGGTTACCGAAGTAGAAACTGTTGCTGTATTAGCTAAGGACGATATTATTATTGATATTCGTAGCCCAGAGGAAGTTGAAGAAAAACCTTTGGCATTGAATATCAGTAATCCGATTATTACTTTACCGTTTTATAAATTATCAAGCCAATTTGCCACACTTGAGCAAGATAAAACCTATCTTTTGTATTGTGAAAGAGGGGTAATGAGCAAGCTACAGGCTCTATATTTACAAGATGCAGGTTTTAATAATGTTAAGGTTTTTCGCCAAGATTAAAAATCGTTTTGTTTAAACCTTTCTAATAGTTCAGCAATAGCTTGACATAATAAATGCCGATCATGTCGATATGGCACATCATCGGCATTTAATTTTCTTGTAAGCCATTGTGGTTGCTGTTCGGCATCTATGCGCTGTTCCTTTTGTTCGGTGCTAGTAATCACGCCATCAATAATGTTTTGCCCTACATTGTGATTAATCCAATTAATCCGTTGTGCCAAAGACAATTTAGCCGCTGGGCTATGCTCAACCCCTAAATTATCAATAAAAATTTTCGGACATTGTGCTTGGCGTAAACATTGTTGCACTTCTTTGAGTAACAAAGGGGGCATAATACTGGTAAAAAAACTGCCCGGCCCAATAAGAATAAGTTCTGCTTGTTGTAAAGCGGTAATCGCTTCTGGTGTAGCTGAAACAAGGGGAGTAAGAGCCAATGATTGAGGCAATTCCTCAAGATTATCAATATTTACTTCGCCTAATATTTGTTGCCCTGAAGATAATTGTGCAACAAGATGAACAGGCGTTTCTGACATAGGAATAATAAAGGATTTTACCTTTAATAAATCACGAATCAAATTTACGCCCTCTAAAGGACGAATTTGCATATTTTCTAATGCGGTTAGCATTAAATTACCTAAATTATGCCCAGCAAGTTCGCCTGTGCCACTAAAACGGTATTCAAAAAGGGTAGAAGCGGTACTTGGCTCAGTAATAATTTGATTTAAACAATTACGCAAATCACCCCACGCAATGCCACCATAATCATCACGAATTCGCCCCGTAGAACCACCATTATCTGTGGTCGTAACAATGCCTGTTAATTTTTCTTGCATAAAATTTAAGGCTGATAACATACGCCCTAAACCATGGCCACCACCAATGGCGACAATATGTTTTAGGTTGGTTAATGGGATAGTGTTCTGTTGCAATAACATAATTTATCTCAAATCAATTATTTGCCGAGAAAGATAGCATTTTTTGACGAAGAGATAAATAAGCGATATTTGAAACGACTATAATAACGAAGCATGTTTTTAAAATAGAACGATTACATACCCTTTGTATACTTACTTATATAACTAATTTACCTTCTATCCTTATAATAGTTACCTCAATAAGGTTATTTTTTCCTTGCCGATTGTACATTTATTTCTTTCTATTTTAGAATGATCAAAATTTATTTGCATAACTCCGAGCTTGTTGACCTAAACTGTTTAGATAGCATGGTTTACAAGCCGACAAATTTTTGTCCAAGGATAAGATTGGAAACGATTTATCCTCTCGTATTTAGAAAGGTGTCTTGATGCAACGCATTCCTATTAAGTCGTTGGGAGCTAACCGTTTGGTTGATGCTTTCCAGCGAGAATATTATTATCTTCGTTTGTCTATTACCGATGTTTGTAATTTTCGTTGTAACTATTGTTTACCTAATGGTTATCAACCAGAAAAAAATAAACCGCATTTTTTAACGCAAGAGGAAATTATTCGTGTGGCAAAAGCCTTTGTTGTCATGGGAACAGAAAAAATCCGCATTACAGGTGGTGAGCCTACTTTACGCAAAGATTTTTTATCCATTGTTGAGCAAATTAAGGTGATCGATGGCATAAAAAATATTGCCTTGACAACCAATGGCTATCGTATGGCAAACGAGGTGGATAATTGGAAAAGAGCAGGTATTACGTCAATTAATGTGAGCTTGGATAGTTTAGATCCTAAAATGTTTCATATCATTACAGGCGAAAATAAGTTTTATCAAGTAATGCGAGGGATTGAACGGGCTTTAGAAATTGGTTATCGCCAAGTTAAGGTTAATGCAGTATTGATGAAACAACTCAATGAGCGTGAATTTGAGCAATTTTTAGCTTGGATTAAAGATAAACCTATTCAAATGCGGTTTATTGAATTGATGCAAACAGGGGATATGGATCATTTTTTCCAACAATATCATTTATCAGGACAATTATTGGAAAAAAAATTATTGCAACAAGGCTGGAAATTGCGTTTGAAAGGGCGAAGTGATGGGCCTGCTAAAGTGTTTTATCATCAAGATTATCAGGGCGAAGTGGGATTGATTATGCCCTACGAGAAAAATTTTTGTGCCAGTTGTAATCGTTTAAGAGTTTCTGCTCGAGGTAAATTGCACCTTTGTTTATTCGGCGAAGAGGGGATTGAACTAAGAGATTTATTACAATCTGATCTCCAACAATCTCAATTACAGGCACGCTTATTTTCTGCCTTACAACATAAACGGCAGCATCATTATTTACATATGGGCGATACTGGCGTACGTGCTAATTTATCAACCATTGGCGGTTAATTCATAAAGGAATATAAAATGACAGAATTTACCCATATTAATGCCCAAGGCGAAGCGAATATGGTTGATGTTTCGTTGAAACAAGATACTGTACGAGAAGCTCGAGCAGAGGCTTTAGTGACAATGTCACAAAATACATTAACGATGATTTTAAACGGACAACACCATAAGGGCGATGTATTCGCTACGGCGCGCATTGCAGGCATACAGGCGGCAAAAAAAACTTGGGAATTGATCCCATTATGCCACCCATTATTATTAAGCAAGGTAGAAATCAATATTTGCCCCTTGCCTGAGAGTAATCAGGTACGGATAGAAAGCTATTGCAAATTGACAGGTAAAACTGGCGTTGAAATGGAAGCCTTAACGGCAGCAAGCGTGGCAGCTTTAACCATTTATGATATGTGTAAAGCAGTACAAAAAGATATTGTTATTGAACAGATTCGCTTGTTAGAAAAGTGCGGTGGAAAATCAGGTTATTTTTGTGTACCACAAGAAACAATAAATGAGATAACAAAATGATAAAAATATTATTTTTTGGACAAATTAGAGAATTAGTCAATACCGATGAATTAATGCTTGAGGCTAAATTTGAGCATATTCAACAATTATTAGATTATTTAGTACAAAAAGGCGACAAATGGCAATTAGCCTTACAACAAGGAAAAGTGCTTGTAGCAGTTAATCAAACATTATCTTCGTTAGATAGCCCAATTCAAGCAGGTGATGAAATTGCCTTTTTCCCACCTGTTACGGGGGGATAATATGGATAATATTAAAATTCAGGTCAGTCCATTGTCCTTTGATCAAAATGAGGAATATCAGTGGCTTGCTCAATCTCAATCTGCTGGGGCTGTGGTTATTTTTGTAGGGAAAGTACGAGATCTTAATTTAGGAGATCAGGTGTCGCAATTATATTTAGAGCATTATCCTGCAATGACAGAAAAAGTATTAAAAGAAATCGCGGAACAAGCTCAACAACGTTGGGATATTCAAGCTATCAGCATTATTCATCGAGTAGGGCAATTAAAAGCAGGCGATGAAATTGTTTTGGTAGGGGTAAGTTCCGCACATCGTAAAGAGGCTTATCAAGCTAATGAATTTATTATGGATTATCTAAAAACCAAAGCCCCTTTTTGGAAAAAAGAAACAACCTGTTCAGGCGAACGCTGGGTGGAGGCTAAGCAAACTGACGATCAGGCAATGGAAAGGTGGTTTAAGTAATAATCATAGGGGAGTAGAATACCCCCATTTGGGGGTATATATATTTTATTTATTTGGCTGACTTACGTTTTTTAGCCCGATATAATTTAAAAATCACATAAAGAGCAACAATGGCAATAATAATATAAATACCAACTTGACCTCGCTTAATTTGTTGCTCAATCCAATCTAAATTGGCTGCTCCATGATAACCAAGGTAAACCCAAATCGGCACAGAAATAATCGCAGCAAAAAAATCAATTAAAACAAAACGCGTATAGCTTATACGGCGAGTAATGCCTGAAATCATATAGATAGGAGCGCGTAATCCGGGTAAAAAGCGAGCAATAAATAAAACTCGGTTACCATATTTATCAAATTTCTCACGCACTAAACGCAAACGTTGCACATTAATAAAACGGCGAACAATTCTTACTCTCAATATTTTGGCACCATAAATGCGTCCAAGCCAATACATAATACTATCGCCGAAGAGAACGCCAAACATACTTACAACGAGCATAATGTGAGGATTAGCATAACCAAGCCCTGCGATAATTCCCCCTGAAACAAGGGTAATATCTTCAGGAATAGGCACACCAAAGCCACAAATAATCAGCACGAAAAGTACGGCACAATAGCCATAATTTGAAAAAAAATCAATCAGTAATTCCATGGCTTAATCTTCTATTCATATCAATCAATCCAACAAGGTGTATATTTTGCCTTTTTTAACAACAAAATACTACTGTAAATTTTCGATAACCGTCACAAATCTTAATATTTTTTGCTTAATTTATACGATAAAGATTAACTTCTTGATAAGAGTTTGGTAGATTATGGAACGAATATTTGATTATCTCACTAAAATTTATTAAATAGGGGAGAGTTATGGAAACAGATAAAACATTAGATGAGTTAAACGACACATTATCAATGATACAAAATTGGAAAGTTTATCGTAGTATTATTAATCATAATGAATGTATCTTTTCCGTCAATTTAGCCATAGCCGATATTTTTAAAGATACCGCTTTTTCCTCTGTTGTTCAATTCTCCCTCACTTATGACGTGGAGGATACAAATTCCGATGGTTTACCTGATATAGCACAAGCTGATATTTTAATTGATAAAATGGTTAAAATCATTACTCAATTAAATGCCTTACCTGATACATTATATTCAGGGCATGTTATTGGTAATGGAAAAAATGAAATCTATTTTTATACAAATTATGCGAAAGAAGTCATTGATATTCTTAACGGATTTGATTCAATTACTGATATTAAGCAACAACAAGATCCTCAAGCAAGTATTTATTTTGATTTTCTATTGCCGTCACCATTAGAGTTAAAACTTAATGCCACAGAAGAAATTTTAACCATATTACAAACCAATGGCGATGATCTGTCTGAACGAAGACCAGTAGAACATATTTTTCATTTTAAAAATGAAGACAGCCTACAACGTTTTATTGATAATTTTAATACCAATTTCTTTGATTTTTTTGATTTACAACATGGTATTGAAGAAGAAGAACCAGAACAAGAGGAAGATAATAAAACAGCAAAAACACCAATTTATGTTGCAACATTAACCAATGAAATGACATTAGATGATCGGGATATTTTTCATTTTGTTGAACAATTTAATATCTTAGCCGATCGTTTTGATGGTGAATATATTGGTTGGATGAGTAAAGAAACGAAATCAACTCAGCAAGCCTTGCATTAATTTCTCAAAATTCATCAAATCTCTAATTGCCCAATTTATTATTGGGCATTTTCAATTATCTATTCATACATATCCATATAATTCCGAAATAATGAAATATAGTCGTTCACATTCTTAACGTATATAGGGTAGATAAACATTTTAGCCTGTTACATTTATAAATTTATTATTTAACATAATATACATTATGCGAAATTAGTTATAAGGTAAGTAGGAACTACGGTATAAATAAATCACAGACTTATACACAGGTAACAAATACTATCTAAGCAAGACATAATGCTACTATATTGAACACTGTAACAATCATTTTTGTTTAAATATCCTTATTGATTTTATAGTGTAAAGGGAAAATATAGATTTTATGATGAAAAATTATTAATACAGGGACATCAATATAAATAAAGGGTTTCTGTTATTAGATAAGAGAAAAGATATGTTTTTGCTTGCTCGGATATCTAGGGTTGGTTTTCCTATTAACCAATTAAAAAACTTAACTCTAGTTAAGTGACATTGTCACTATATGCTAGATTTTATTCATTTATTTAGTGTATTTTTTATTAAAAAATTAATGATAATGCGTTCAGATAAAATTTTTCTTCAATTAACCATTGTCTTTTTCTCTTTTTTACATTAATTTGTACTTCACAATATGTTAAAGATTTAAACATATTCGTTACTTACTAAGGTACTATACTATCCCCCATTTTCCTTATTTTTTCTTGGAGGCAATATGAGTTTTGATTTAGCTCGTCAATATGGAGTATCACGTCAAGCTATTACGGATTATTATCGCATTAATGAAAAAACTGTCGTTGATGAATTATATCAAACGTTGGATTTTAGCCCTGATCAAGAAAAACGTATTAAACAAAATGGAATCAAATTGATTAATCATCTTCGCCAAACCAAGAAAAATCGTTATAGCGTTGATGCCTTAATGCAAGAATATTCTTTGGGCGATGATGAAGGTATTGCCTTAATGTGTCTTGCTGAAGCATTATTGCGTATTCCTGATGCTCAAACTCGCGATGAATTGATTCAAGATAAATTAAAAGAAGGCGATTGGAAAGCACATATTGATAAGTCTTCTTCTTTATTTATTAATGCTGCCAGTTATGGATTATTACTAGGTAAGAAATTAAGTGAAAGTTTTGATGAAACTACCCTTTCAAATGCTTTAACCCGTAGTTTTGCTCGCTTATCGGCACCTGCTATGCGTTTTGCAATGATAAAAGCAATGAAAATCTTAGGTGAACAATTTGTAACAGGTACAACCATTGACAACGCATTAGCACGAATTCAACCCCGTTTATCGCAAGGTTATGTTTTTTCCTTTGATATGTTGGGGGAAGCGGCGATGACACAACAAGATGCTGATCGTTATTTACAAGATTATATATTAGCCATTAAAGCCGTAGGGCAAGAATCTGCACAGCGTGATATTTATCAATCAAATAGTATTTCCGTTAAATTATCTGCAATTCACCCACGTTATAGCCGAGCACAATATGAACGGGTGATGAATGAACTTTATCCAAGAGTCAAACAGCTTTTCTTATTGGCAAAACAATTTAATATTAGTATTAACATTGATGCGGAAGAAGCTAATCGCCTTGAATTATCCTTAGATTTAATTGAAAAATTAATTGATGAACCTGAGTTACAAGGCTATAAGGGAATTGGTTTTGTGGTACAAGCCTATTCTAAACGTGCTGCCAAAGTGATTGATTATTTGATTGAACTTGCTCGTCAAAAACAGTCTTACTTGATGATTCGTTTAGTTAAAGGGGCTTATTGGGATAGTGAAATCAAATGGGCACAAACCGAAGGATTAACTGATTTTCCGCTTTATACTCGCAAAAACCATACTGATATTGCTTACCTCGCCTGTGCCAAAAAATTATTGGCGGCACAAGATGTGGTGTATCCGCAATTTGCCACCCATAATGTACAAACCCTTTGCACGATTTATGAACTTGGACAAGATAAACATTATGAGTTTCAATGTTTACATGGTATGGGCGAAACCTTATACAATAATGTCGTAGGCAAACAAAATCTTGATCGTTTAGTGCGTGTTTATGCCCCTGTGGGGACGCACGAAACATTATTGGCTTATTTAGTACGTCGTTTATTAGAAAATGGAGCAAATTCCTCTTTTGTACACCAATTAGCTGATCCACATATCCCAGCTGAACAATTAATGACACCACCTTGGCAACAATATGCAAAATCACAAGGGCAACCTAATAAAGCGGTACGTTTACCACAAAATTTATTCCAAGAACGACAAAACTCTAAAGGGTTTGATCTTAGTAATGAACAGCATTTAGCCCAATTATCGACCGCACTTAATCAAGCCGCAATACCGCTGGGACAATCTTTAGTCGCAATAGAAAGTAGCAAAGATTATCATCTTACTAGTCAGACTGTACAAAATCCCGCTACCTTGGAACCAGTGGGAGAAGTTTGCTTTTTTAATCCTGATTATGTTGCAGATGTATTCCAACAGGCTCAACAAAACCACGATTGGCAACAAAAAAGTGCGGTGGAAAAAGCCAAAATTTTGCTTAAAACCGCTGATTTATTTGAGCAACATTATGGTTTGTTAATGAAATTAGCCATTTTAGAGGCGGGCAAAACTTTACCAAATGCCATTGCTGAATTGCGAGAAGCAGTGGATTTTTTACGTTATTATGCTTTGCAATTAGAAACCTTAGCCTCAAATCATCAATTAGCTGAACCGAGAGGGACGGTACTTTGTATTTCTCCTTGGAATTTTCCATTAGCTATTTTTACTGGACAAATCGCCGCCAGTCTAGCTGCTGGCAATAATGTTGTGGCGAAACCAGCAGAACAAACCAGCCTAATTGCGGTTGCCGCAACACGATTATTTTATCAAGCAGGACTTCCCCACTCTGCCTTACAACTTTTATTAGGTGATGGCGAGCTTGGAGCAAGACTGATTCAATATCCTTTTGATGCAGTGGTATTTACAGGTTCAACGGAAGTCGCTAGATTGATTAATCAGCAACTTGCTCAAGCGGATAATGATCCTATCTTAATTGCTGAAACTGGCGGGCAAAATGCTTTAGTTGTGGATTCCTCTGCCTTGCCTGAACAAGTCATTGCTGATGTATTAAATTCAGCTTTTGATTCTGCTGGGCAACGTTGTTCAGCATTGCGTATTTTATTGTTACAAGAAGATATTGCCGATAAAATTTATACAATGTTAAGCCAAGCTATGCAAGAATTAAAATTGGGTGATCCGAGTTTACTTACCACCGATATTGGCCCAGTGATTGATTTAGAGGCAAAACAACGATTAGAACAACATAAAGCAGCAATGCGAAAAATTGCTAAACGCTATATGGAATTAGAAACGCCTGAGCAAGGTTATTATGTCGCACCAGCCATTTATCAACTTAATGATCTTAGCCAATTAAATCAAGAAGTATTTGGCCCGATTTTGCATATTATTCGTTATCCAAAAGAACAGCTCGCCCAAATTTTCGCGGAAATCAACGCTAAGGGATATGCTTTAACAGGTGGTTGTCATAGCCGTATTCGTAAACAAATTCAATTTGTGGAACAACATTTGCACTGTGGCAATTTCTATATTAATCGCAATATTGTTGGTGCTGTGGTAGGGGTACAACCTTTTGGTGGGCATTATTTATCTGGTACTGGGCCTAAAGCAGGTGGCGAATTTTATTTACAACGTTTAACCAAAGCCACGCAATATTATAGCCAATTTGGCGATGAACATACCTTATTAACAGCCAAACCTATACTAGAAAGTATCACTGGGGAACAAAATAGTTTATCCTATCGTACCTCTGAGGTCGCAATATTGAATGGTAACATCAAAGAATCACAACAAGCAGCAAGTAAATTAAATCAGTTTGGTTTTAGTATATTAGTCAAACCTGACCACCCTCTTGCTCAACAAACCACTATTAAAGTAAAGGTTGTAGAAGATTTTGGTTACTGTCAAAAAGGGATCTATTTCGGTCAATTAGATAAAAAACTTAAAACACAGTTAGCGGAACAAAGTAAAGCCATTTTTAAATATTATAATTGGCAACAAAGCCAAGATGTTATCGCCTTATATGATGAATTTTCTCGTAGTGAAAATACCACTGCCGCAGGTGGAAATGCGTCATTAATGGCATCACAAGAGCAATAAAAAAGGGGAAGTTTATGCAAAACTATCAAATCTACATTACTTTTGGTTTATACCTCGTTGTTATTTTAGCCATAGGGATCTATGCCTATCGCTCCACCCAGAATTTTGATGATTATATTCTGGGCGGGCGAAAAATGGGCAGTTTCGTTACCGCAATGTCGGCAGGAGCGTCCGATATGTCAGGTTGGCTATTAATGGGGTTACCCGGTGCCATTTTCTTATCAGGTTTATCTGAGGCTTGGATTGCTATTGGCTTAACCATAGGGGCTTATTTTAATTATCGCATCGTGGCGGGACGGTTACGGATCTTCACCGAAACCTACAACAATGCCCTTACTTTGCCAGAATTTTTTGCCCAACGCTTTCCTTATCAGAAAAAAGCCTTAAAAATTATTTCATCAGCCATTATTTTATTTTTCTTTACCATTTATTGTGCTTCTGGTGTGGTAGCTGGGGCGAAATTATTCCAAGGCTTACTGGGGTTAGATTATACTACTGCCCTTTGGTTAGGAGCATTTGCTACCATTGCTTATACTTTTATCGGTGGTTATTTAGCGGTATCTTGGAGCGATACTATTCAAGCCACTTTAATGATCTTTGCCTTGCTTCTTGCTCCAGTAATGGTATTAATTCATTTAAGCTGGAATGATATTACCCTTGCATTAGAAGCAAAATCAGCTATTACCCAAATCCCTTACTCTAATTGGTTACACAATGTTTCAGGCATCGGCGTTATTTCTGCCTTGGCTTGGGGCTTAGGCTATTTTGGGCAACCACACATTTTAGCTCGCTTTATGGCGGCTGACACCGTACAATCGCTAAACCAAGCTCGCCGTATTGGTATTACTTGGATGTTTTTATGTTTAGGCGGTGCTGTGGCTGTGGGGTATTTTGGTTTAGCCTATTTCAGCGTTAATCACATTCCGCTTGCTAATGCCGAATCTATTTTTATTGAGTTATCAAAAATCTTATTTAATCCTTGGATTGTAGGGATTGTATTATCAGCTATTTTGGCGGCAATTATGAGTACCCTCTCTGCCCAATTATTAATGTGTTCCGCTGCGATTACTGAAGATTTCTACAAAGGTTTTTTACGCAAAACCGCTTCAAGTTTAGAGTTAGTTTGGGTTGGTCGCATTATGGTTCTCGTTATCGCTATTATTGCGATTGTCATTGCTCAAGATCCAGAATCAAAAGTGATGAGCTTAGTATCTTATGCTTGGGCAGGGTTTGGTGCAGCTTTTGGACCAGTGGTAATTCTTTCATTATTTAACCGCAACATTAGTTCTAATGCGGCTTTATGGGGTATGCTCTCTGGGGCTGTAACGGTGGTAATTTGGTCGCCATTAATGAAATATCTAGGTTGGACAGATCTCGCCAAACTCTATGAAATTATTCCGGGCTTTTTAGTTTGTTCCTTTATTACGCTAACCTCTTCTGCATTATCGCCTGTTAATCCTGATGTTGCGGAAAAATTTGATCAAGCATTAAATGAATTTAATCGTAAATGCTAATAAATCCGTATCCCCCTTATTAAGGGGGATACGTACACTTAGTTGTCCCATTTTTAATAAAACGACTATAAAAGTGCGGTGGAATTTTAGAAAATTTTCTTATACCACCAATATTTCAGACTTTCAAACATAAAAAAACCATCGATAAATCGATGGTTTTTCATATAAAACAAATTTAATTATTTAGACTCAACAGCTTCTTTTAATTCATCTGCTTTTTCAGAAACCGCATCGGCGGCAGCGTCAAGTTTATTCGCCGCAGCTTCTTTTAATTCTGCCGCTTTATCTTCTGCTTTATCAAACGTTTCTTGTGCATCAGCTTTCACTTCTTTAGCTTTATCCGCTACATCTTGTTTTAATTCTTCAGTTTTATCTTCAACAGCATCAACTTTTTCGCTTACTGAAGATTTTACTTCATCGGCTTTTTGCTCTGTATCTGTTTTTAACTCTTCAGCTTTTTGTTGAACTTCATCTGTTTTCTGTTCCGTTGCTTTTTGTGCATCATCTGCTTTATCAGATACAGAATCTTTTACTTCATTATATTTGCTCACAACAGCATCTTTCGCTTCGGTTGCTTTTTCTACTACCGCATCTTTTGCTTCAGTGGCTTTCTCTACGGTAACATCTTTTACTTCAACAGCAGCTTCTTTGACTTTATCCGCTGCTTGGTTTACTTTTTCATCGTTACAAGCTGCCAACGCAACTGTTGCACTTAATACTAAAGTAGCCAATACTGACTTTTTCATAATTACTCCTAAATATAGTGATATAGAGATTTTATCGTTAGCTTAGTGTAAATTTCCTAAGCCAACGGATTGTAACATAAAATAGAAGAAGTTAGGTTAATATTATTCGTCAATAGAACGTAATAATTCGTTAATACCTACTTTTCCGCGTGTTTTTTCATCAACTTTTTTGACAATGACTGCCGCATATAAGCTATATTTACCGCATTTAGAAGGTAAGCTACCAGATACAACCACTGATCCAGCAGGTACACGACCATAGTGGATTTCGCCTGTTTCACGATCATAAATCTTGGTAGATTGACCAATAAATACGCCCATAGAAATAACAGAACCCTCTTCAACGATTACGCCCTCAACGATTTCTGAACGAGCGCCAATAAAGCAGTTATCTTCAATAATTGTCGGATTTGCTTGTAAAGGCTCTAACACGCCTCCAATGCCAACACCACCAGATAAATGCACATTTTTACCAATTTGTGCACAAGAACCTACAGTAGCCCAAGTATCAACCATTGTCCCTTCATCAACATAAGCACCGATATTAACATAAGACGGCATAAGTACAGTATTTTTTGCGATAAACGCCCCTTGACGAACCGCTGCTGGAGGTACAACACGAAAACCTTCTTGTTGAAAACGAGCTTCATCATAATTTGCGAATTTCATTGGGACTTTATCGTAATAATTAGTTTCAGCACCCGCCACTAACTGATTATCATTGATACGGAAAGACAATAATACCGCTTTTTTCAACCATTGATGAACAACCCATTCACCATTTATTTTTTCAGCAACACGATATTTTCCAGAATCTAATCCCGCAATTACTTCATTAATAGCTGATTTTAATTCCGCATCTACGGTTTTTGGCGTAATTTCAGCACGTTTTTCAAAAGCGGTTTCAATAATTTGTTGTAAATTTGACATAATTTCTTCCTAATGTTCATAAATAAAAGGGATTAAAAACTCTAACAAAAAAGACCGTACTTTCCAAGAGTAAACAAAGCATAAAAGTGCGGTCTATTTTTCAATTATTTTACAATGCGTAAATGAGAAGTTGATTTCTTATCAACAGATTTCGCTTGAGATTTTGCATTATTAGTATGCTTGTCTTTATTCTCCACGACATTCATAAAATCCGTAGGCTGATCCTGCGATAACGCATTAATCGCATAAGCAGGCTCATATTCAAACATCACACCATCGCCATTTTCTCTAGCATAAATCGCCAATGCCGCCCCCATAGGAATATAAATTTCTTGCGGAATTCCACGAAAACGTGCATTAAATTGAATAAAATCCGAATTTATTTGCAAATTCCCTGTGGCATTGACGGATAAATTTAGCACGATTTGCCCATCTTTTACATATTCCGTAGGGACTTTCACATGGGGATATGTGGCATCAACAACCAAATAAGGGGTTAAATCATTATCTACTAGCCAATCAAAATAGGCCTTTAATAAATAAGGACGTTTAGGTAATAATCCTGATTGTTCCATTATTTTTCATCCATTAAATTTTTAGGTACGGCATTACCTAAAGATTGTTCAAAGGAATCTCGTGCGAATACTCTTGCCATATAACCTTTAATCGCCTTGCTACCTGCTCCCGTAAACTCTACACCAAGTAGTTGCATACGCCATAATAACGGCGCAACATAGCAATCCACTAAACCAAACTCTTCACTCATAAAATAAGGGGTTTGGCTAAAAATAGGAGCAACAGCAAGAATTTCTTCTTTTAATTGTTTTAATGCTTTGACTCGCTCTTCGTCAGTGCCTCGTTCTGCAAGGAATAATGTTGGATACCAATCTTGTTCAATACGCAACATTAATAAACGGCATTTTCCTCTCGCCACTGGATAAACAGGCATTAATGGCGGGTGAGGAAAACGTTCATCAAGATATTCCATAATAATACGAGAATTAAATAAAACTAAATCTCTATCAACTAAAGTAGGCAAGGTTCCATAAGGATTTAATTCCATCAAATCTTCTGATAAGGCTTGCGGATCTACAACCTCCGCCTCATAGGTAACGCCTTTCTCTGCTAAAACGATTTTTACTTGATGACAATAAATATCTGAATTATCTGTAAAAAGGGTCATTACTGAGCGTTTATTCGCTGCGGTTGTCATCTCTTCCTCCGACACCAAAAATATAAACAAAAAGAATTTTCACATTGTAACATAAAATCTTATTTTATTGCTAAAAGTTAAAGACAAAATATGCGACATTTAACGCTAATAATTGCTTTTCTTTTTTATCTAGTCATTGCAAGATATGGATATTGCTTTAAAATAGCCAGATTAGAATTAACAAGGACAACATATTATGCAATTATCCACAAAACAAAAACAATATTTAAAAGGATTAGCTCATCATTTAAATCCTGTCGTTATGCTCGGCGGACATGGGCTTACGGAAGGTGTATTAGCGGAAATAGATAATGCCCTTTCCCATCACGAATTAATCAAAGTCAAAATTGCAGGGGCAGATCGTGAAACCAAGCAATTAATTATTGAGGCGATTGTGAGAGAAACTCAGGCTTGTGCGGTACAAACTATTGGGCATATTTTAGTGCTTTATCGCCCATCAGAGGAAAAAAAGATTACTTTGCCACGTAAATAATATAGTCTTTAGAATAAACAATAACCTGCATATTTGCAGGTTATTTACTTGTTTAAATATAATTCACTTCAATAATTTCAAATTCAACATTACCGCCCGGAGTGGCAATATTTACGGTATCATCAACTTCTTTACCAATAAGCCCTCTGGCTATTGGCGAATTTACTGAAATAAGCCCCTCTTTGATATTTGCTTCATCATCACCTACGATACGATAAGTCATTTCTTCTTCTGTAGCTGTATTTAATAATACCACTGTTGCGCCAAAAATAACCTTACCATTATTAGTCATTTTAGTAATATCAATAATTTGACAGTTCGCTAGTTTTCCTTCAATTTCTTGAATACGCCCCTCACAAAATCCTTGTTGTTCACGAGCTGCATGATATTCCGCATTTTCTTTTAAATCCCCATGTTCTCTTGCCTCAGCAATCGCCTTAATAATTTCAGGGCGTCTTACTGTTTTTAAAAAATCAAGTTCTTCTCTTAATTGTTCAGCGCCACGTACTGTCATCGGAATCTGATTCATCATTACTCCTTAAAAATTGAATAAAAAAATAGCTTAGCTTTATAACTAAAGCTAGGCTTAGTGTTTTTATCGGGTTAATCTAAACCACCTCAATATGACGATTATTGTAACACATTTTTTTATCAACAATGCTATAATAATTTCTCGTGATTTTTTAGACGTATCATTCATAATGAACAAGCTGTTTACCTTATCTTTATTTGTAACAACCTTACTATCCTCCCCTTTCGCTCTTGCTACTGAAGCAAAATCTCTTAATTCACAGCTTCCTGTGGGGACTAATCTCGCCTTTATTGCAAAAAATATTTCACAAAATAAAATGATTGATCAATATCATGCCGATTTATTTATGCTGCCAGCGAGTACACAAAAAGTTCTCACCGCACTGACTGCAAAACTTTTTTTACCCGATTCATTCCGTTTTAATACTAGCCTTTTAACGCAAGGTAAAATAAAAAATGGCGTGTTACAAGGTAATTTGGTGGTTCAATTTAATGGCGATCCTGATTTAACCAGTGGACAACTATATCAATTACTTGCTCAATTAAAGCAACAAGGTATTGAAAAAATTGATGGTAATTTGATTATTGATACTGCCATTTTTGCTAGCCACGATCGTGCAGCTGGTTGGATTTGGAATGATTTAACCATGTGTTTTAATGCTCCTCCCGCAGCAATTAATTTAGATAACAATTGTTTCTATGTGAATTTAGATGCCAATTACCCTGTTGGTGAAGTCGCCAAATTTAATGTTCCAGCAAGTTTTCCTGTTCAAGTCTTTGGGCAAGTGCGTATTGTTGATAATAAAGAGGCAAATTATTGCTTGCTTGATGCCGTAGTTCATGACAATAATCGTTACCAAATCAAAGGCTGTATTAGACGACAAAATAAGCCTTTTGGATTAAGTTTTGCGGTACAAGATCCCGATAGTTATGGTGTTGCGATAATACAACGTCAATTAAAGCAATTAGGTATTACATTTACAGGTCAAGTTCAGCAAGCGATTAATCCACAACAAGGGCAATTATTCGCACAACATCAATCCGCTTCCTTATCTGAATTAATCAAGAAAATGATGAAAAAATCAGATAATCAAATTGCCGATGCTTTATTTAGAACCATTGCTTACCATTATTATAAACGCCCTGCGACCTTCCAATTAGGCAGTTTAGCGATGAAACAAATTTTGCAAACAAAAGCTAATATTCCACTTGGTAACGCGGTTATCGCCGATGGTTCAGGCTTATCACGTCATAATTTGATTTCAGCACAAGATATGCTAAGGGTATTAGACTATATTATTACTCACGAAGACCAATTACAATTACTAGAGAGCTTTCCCACCGCTGGCGTGGACGGCACATTACGGGGGCGAGGTTCTATGCTTGCTTCGCCTTTAGCACAAAATATCAAAGCAAAAACAGGGGCATTAAAAGGGGTTTATAATCTTGCTGGATTTATGACTAATGCTCGAGGTGAAACGGTGGCTTTTGTACAATTTATCAATGGTTATTCTACGGGAGAATTAGACAGTAAAACCCAACGTTCACCACTCAACCGTTTTGAAAATCAACTTTATAATGAACTTTATCGTCAATAAAAACTCGCCCTTTATGATAAGCCGTATCATAAAGGGAAAAATTATGTGTTTCTCACTAATAAATGACGAGGAATAATAGTAATATTCTCTACTTGTAACGCTTTTTTCTTATTTAACTTCTTGTCAATTAATTGCCATAGAGTATCAACAATTTTACTATGGTTCTGCTCGGCACAAATCACTAAATTAGGAATAAGATCAAGCATTTCATGGTTACCAAAGGTCGCAATGTGAATGGATTTAGGAATGCTTTGATAGTTATTTAATAAAACGAGAAAAATACCGCGTAACAAGGTTAATGAGGTAACAAAAATACTATCAGGGATACCATGTTGAGCAATCCAAGTTTGAAATGCTTGGCTGGCTGCTTCTTTGCTAAATTGCTCAGCATAGATAAGATTGGCATTGATGCCATATTCTTGCGTTAAACGTGTAAAACCCTCTTGACGTTGTTGACTTACTGGTAGTTCAGATAATGCCCCAAGAAATAAAAGATTATTCATTTTTTTATGGGACTGTAATAAATTTTGTGCAAGATGATAAGCATCTTGTTCATCATCAGATAGTACCATTAAACTTGCTGTATCCTGACTAGGACGATCAAGATAAACAATAGGCGTTTTATTAGCTGTTTGCGGATAAAAATCCTGCGGATTAGGTAAACAGGTAGAAACGATTAACGCATCAACTTTCCGTAAAAAAAGATTTTTAGCACAATCTTTTTCGTTAGCAGGGTTATCGTTAGAACAAGTAATAATTAACTGATAACCATGTTCTCTACAACGGTTTTCTAACGCATTGGCTATTCTAGCATAACTACTATTTTCAAAATCAGGAATAATTAACCCTATGGTATTTGTCTTGCCTGCCCTTAACCCTGCGGCAATGGCGTTAGGTTTATATTGATATTGTTCAATAAGTGCGGTTACTTTTTGAATAGTTTTATCACTAACGCGGTATTCCTTTGCTTTACCGTTTACCACATAACTTACGGTAGTCCTTGATACGCCCGCAATTTTTGCGAGTTCATCTAACTTCACATTTCACTCCTTAAAATGCCGATCTAACGAATTGATTATACTTTTCGTCTTAAAAGAAAAGAAGTGCGAATTTAACGCACTACCTAGTATTTATTGTTTTTTTGATTAAAGACAATTTTTCTCGCCACGAGATAAGCTAATTAAGCCCGATCGCACCACTTCAATCACGCTTGTTTCTTGTTTCACTGCAGCAATGAAAGCATCAAGTTTATCTTTAGTACCACTTAACTGAATGGTATAAGATTTTGTGGTTACGTCCACAATTTGCCCACGAAATATATCCGCTAAACGTTTGATTTCATCACGGGTTGCCCCTTGTGCACGAATTTTTAATAGCATGACTTCTCGCTCAATATGTTCACAATCACTTAAATTCATTACTTTAAAAACATCAACTAATTTATGTAATTGTTTCTCAATTTGCTCTAATACCTGTTCATCGCCATAGGCTTCTATTGTCATACGAGATAAGGTGGGATCATCTGTAGGTGCAACAGTTAAGCTCTCAATATTAAAGGCTCGTTGGGAAAACAACCCTACTACACGCGATAACGCACCAGATTCATTTTCTAATAATACTGATAAAATTCTACGCATTATGCTGTCTCCGTTTTAGTTAAAATCATTTCATTCATTGCCCCACCCCTTACCAACATAGGATAAACATGCTCCGTTTCATCAACTTTAATATCAACAAACACCAATTTATTTTTAATACTAAACGCTTGTTTTAATTTTTCCTCTAATTCTTCAACATGATCAATAGCAATGCCCACATGCCCATAAGCCTCTGCGAGTTTGACAAAGTCTGGTAAAGAATCCATATAAGATTGAGAATGACGACCAGAATAAATCATATCCTGCCACTGCTTTACCATACCTAAAAAGCGGTTATTTAAACTAATAATCACAACAGGAATATTATATTGTTGTGCGGTGGATAATTCTTGAATATTCATTTGAATACTGCCATCTCCCGTTACACAAACCACCGTTGCTTCTGGGTGAGCTAATTTTACTCCTAAAGCCGCTGGCAAACCAAAACCCATTGTACCTAGCCCACCAGAGTTAATCCAATGACGAGGTTTATCAAAAGGATAATATAATGCCGTAAACATTTGGTGTTGTCCCACATCAGAGGCGACATAAGCCTGCCCTTGAGTGAGCCGATAAACCGTTTCAATGACCTGTTGTGGCTTAATAACGCCACTATTACGATGATAATCAAGGCATTTTTTTGCACGCCATTGCTCAATTTGTTGCCACCATTTTTGCAATTTATCACTGGTGAGTTCCGCCTGTTTATCCGCTAATAAGGCTAAGAATGTTTCTAATACATTTTCCGCACTGCCGACAATTGGAATATTGGCAACCACATTTTTAGAAATAGACGTAGGATCAATATCAATATGGATAACTTTAGCATTTGGACAATATTTTGCCAGATTATTGGTGGTGCGATCATCAAAACGTACACCCACCCCAATAATTAAATCGCTATGGTGCATCGTATTGTTAGCTTCATAGGTCCCATGCATACCCAACATACCTAGAAATTGAGGATCGGTACTTGGAAATGCCCCTAAGCCCATTAATGATGAAGTAACAGGTAAATTAAGTGCTTTAGCAAATTTAATCAATTTTTCACTGCAATTTGCGGTAATTGCACCGCCCCCTACGAACAATACGGGCTTTTTCGCCTCTAGAATAGCTTTAAAGGCTTTTTTAATTTGCCCTTTATGCCCTTGTAACGTTGGGTTGTAAGAACGTAAACTGACTTGCTCAGGATAATGATAAGGCACTTTGATTGCCGGATTCATAATATCTTTAGGTAAATCAATGACCACTGGCCCCGGCCGTCCTGTTGAGGCAATATAGAAAGCTTTTTTTACCACCGAAGGAATATCTTCAACCTGTTTCACTAAAAAGCTATGCTTTACCACAGGGCGAGAAATCCCCACCATATCACATTCTTGAAAAGCATCACTACCAATCAAATTACTCATTACCTGCCCAGAAAAAATGACTAAAGGAACAGAATCCATATAAGCGGTAGCGATACCTGTAATGGCATTTGTTGCCCCCGGACCAGAGGTAACCAATACGCACCCCACTTCGCCCGTAGAACGAGCATACCCATCAGCCATATGTACCGCCCCTTGTTCATGACGGACTAAAATATGCTCTATGCCCCCTAAAGTATGAATAGCATCATAAATATCCAGTACAGATCCCCCAGGATAACCAAATAAAAATTTAACGCCTTGATCACGCAAAGATTGTACGATCATCTCTGCACCAGACAATTTCTTCATACCTTTCTCCTATTCTCATTTATTCTTTTTATACTTTTTTACAACAGAACAACAGTTTTACCGAAAGTTAGCAATTTTGTCTAGCAAATATTAGTGCTTTAATCATTTTATTCTTCACTTTTTTATGGCTTAATAAAAATTCTCTATCACACCTTTTTATTCAGCACAGTTTTCTGCCAGTAAACAAAGTGATTGATGTACACAAGATAAGGTAACTTTGCTACCAATTTCAAAGGATTGATAATGTTGAACATCAATTTGCTGTTGATGAATATGTACTTTATATTGATAAAAATAACCAACAAATAATTTATCAACAATGACACCTTTACCTTGAGGATCAAGTTGAAGTTGAATATGTTGTGGGCGTAAAAGGCAATATAAAGGTTTTTGAGGGTCAATGGCTGTTCCATCAGTATAATAAAAGCCCTCGGGATTATGATGAAATCCCAATACAGTTTCAATTTGATTGGCGGAATGATAACGTGCTACAAGATAATTACAATGCCCGAGAAAATCTGCCACAAATTTATTAATAGGGTTTTCATACAGTTGTTGCGCTATACCAAGTTGTAAAATTTTACCTTGTTGCATAATGGCAATTTTATCCGCAAAGGCAAAAGCCTCCTCTTTACTATGGGTAACAAAAATAGCTGGAATATGTTGTTGTTTTAGTATAGAGCGAATTTCAGTGATCATTTCTTGCCGTACTTGGCTATCAATATTAGAAAAAGGTTCATCTAATAATAATAATCTTGGTTGGCAAGCTAAAGCTCGAGCAATCGCAACCCGTTGTTGTTGCCCACCTGAAAGTTGATGGGGATAGCGTTGTAATAAGCCATCTAAACGTACAAGTGCGGTCATTTTTTCCACTGTTTTTTGTTTTTTATCGGCGGATAAATGGGTTAAACCAAAGGCAATATTCTCTTGCACCGTCAAATGAGGAAATAACGCATAATCTTGAAAAATTAAACCAATATGACGATGTTCCACTGCAACCTGCGTTAAATCTTTTCCCGCTAAATGTATGCTACCTTGCTGAGCAGGTAATAAGCCCGCAATGGCTTTAAGTAAAGTGGTTTTACCGCAACCACTTGCCCCTAATAAACAAAGAATATCATTATCTTCTAAGGTTAAGTTTAAACCTGACAAAATGGGATTATTGCCATATTGACAAGTTAATTGATTTATTTGTAATACAGACATCATTTATCTCTCTTTATTACTTGTCATAATCAGAGAACGGGTCAATAAAATAACGGGGATTAATCCTGTTAGCACTAAGGCAATGGCAGGTAAAGACGCGCGTTCTAACTGTTCATCGGAGGTAAAAATAAATACATGGGTTGCTAAGGTATCAAAATTAAATGGACGAAGTAACAATGAGGCATTTAATTCTTTCATGCTTTCAATAAATACCATTAACAACGCCGTCAACATGCCTTTAGACAATAAAGGAAAATGCACTTTCCGTAACATCATAAACCCATTTTTTCCAAGGGTTTGGCTTGCCATATCTAACGACGGCGAAATTTTGCCAAAAGAGGCTTCTAAACTACCGATCGCCATAGCGGAAAAACGGATACAATAGGCAACGACTAGAGCAAAAATTGAACCAGAAAAAACCAAACCAACGGGGGATAAGCCTAAACTTTTTAACCAATGATGTAATTGATGATCCGCAAAAGTCAAAGGAGATAATAAACCAATGGCTAATACTGTGCCGGGAATGGCATAACCTAATGAAGAAACTTGTAACAAAGTACGAGTATTTTTAGGGGTTAATAATCCCCCTTGTAAACTTAAGCGATGGGTAAAATGCAACAATAAGGCAAAAAATAATGTAACAAAAGAAGCTAGACAAGATACGAGTAAGCTATTCTTAGCATATTGAACAAAATTCGCATTCCAAGATTGCTCAAAATATTCATAAGCCCAATACAATAACTGAGCAAGGGGCAAGAAAAACGCACAACTCAATAACCCCCAACACCATAATTGAGCCAACAAAGCTCGATACCCTGTTAATGTTTTTAACCTTTGTTTCTTTTCATAACCACGTTGATAAGTTTTTTGTTTACGCCGACTATAAGACTCTAGCACAACTAAAACAAAGATCATCAATAACATAAATAAAGATATTTGGCTTGCCGTTCCAATATCGTGAAAACCTAACCAAGCATCATAAATGGCTGTGGTCAAGGTAGGAACAGCAAAATAAGCTACCGTACCAAAATCCCCCAAGGTTTCCATTGCCACTAAGGTCATACCCACCGCCACAGAAGGGCGAATAAGCGGAAATGTGATTTTACGAAAAATGGTAAAGGGTGAAGCTCCTAAGGTTTTTGCACTTTGCACTAAATTTTCAGATTGTTCTAATAAAGCTACCCTAGCTAATAAAAAAATATAGGGATAAAGCACCAAGGCTAATACAAAACTTGCTCCGTATAAGCTACGAATTTGTGGAAACCAATAATCTTGCGGACTTGACCAAGCAAATAACTGACGTAAAAAAATTTGTAATGGCCCAGAGTAATCTAATAAATCCGTATATAAATAAGCAATCAAATAGGCAGGCATCGCCAAAGGCAAACATAGTAACCATTGTAAAACCTTATGTCCCCAAAAGCGATAATGGGTTACAAGCCAAGCACTGGGTAAGGCAAATAATAAAGCAAGTAATACCGTTGAACACACTAATATTACTGAATTCGCCACATAATGCCCCAGCATTGTTTGCCAAAAATGTTGTAAATTTTGCCATTGCCCATCAATGGCATGATAACCAATAGCCAACAACGGCAATAAAATAAAGCCAGTAGATAGCAAAGCAGATAATTGCCAACCAATAAATTTGGTGGAATAAGGACGTGAAAATTTTTTTTGCATAATATAACAGGAAAAAATATCCCCTTTATTTTGCCAATAAAGGGGATATAAATTTATGGATTATTGATCGAATTTCACTTCATCAACTAATTTTAGTGCTTTACCATAGTTCTCAGCAATTTTCTCTAATGGTAAAGAATCCGCTTGGAATGTTCCCCAGCTTTCTACCAATTCTGATAATTGAACGCCCGGTTTCACTGGATATTCATGGTTCAATTCAGCATACAATTTTTGCGCTTGATCGCCACTTAAATACTCAACTAATTTTACTGCATTTTCTTTGTTTGGAGCATATTTCGCCACCGCTACTCCACTGATATTCACATGGGTATTAAACTTGCCCGCTGGGAAATTAATAATGCTCGCTTCTGCCCATTCTTTTTGATTGTCGTCTTCAAGCATTTTGCCATAATAATAGCTATTGCCTAAAGCATAATCACAAACTCCTTCTTTGATTGCTTTCACTTGAACACGATCGCCACCTTGTGGTTTTTGTGCCAAATTCGCTTTTAAACCTTGTAAAAATTCTTTGGTTTTTTCTTCACCATAATGTTCAATCATCGCAGCAAATAACGAAACATTATAAGCATTTTTGCCTGAACGCACACAAACTTTGCCTTTATATTCAGGTTTCGCTAAATCTAAATAATCAAAATCAGCTGGCAATTTACCTACACGATCTTTAGAGGTATAAATTACTCTTGCTCTGGTGGTTAAACCAAACCATTGATCAGCAGAATCACGATATTGAGCAGGGATATTTTTTTCTAACACTTCAGAATGAACTGGCTGTGCCAAACCTGCATTAACAATATCCATTACTCGGCTAATATCAACAGTTAATAATACATCAGCAGGGCTTAACTCCCCTTCACTTTTAACACGCTCAACCAACCCTTTATCCGCAAAAATCACATTGACCTTAACGCCAGTTTCTTTTTCAAAATCTTTTAGCATTGGTTCAATTAAATAAGGCTGGCGGTAAGAATACACATTAACCTCGTTCGCGGCAAAAGCATTGGTACTTAGTACAGTGGCAATAGCAAGACAAGCAAGCGTTTTTTTCATAGGTAATCCTCTTTAAAGTTAGTTTAGATGTTATCTATATTAAGAAAGAAATTGACAAAAACAGCCATTACTTTACCAATAAAATTAAGATTGTCAATGATAATAATTATTATTTATTTTGTTTGTTTAAATAATAAAGAGAGGGGTTATTGGTAAAAGGATAACTATGTGAGTTAAAGTGCGGTGGGTTTTGGGATTTTTTTCACTGCTATTTCTCTGACTTCATAAATGTATTTCGCACATTCGTGCGACTTACTTTCTTTGCTTGCACAAAGAAAGTAAGCAAAGAAATGCCCCCCTAGAAAAATTCTGCTCCTGTGTTTCAACTTGAACCATCACGACACATTTCTGAACTCGCCTTGCTATGCAAGGCTCAAACAGCAGAAATGTGCCTATGGTTCTAAGTTTTACACAGGGAATTTTTAAGGGGGAATAGTCGGAAAATTAAGATTGTTAGGAAAATTTTTCTAAAACTGACCGCACTTTATTAATACAAAACAAATAAAGAGAATAACGCTCTCTTATCCCCCTTAAAAAGCCCCAGCCTAAACTTAGAACGATAGAATAATTTTGGCTGTTTGAGCGTAGCGAGTTCCAAAATTATTCGTATATCGTTCTTGGTGAAAGGCTGGAAAAAGGCTTTTTCTAGGGGCGTGTTTCTTTGCCTACTTTCTTTACACGAGTAAAGAAAGTAGGTCGCCTACGGCGAAATCCGTTCACTAAGTCGGAGAAATAAAAGAAAAAAATCCTAAAAAACACCGCACTTGAAAATAAAGACAAAAATAATGTCTAACCTAACAACTTTACCCCATACTCATAAACTTGCTGCAATAAGGCTAATTTATCGGGTTGATCCTGATATTCCTCGGCTAATTGTTGTAAACGTTGTTCAAAGTTGACCGCACTTTTTTCCAGCTTATTACGGCGATATTTCTCCCAACGTACTTGTTCTGCTCGTGTTAGACTGGCATAAAAATGCCTTGCCCGATAATGAAAAAGCAAATCAGCAATGCGTTTATCTTCAAAGGTTAAATGAGGTTGAGCCAGTTGTTCCGCTGATAAGGTACGCAAAATTGCAAGATTATTTTTATCCGCATAACTAAAAAATCCTGCATATAATTCCGTTTCCACATTATCGCTGGGTTCAAATGAATGTTCTTGATTAAAAATCTCAATGACTTTTTCACGAATATCTAAGCTAGCACGCAATTTTTTTAAGTTCATCAAACAACGCTCACGATTAATGCCTAAACGTTGAGCAGTTTCTGGTAACAATGTTTTGGCGGGAGCAATAATCGGGCATTTATTAATATGTACCAATTTTAATGGTACATGACGAATCCCCTGCGCTTCTAATTGTGCTTTTGGGGTATATAAATTGGTGCGTAATTGATCCGCACTTTCGTTTAATAAATCCTCAATATCAGCATCTAAATCGCATACAATTACCGCATTTTGGTTTGTTGGGTGCCAAGCTAAGGGAGCAATCCAAGTGGTATTACCTCGATAATTGCCTAACATACCAGATACATGCACCAATGGCGTCATTTCTGCGGTATCGAGCATCGCCTCAATCGCTTTTTTTCCACGATTTTCAAAGAAGAATTGAAATAATTTTGGTTGTTTTTGCTTTATTAGTTTTGCCATTTCAATAGTGGCATACACATCAGCCATTGCATCATGGGCTTGACTATGTTCAATACCATTGGCTTTCGTCAATTTTTCCAATTTAAAAGAAGGCATACCCTGTTCGTCATAAACCCAATTAATACCTTCTGGACGCAACGCATAACAAGCTCGCACTAAATCCAATAAATCCCAACGAGAATTACCGTTCTTCCAACTATATTCGTAGGGATCAATAAAATTTCGGTAGAAAGTATAGCGAGTCATTTCATCATCGTAACGAATGTTGTTATAACCGATAATGCAGGTTTGAGGCTGGCTAAATTGTTGTAAAATCTGTTCGGCAAATTCAGGTTCAGGTAAACCTTGTTGGTTGCAAATTTGTGGTGTAATTCCTGTAACTAATACTGCTTCTGGGGCAGGTAAATAGTCATTGGTTTGTTTGCAATACAACATTACAGGCTCGCCAATAATGTTAAATTCCATATCGGTACGAATACCCGCAAACTGAGCGGGGCGATCTAATGCAGGATTTACCCCAAAACTTTCATAATCATAGAAAAAAAAGGAAGGTTGTTGCATAACTTGCCTTATATAAGAAGATCCCAATAAAAAGACAGAGAATAGAAATTACCAAACCTATTCAATTTACTCATTTTTTCTTTAAAATAATATACTTGTTGAATTAATATCTTAGATTTCACGATTTTAAGCAAAATTACCACAGATACACTAAAAAAGATGGCAAGGATTAAAAATATCATAACCTATATCTTACACTCAATCTGTGACAACGTAACCAGTTTTCTGAATTAATTCTTTACCTTGTTCTGATTTAATCCATTGTAATAAGGCTAAAACTTGTTCTGTTTCACGCCCTGCAATAGTCACAGCATAAAAGTCATAGGTAAAGGGATAATGATTATTAGCAATATTTGTTTTATTTGGCATAACACCATCAATACTTAATAATTTAATTTGCTCATTCGTTACCATTTCAGTGGCATAAAGTAAAAATGAAAAACCGATAGCATTCTCATAATTACGATAATGAGCAACCTGACTAATAATTCCCCCCATATTAGTTGGGACATCTTCTTTTGGAGCGGGCATCAATTCAGTACCTTGCATAATCCGCTGTAAAGCCGTTTGTGAGCCTGAATTTTCTGGGCGTTGAAATGCTCTAATTTTCTTATTTCTGCCATTAAGAGGTTGCCAGTTTGTAATTTTTCCTGAATAAATATCAATAATATTTTGAATACTAAGATTTTCAACAGGGTTCTTTTTATGAACAAAAAAGACAAAGGCTTCGCGTCCTATAGGCAATAAATTAAAAGATAAGCCTTTTTCTTGAGCTTGTTTTAAATGATGCTTTGAAGGAGCTGGTACAAAAATAATATCAACCTCCCCTTCAAGCAAATTATTATAGGCTTGTCCTGTTTTACTTTGTCTTACTTGACGCCACAAATCAATCAACACCAATTTAGGATAGGTAGCATTAACAAATGCAGCATAAACAGGAAAAAGTGCCGTAGAACCATCTAAGCGAGGTAAGTTTTCTTTTGATAATTGTAATGTGCTTTTTTGTGCTAATTTCGCTAATTTATTATTTTCATTAAAAGGTTCATAATCATGGCGCGAAAACTCTGTCACTGTGGGTATTGCTCGCACATAATTGACATAACCAATATAACCTAAATAAGAAACGATACTGGAAACAAATAAACCAATGATAACTTTAAAGGTATTTTTCTTTAATTGATAAGAATGGGTATAAAAATAGTAAGTAGCAAAGTAGCTAATGATTGCCATAATAGGTAAAAAACCAGAGAATTTATAACCCGCAAAAACTAAACTAAGCCATAAGAAGAAAGCAATAACAACAACTGCAATAGCTCCTAAAATGAGAAATAATATTCTAATCATATTTGCTCCATATAAAGTGCGGTCAAAAATAATTTTATTTTTTAACCGCACTTTTTACCTTATTCGCTGGCACCAAATCCACGCAAGCCCACCACATGCACATGCTCTTGGTTACCTGCGATTTTACGCACTAATTTATAGGTTGTACCTTTTTCTGGGCTGATATTTTCAGGGGCGGCAATCAATAACTGCATATCTAAACGTTCACAAAGCTCAAATAAGGTGGATATGGATTTACCGTCTAAGCGAGCCGCTTCATCAAGGAATAATAAACGACATGGAATAATATCTTTACCACGAATACGGCGGCTTTCTTCTTCCCAGCTTTGTACCACCATAAGCAAAATGGACATACCTGTACCAATGGCTTCCCCCGTAGATAATGCCCCACTTTCCGCACGCAACCAACCATCAGCACCTCGGAACACTTCCACTTCTAGTTCTAAATAATTGCGATAATCTAGTAATTCTTCGCCAATGGTTTGGGCTGTGCGTTGTCCCATATCAATATGCGGATTAAGACGTTGATAAAGTTTTGCCATTGCCTCGGAAAAAGTAATTCGATGATCACTAAATAAATCTTGATATTGCTCTTGCCCTGATAAAGCATCAAGTAACATTGCGTGTGTATCACGAATATTGACTACTAAACGAACGGATTTTACCTGACCAAAGGCAATATTTTGTAACCCTTGATTTAGCAAGCGAATACGATTTTGTTCCCGTTGAATGGTTTTACGCATAATATTCGCCACACTCTCGGAACTGATCGCTAATTTATGTTCACGATTGGTAAGCTCGTCAGTCAATCTCGCTAACTCAATTTCCATTTGCTCAATGGCATCAATAGGATCATCGGTTTTGATAATATCTTGGCGAATACGCTCTCTAAGGTGTTGATAAACCGCAATAAAGAATTTTACTTTATTTTCAGGTTTGGCACTGTTTTCGGATAAACGTAAACTATCACGCAAATATTCATTATCCGCCACCGCATTACGCAATGCCCCTAAGGCTTTATCAGACATTGAACGTAGTTCATCAGCGGATAAATAGGCAAATTCTCGGCGGTGTAAACGTTTTTCCACATCGCTATTGCGTGATAAACGCAAGACCACACACCAACTCACTTTTGCACCAACCACTAATTGACGCTGATTTTTATATTCTTTTTCCGCTTTACGAATACGGCGAATTAAATTCTCGCTTTCACTCTCAATTAAGGTTAATTGTTTTTCCACATAATGATGACGCTGACGACTGGTGGAAAGCTGTTGCTGTAATTCATCACGCCGAGATCTCGCTCGTTGTTCTGCCCCTTGATCCGCTTTTACCCCCAAGCTATTAATTTCTTGGATTAACTCTTGTAACATTTGATTTTTTGCCTCAAAGCTACTGCGTAAACCAATAAATATTTGGTTAGATTGGCTAAAATATTGTTGAGCTTGGCGTAGGCTTTCACGTTGTTGTTCACGTTGTTGTTGAGCTTGCTCTAAGCGTTGGCGTAATTGATCATTTAACGAATGGCTTTCCGTTTGCTCCGCAGGCTGATAATTAAAATGATTTTTACGTTGTATAACGTCCGCTAGGGCAAATAAGCGTTGTTGAATTTGTTTTTGTAACTCAACCACTTGCTGATAATCTGCCGTCAGTTTGTCATAGTTCTCTGGATCGGATTGTAATACATTAACCATAGGCTCTAATTGTGACAATGTCACGCCATGCTGATTAAGATACATTTCATCTTGTTCCGCAATATCAAGCTGTTCTTGACATTCTTCTAAACGATCAAGCAAACTTTCATCGGCAAGCACATTCAATAATGGCAATAACTTATTCAGGGCTTGTAATTGCTCTTTGCTATTCTCCAATTTAATACGCAGTTGTTGTTCTGTGGTACTTAGTGAAGTTAACTCTCGTTCAATTTCACTACGTTCCGCTTGTAACTGTCGCATAATCTGTTCAGGGTTAGGCTGAAAAGCTAGAGCTAAATGCAAGCCAACAAATTGGCTAAATTGTTGGTGTAAACGTTGGCATTTTTGTACATCAAAAGCGATTTGAGCATATTGTTCTGACACTTGCTCTAATTGATTTTCAAGCTCCGCTAAATGTTTTTCTCTGGCGGCACGCCCAAATAATGGAATTTCTGGAAAACGAGAATAGCGTAATTGACGATCAGACACCTGTACAACCACCCCACAATCCAATTCTTGTGCGGAAAAAACATTATCATCAAATGCCGCTGGATCGCCTTCAATTAAATATAAATCATCAGGACAATCCGCTAAATTTGCTAATTGTTCACGCACCGCATTTAAATCTCTCACCACAATCGCATGGCGAGCAGGTCCATATAAGGCTGAAAAATAAGGGGCATCTTCAATCGGTACATCATCATAAAGTTCTGACAATAGCACCCCACCAAAACGCTCAGCTAAAACATTAAGACGAGCATCTTCTGAACCATCAGGTTGACTTAAGCGAGAAATTTGTTGCTCTAATTGTAAACGCTGTTGCTCTAATTGATCACGTTGAATGGTTAATTCTCGTTCTTTTACCAACTGAGCTTGCATAAAGTGAGTAACATCTTGGCTATCGGCAAAGTCTTGCCCTGTTTGCTCTTGTAAGCGTTCCAAGGCGGATTGTGCTGTTAGCCAAGCTGGCGCTTTATGTTCATTTTGCTGATAAAGACTGAGTAAGTTTTCTCGTTTTTGTCGTAACACTGAACGCTGTTCAACCTGTTCAGCAAGTTCCGCATTTAAATCCTCAACGAACGTTTCTTGCTCTGCATAATATTCTTCAATTTGCTCCGCACTCTCTAAATTTAATGCCGCACGTTGATTAAAATGTTTTAATAAACTGACCGCACTTTGTTGCTGTTCATAACGTTGTGTTAATTCGTGAAGTTTGGTGCGTAATTGTGGTGCTTGTTGAGCCTGTAAACGTTGCTCTGGATATTGACGCAACAATTCTTTCGCACTGTCAAACGCCGCTGAGCGTGGAATTTCCCCTGCAATTTTACACACTAATTGATAGGCTTTATCAAATTGCGATTTCGCCGCCTCGGAAATTGACATTTTTTGTTCAAGCCCAAGCACACGTTCAGTAATTTCTTCCGCTTGTAAAGCAAATTCATTATGGTATTCATCAATATTTTTTATAGATAAATCCGCTAAACCACATAAGTTTTTTGCTTTTTCCAAGGCTTGAATGGCTTGTTGATATTGCAAGGCTTGGGTTTGTTGTGCGTCTAAGGCTTGTTGATAATCGGCTAATTGACTGCGTAATTGATCGATCTCTTGTTCACTTTGCTCAAATTGAGCTTGTTTTTCCTCTAATGCCTCTTGAGCGGTTTCTAATACGATTTTTTGCTCTTCTAAACGTGCTAATAATTCATTTACGTCTTGTTGATATGTACTGATTTTTTCTTGATGACGTAACGCATTAAGCACTAAATTAAGATGATCTAATGCACTTTGATGATCAATCTCAAGGCTTTTTTCCAATTCTGCTAGCTCTTGGGCTTCTCGGCTTAATTCTACAAGGCGATATTGGGAAAGAGATTGTTCATCTTTGGCTTTATACCATTCTCGCCGAAATGCCAGAGCTTGTTCAATATTTCCACGACGTTCATTAGCATTACGCATATAATCCGCTGCCACATAATTGGTAGATTCGGTAATCAAATGTTTAAATAAATCTCGATCCGCCTGAGTAACCTTAATCGCTTCTAAGGTCATACGGTTTTCACGCAATGCCGATTCCATATCCTGAAAGGCTTTACGCACACCAAGATTTTCAGGCAAAAGATAATCTCGTAGAGAACGTGTAATGGCACTGGAAATACCGCCATATAAAGAGGCTTCAATTAATTTATAAAATTTACTTCTATCCGAAGAAGAACGTAATCGTTTAGGAATAATCCCCAAATCAAACATCATTCCATGATAATCGGTAATAGAATGATATTGTTTAAATTGGGCTTGCATACTATCCAGTTTTTCTTTTAGTTCAACCAGATTTAATACTCTTGCTTGGCGTTCTGTTAACTTTTCGGTAAATAAATCCGTAGGATTAACAGATAAAGGCAAACTTTGAATGGAAAAAGATTTAATATCTACTTTTTTATCTCGCCCTGCCACCTGTTGCAAACGCACACCTGTTAAAACACGTTGATGACGAGAATTGATACTATCCAAGACGGCATAACAAACCCCGGGACGCAATTTACCATGTAAACCTTTATCCCTTGAGCCTGTGGTTGCCCCAGCCTCTGTGGTATTACGAAAATGTAATAATGTCAGATCAGGAATAAGTGCGGTAACAAATCCTGCCATCGTGGTAGATTTCCCTGCCCCATTGCCCCCTGATAAGGTGGTAACTAATTCATCAAGATCAAAGGTACGAGCAAAAAAACCGTTCCAGTTAATTAAGGTTAAAGAACGAAACTTACCACGAGGCACAGACTGCACCAAGCCAGTAGCGGTTACATTGTCTGATATAGGGTTTAGGCTATCCATTTCATGTTCTAAGGTAATTTCTGACATTATTGTTGCTCCTCAGTGAGTTGTGCCATTTCATCGTCTTGGTCTAGTTGTTCTTTATCTTGTGGATCTTGCATTGCTTGCGTGGCGGCTAAAGAGTCTGGGTTGGCTGCCTCTCCCTCACGAATTAAACGCCGTTGTGCCTCTCTCGGATCATCACCACTTCTTACTTCTGCTCCAAAGCGGAAAACCGCCTCTGAAATAGTAAATTTACCACTATATTGATCGCCCACTTGGTGGATCATTCCTAAACGGCGTAAACGATTTAATGCTGCCCGTACTTTTTCCGCTAATTTTTGTTTATCTAAGTCAGAACCTGCTGATCGTTGATTAACCACTTTAAGTAACTTATTTTCTTCCGCCAAATTTAATAGCTCATCATAAACTTCTTGACTGGTAAAAATGCCTTGTTGTGCTAAACGTTCTGGGCTTAAATATAAATAGCACAATACTTTGCCCACTAACATTTCTAGTTCCGTTAGAACCGAACGGGCGATTAAGGTTGTAGCTTTAGGACGCAAATAGAAAAAGCCTTCAGGGGCACGAATTAATTCCACATTATAACGGCGATAAAAAAGGTCTAGTTCCGTTTGAAAATCCGCTAAAAAACTATAATGATCAAGATGCTCTTGCGCAATATGTTTACCTGAACGTAATTGACTATCCACTGTTGGAAATAATGGATTAGCAATGGCATTGGCTAATTGGGGAGAAATCACTTCAGCTTGTGTTTGTTCTATCATACTCTTCTCTTATAAAAATTTTTCAAAAAGACACCGCACTTTTCTATTTTGGGGTTAGACATTAATATTCATCAATAATATTAGCTTGTACCTCTGCACCTTGTGCATCAATTGGTTGCCATTGAGGATAATGCCCTGCAAAATCAGCACTTGCCATACCTAATCGTACGGCTTGATCCACAATAATACGTGCCACATCAAAATGACGGCTAGCAGGGAAATTTTCCAGTTGTTGTCTTAATACTTGGCTTAAATCAATGGCTTGATGATTTTCACGATATTGAATCAATAACATTTGCATATGTTCAATTAACTGTTCTTGTAAATCAGATAAGGACTCATACTGTAATTCTTCCGGCAATTCGCCTAAAGCATCTTCATCACGCAAAACAAGTTCTTCATCACGCAAATCCATTAAACGTTCCGCTTGTGCTGTCCACAAATACCAAGGATTATCCCAATAATCCGCAATAGAACGGCGTAAACGTTGTGAAAAGACACGATTTTTATCCATATCAATGGCGGTACGAATAAATTTATGTACATGGCGATCATAACCAATCCAAAGATCGATAGCTTGTTGCCCCCAGCTGATAATCCTATCTAATTTAGCCTGTAAATTGACAATAAGCTGATCGATAAAATAAAGTTCATCACGTCCAATCACACAATCTTGAATACGCAAAAGCTGTTCTTGCAATTTATCGCCTGCAGCATTTAAGGTATCTTGTAATTCTCTTAGATTTCCTGAGGTTTCATTTAATAATTGTTCACAACTGGCAATGGCTGCCTGCCAATCTTTGGTTAATAATTCCGCGATTTGCTCTTTAATACTTTGTTGGTTTTCGTCCATAATACGTTGCGATAAATCAATGCTATCAAAGATTTCTGCTACTGAATATTTTAACGGTGCAAACACATTACGCCGCCAAAAATATTCATCGCCATCTTCTTCTGCCGCTTCTGTGGCTCGATGAATTTCATCAGCCACAATGGATAACTGTACAGATAATCGCAAAGCGGAAAACTCACGTTGACGAATATAATAATCGGAAATTCCAATACCTAAGGGGGTTAAACGATAAATGGCTAATCCCTCGGTAAATTCGCTACTAAAACGGTTTAAAAAACGCTGTTTTACCAAATCATTAATGGCGTTATTGGCACGATATTGCACATTTTCTTCCGTTTGGGTAAAAGCATTGGATACATAACGGAAAATATCAACTAAATCGCTTTCTAACATTTCGCCATCTAAGCGATCGTTATTATAAATCGCAATGCCTAACAAAAAAGCCAAGCGTTCATTGGACAAGTTTAACGAAAATTCTCGTTCTTTCGCCCAAGAAACCAATTCAGGAATTGTTTGTGAAACTTCATTCATGAAAAATAATCCAAATTTTGACCGCACTTACTTGACGATCCATAAGATATAGCATTATTAAAAACTTAGTTATTATACAGATTTTTAGCTAATAGCCTAATAGTCAAATGGATTTATTTTTTATAAAGTAAAGAAGCTCCCCGCTATTATTGTCTTTTCAATTTAAAATAAGACAAGAGAGTACGCCGAAGTCAGTACAAAATTGCAGAGCAAGGGGTGCCAACACTGTATTGTTTTAATATGGAACGGCAACACCAATAAAAATTTGAAAATTCCCATTATTGATCATACTATACGCAACATTTTTAGCGGAAAAACCTTACATACTGATCAAAAACAAATGGAAATACTATGAACCAAACAGTGCCTTTTACCACCATACAACAAGATAAAAAACAACATTATAATTTGAACAAATTACAAAAAAGGTTACGCCGTAACGTAGGTAATGCCATTGCTGACTTTAATATGATAGAAAATGGCGATAAAGTAATGGTTTGCCTTTCTGGCGGTAAAGATAGTTACACTTTACTTGATATTTTACTCAATTTACGTCTGAATGCTCCTATTCATTTTGATATTGTGGCAGTAAACCTTGATCAAAAACAACCCGGCTTTCCTGAACATATTTTGCCAGAATATTTATCAAATCTAGGCATTGAATACAAAATTGTGGAAGAAAATACTTATGGCATTGTGAAAGAAAAAATTCCAGAAGGTAAAACCACTTGTTCACTTTGTTCTCGTTTACGGCGTGGTATTTTATATCGTACAGCAACAGAATTAGGGGCAAGCAAAATTGCCTTAGGGCATCATCGTGATGATATGTTAGAAACCTTATTTCTGAATATGTTTTATGGCGGTAAATTAAAATCCATGCCACCTAAATTAATCAGTGATGATGGAAAACAAATTGTTATTCGTCCACTGGCTTATTGTCGTGAAAAAGATATTGAAAAATATGCTATTGCTAAACAATTTCCGATTATTCCTTGTAATCTTTGTGGCTCACAACCCAATTTACAACGCCAAGTAGTCAAAGAAATGTTACAAAAATGGGATCGTCAATATCCCGGCAGAATAGAAACTATGTTTAGTGCTATGCAAAATATTGTTCCCTCTCATCTTTGCGATAAAAATTTATTTGATTTCAAACATATCCAACGAGGTCAAGCATTAACCGGCATTGAGGGAGATATTGCCTTTGATAAAGAAGAGATTACCAATCCTCTGACCTCTCAAGACAATGATTTTGCTCAAGAGGAAATGATTTTATTTAAACAAATAAAATAGCTTTAAGATTATAGTCGTTTCAATTTAAAATGAGACAAGGCGGTACGCCGAAGACAGTACAAGTAGTACGGCGAGGCGTACCAACACTGTATCATTTTAAAGTGGAACGACTATAAAAATACATACATAAAAAAAGTGCCTCTATTTGAGGCACTACTCGGAAAGCAAAATATGTTGGCTACTTACGATAGCACTTATTCTTTATGGTTGAAAGCATAGTTTATCCTGTGAAAATGTGCAAATAAAACCTTGCAAAATGTAAGACTAATTTTTAAATTTGTGATCTAGTGCAAAGTTTTAAACAACATTCTTCCCTTTCTTTCTTAACAAATCCTATTTTATCGTCATTTCATAAAGCACACCTTACTGTATTATTTTAAAGTGGGACGACTATAAATAATTTGTTAAAACTGACCGCACTCATTATTACATAATCATAACAATAAAATAAAATTGATAATTTATTCTTTCTACTAAATGAGAATGATTAATATTAAAATCCCCTTAAAAATTAATAACTTATGTGAAATTTTTTTATATTTACCTATTTCATTCTCATTAACTTTAGGCTACAATAGCCGCCGTTGTTTGTTATAGCGATCAATTTATCCCTAATTGCCTATAACAAATCATAAAAAAGGAAAGGAGCAAACTATGTTAAACAAAGCGATTACTGAAAAGTTAAACGATCAAATTAATTTGGAATTTTATTCTTCTAATGTTTATTTGCAAATGAGTGCTTGGTGCTATAACCATGGCTATGAAGGAGCAGCTGCATTTTTATTACGCCATGCTGACGAAGAAATGGAGCATATGCAAAAGTTATTTACTTATGTGAATGAAACAAGCGGTATGCCATTACTTGGCAAAATTGAAGCGCCAAAAAGCGATTACCAATCTTTGCGTGAAATTTTTGAAATTACCCTTGAACACGAAAAACACGTTACGGCGAAAATTAATGAATTAGTAGAAGTAACTTGGGCAAATAAAGACTACTCTACTTTTAATTTCTTACAATGGTATGTGGCTGAACAACACGAAGAAGAAAAATTATTTAGCAGTATTATTGATAAATTTAATTTAATGGGCGAAGACGGTCGTTCTTTATATTTCATTGATCGTGATTTAGCAACTTTAGAATAAGAGGAGAATAAAAATGTTATCTAAAAATGTTATTGATTTATTAAACGCACAAATGAACCTTGAGTTTTATTCTTCAAACTTATATTTGCAAATGAGTGCATGGTGTGAACAAAATGGTTTTGAAGGCACTGCAAAATTCTTAGCAGAACACGCAGCCGAAGAAATGCAACATATGCGTAAACTTTTCACATATCTAAATGAAACAGGTGCAATGGCGGTTATCACTGCAATTAATGAACCACCTCACGAATTTTCTTCACTAAAAGAAGTGTTAGAAAAAACTTACGAACACGAAAAATATATTACGCAAAAAATTAATGAATTAGTCGGCACAACCTTTGAAGAAAAAGACTATTCCGCCTTTAATTTCTTACAATGGTATGTTGAAGAACAACATGAAGAAGAAAAATTATTTAGTAGCGTACTAGATAAATTAAATCTATTAGGTACTGACGGTAAAGGTTTATACTTAGTAGATAAAGATTTAGGTAATCTTTCTAACAAAAGATAAATTTGCTAATAATGTGCGAATAAAAAGCCGATCATAGGATCGGCTTTTTTATGCTTAAAATGTTTTTTCCAATAATAATTGAAATTGTGATTTATCATAAGAATAAAACTCTGGAATATTAGAGTTTATTCGTTGATAACGATATTGCAGTTTTGGGGTAAAATTAAACCAATGCCAATCTCTTTTCCATAAAGTAAGATTAATGCGCATTTCTTTATCCTGTCTAATAATTTGTTTTAAATTATCCTTATCTTTAAATTTTCTTAAACCCAGTTGGATATGTAAATTGCTGGAAAGCCCATATTTCCATTCCTGTTGCCAGCCTAATCTCAACATATATTTATTAGACTGTTCAAGATTAATATTAGACCGCTCTACTAATATATCTGCGCCACCGTATAATAAACGTTTCGCATTAGCAATATACAATAAACTCCCCGAATATAATTGAGAATATTTTATTCTTTCTGAACGTTTATAACTTGTTTTACTTAATTCCAATGCAGTAACTAATTGCCATTGATTTGATAACCATTTATCCCCTTCTAGCCGAATGCCATAACCTTGGCTATATTGCTTGTTTGCATACCAATGTTTTTGATAAAGCGGTAATAATGCGAAACGATAATGTGCATTCTGGTATTGATAACCAAGATAAGTTCTATTCTCTGTTTCCGAATAATCTTTATTATTCCAATAATATTTTCCATAAGTATGATTTTCTAAATAAAGATAATGATGATCTATAAGGTTAAATAATTTACTTACATTCAAATTATAAGAAACCCCTTGCCCCTTTTGTGGCAAGTAACGGGGATCTTTCACAAATTGATATTGATCAAGATAAATATATTTAACCGAAGAAGCATTATTAATATTATTATCATTTAAATAACTTAAACCAAAACGGATTTTTAGTTCATTTTGTTTCTCTATGGTATGTAAATATTGCCCAATTCTAAAATGAATTTCTTTGGGTAAATATTCGGCATTTAATTTACGGAACTGATCTTTAGCCGCAGTAAATTGTTTATCTTCAAATAAAAATTGTGCCAATTTAAACCGCACTTTAATTAGATCAGGATAGTCCGCTAATAACTGGCGATAATTAGTGATTGCTTGTTGGTAATTCCCCTGTGATTGTGCATAAATACCTTGAGCATATTGAATTAAAATAGGATCTGCTTGAGAATAAACTTGATACATGGCTAATAGCTCAGGCAAAAGTTCCGCTCTATGCTGATCAATGGCTTGATTAATAAAAATTTCAATTAATGCTGGATTAGCAGATAATTCTTGATTATTAATATGATAAGTTTTTTGTGGTTCTTGTGAAAGTAATTGGGGCGGTTCAGGTTGCTCAAGTTGAGGCATTGCAACAGCGATTTCTTGTTCTAACTGATTTTCAAAAGATTGAGCTTGCCCCGAAATAACAATAATGCTAACAAGCAATAAAAAAGATAATGGAAATTTCATAATATCCTTATTAATTAAAATATGCCCTTATTAGCAGAATAAGGGCATTATTTTTAGTTAAAAACGAATTTCACCACCAATTAAGTAGCTACGTCCTCTAGCGTAATTAGTATAAGTGTATCCATCTCCATTGCCATTGGCTACATATTGTGAAGGGGTTGCATTTTGGCTATTAAGAGGATCAATGTAAAGAGAATTAAATACATTTTGCACTGATACCTTAAGCATAAAATTCTTATTGATTTGATAATTTAAATACAAATCCATAATCATCGGTTGGTTTGGTAAATCTTGAGCATCATCTAATCTTGCGAGATCTGTATTAATTCCCATTGGTGAAAGGCGTTTAGCTTTACCTGTATATTTTAGTAAACCACCAATGACTAATTTTTGATCTAATAACCTTGTACCAATATCTAAGGTTGCATAATGTTTAGGTAACTCATAAATATCACCAAATCTAAAGTTATCTGCCGCAGTTTGTACACTTAATGGCAGTGAGGTTTTCTCATAGCTATATGATAATCTTGTGAAAAAACTTTTCATATCATAGTTTAATTCTAGTTCTATGCCATTAGTACGTAGCTTGTTAGATGAATTTAAGGATATTTGAGCATGATAAGGAATATGTCCTAATAAATTAATATCACTAGTCAAATTCCCATAATGATCAAGATAGAAAGATTTTGAAGTAATAAAATCTTTAATATAACTACGATAATAAAGTAATTTTATTCCCAAAATATCCTGTTGCGTTAACCAATTATGCTTAAAGGTATTAAAACCAACTTGGTAAGTATTAGCTATTTCTGGTTTTAAATAAATATTCATCGATCCTCCACTCTGGTTATTAAAGAAGATTTCTTGAATATTTGGCATACGAGTAGTCCTAGAATAACTAATAAAAGGACTAAACCAATCATTTAGATTTAAAGATAACATTACTGATGGATCAACAGAATAATGTGTAATATCTACGTCATAAGCCCCAAAAGGAATACAAAGAACAGGAAGATAATACACATCTCCTCCCTCTACACCACAGTCAGGTTTAAAGCCCGTAAAATTAGATCGACTATAGACTAATCCTAAATCTAATTCATAAATACTCTTTTTCCAATTTAAATTAGTATAAGCACTTAAAATTTTCTGTTTACCCGGTGGAGAAAAAACTGTATAATCCAAATTATCTTGATCATCTCCTACAGCCTGACGACTATATTTATTATCAAAATAACTTATACCATTTGTCCAACTCAAATCAGAATTAAACCAATTTATATAGCTGGTATTATTTAAATCAAAATAAGTTGATTTATTTTTTGTATTTGCATCGGTTAACTTAAATATTGCTGAATCAGCATTATAAATTTGTTTATTCATGGTATAAGATGCTAATAAGGCTAAATCAATCCAATTAGATTCAGGCTGATAATTATAATTTAAACTATAATTTTTATTATCTAATTCTCGTCCACCAATATTAGTAAGATAGCTACGTCCAGAAAATAAAATTTTATGTTGCCGATTAGGTTTAATTTCTAATTTAGTCAACCAAGATTTAGGTTTTTGATCCATGCTTTTAACATAGCCGTTTTCTGTAGCATACCGTCCATCACCACGTTTATAATTTGCCCCAATATCACGTTGGCTATAAGCAAAAAATGCCCCTATGCTACCTGTATCGGTAAAGGCAGTTGTTTTACCGCCTACCGCTAACATGGCATTATAGCCTAGTTTATTAGTACCATAACCAAAACGAGAACGTATTCCCACTTGATTACCGGGCAAAACAATATCGTCAACTTCAAAGGTTCTATAAGAAACGGAACCAGCAAGGGCGTTGACCGCATTTGCCCCAGTAACAAATCCTTTATCCACCCGAATTTCAGTGAAAAAATTAGGATCAACCATCACACCGAATTGACCACTCGGACCTAGCCCTCCTTTTTCATCATGAAAACGTCTATCGCCATTTGCCGAAGTACCAAAAAAGGTTTGTGGAACACCATCTATCGTGGTATTAACACGTCCTAAACCACTCATACCTCGGATATTAACATTCACTGTTCCCTGTGCGGGATCAATATTACTATAAACCCCGGGTAAAGAACGTACCACACTGTCTAAAGATTGCATACGTTCATCAGCTTCACGAACAACCACACCGCCAGCTTGGCTAAAAACTTGATCCGCCTTATTATGGGTTACCTGCCCAGAAATATTAATATCATCAAGCACTAAAATATCTTCAGCAAATACGTAAGAACTTACTAGCCCTGCAATGGCAGTGGTAGCAACGAGAGATTTTCGGCTCATTACTTCGCCTCCACTGCACCAAAGCTAGCAAAGTTGCTACCACTGTTAATTTCACCAACCACTTCTTGAGCTTTATCTCCCGCAAATACTCCACCATAACCACCAACTGTTACTGTTTTTCCGGTATCTGGTGCGGCAAAACTTAATCCATCAGTAGGCTTACTAAAGGAAATGCGATTATTATGAACCGTAATATCGCTTTCTTCTAAATTAATCGGCAATGTTCTATAAGTATTTATCCGTTGCTCCATTTGCTCTTGAGTAATTAACTCAACCCAACCTGGGTCAACTGCTTCAGGATCAAGGGTATATTCTTTACCCATAGCACCTTCTGAATATTTAGCCATATTAGACAAAAGTTCATCATTACGATTGCTAATAACACCAGATATTTTCATACGGCTAAAATCAGCGTTTAAGGTAAGATTAGCTAAATGGAAATTACTGGTTGCTCTATTTGAATTAGCGATAACATGCCCTTTATAAGTGGCTTGTCCTTTTTGAGTAAGAATTTCACTATTGGCTGGCGTAAGGTTAGCAATATAAGAGGTACTAGAATCATATTCTGGATCACCATAGGGACTAGGTATTTTTTCTGATTTCCAGGTCATATAGCTGGCGTTTTGTTGATTAACAAAACCAACTTTCATTACAGACTGTCCACCTTTCTCAATATTATAAGTTTGTAATTTATCTGGATTTACTGCTGCTTGTTTTAAAAAATCAACATTATAATTTTCATCTCTAAGAGAATGAGTAGCACCTGTACTATCAACATAATAGAAACCTCCATTTAAATAGTTTGCTATTTGAGCTTGTTCGGTTGATACCCTAGGATTAGAGGCATGATAGGTAGGAGTGTCATTATCAAGTTTATCAATTTTTAATTCTTTCCAAACAACGGTTACCGTTGTTTGATTATTATTCGGTAAATTACTGCTTGAGCTAGTGGGATTTGTTACATTAGAGGAATTTTGTGTTGCCGTATTCGTTGTTGACGGGCTACTTGTTGCACTAGTTGACGATTGCGTTGTTGTTGATGACGAACTATCCGTTGTTGGGGTAGACTCGGATTGAGAGGATTGAGAAGATTGACTACTTGCATTTACCGTTTGAGAAGTGCTATCATTCCCCCCCCCCTACAGATACGGGCGTTGAATTATCGCTACTACCAGAACAAGCAGAAATTCCCATTGTACTAATTATGGCTAATGTCAATAATTTGATATTTTGATTCATAACGTTTTCCTTATTAACTAAATCAAATAATAAAAGAACATATTGCAAATTTATTTTGCTGACATTAGCGAAAACGGCTTTGCTCTGATAAGCAATAATAAATGTTGCAATAAAGTTTTGTATCACTATATAAATCACAACTTTTCATTACATAGTGGGCTTTTTGTGCTATATACTCCGTCAGTTAGCCTGAAACTACACCACAAATTTTTTTAAATTCTGTCTAAAAATATTTATCGTAATCAAAATTAATAGGCACAATAAACTGTAATGTTTGCCCTGAAACTAAATGTGCTGGCGGTTTAGGCAAAGGCGAGGCTCTTTTTACATTTGCAATGGCTTCATGATCAAATTCAGAACGACCACTGGATTGATGCAAAGATACCGTAAGAACTTTACCATTAGGATCAATGGTAATACGTACCATTGTCCGCCCTCGCCATTTTTTATTTAATGCCTGTTGGGGATAACGTAAATAACGCTCTAAATGAGAACGAACTAATGCATTCCAAGTTACCTGCTTAGCATTTCCTTTGCTACTACTGGTAAACTCTGCCGCAATTTTTTGACTATTTCCCTCTACTGGGGCAGTCGTTAAATGATTACTATGGGGCGATTCCACTTTATCAATAACCGCTTGTTTTACTTTATTTTCTCGTTGCTTTTTAATTAATTGTTGTTTGTTATGCGATACATTTTTATTGGTTTTTGCTTTCTCAATGGTTTCTTTATTTTCTTGCTTTTTCACCACAATTTCAGGTTCAACCTCTGGTGGCGAATATTCTTCTACACGAGGCAAATTATCCTGCTGAGCTTGATTTTCTTGGTGTTCAGGTAATTGTGTTTTCTTTACCATTTGTTGAACTGGCCCTATTGGCACTTGTTCCACAATAGAAATGGATTGTGGTGGATCGGAAAATTCCAACATAACAGCGGACATTAACAAAGGCGATTGAGGTTGTAATGGCGTACGAATAAAATAATAAATAACAAGACAATGCAATAACAAAGAAACAAGCATTGTTATACTCCATTGCTTATAATTATTCGTAGAACAACCTAATCCTTGTTGATTCATTGATTACTCCGCCGAACTTTCATTTAAGCCCACTAAACCAATTTTTAAATAACCATTTTTGCGTAGGCTGTTCATAAGTTGCATTAACAATTCATATTTCACTTCCTTATCAATACGAAAGAAAATAACGGTTTCTTTATTCCCTTTGGTTACCTCCTCAATATGTTGGGGAATATTATCCATAGCGATTAAATCATTACCAATAAAGAGTTCATGTTGGGCATTCAAACTTAAAATCACTGGTTGGCTATTATCTGAGGTAGATTCAGTAGTTACTGCAGGTAAATCAAGAGGAATATGTACCGTAGCAAGTGGAATTGTCGCCATAAAAATAATCAATAATACCAACATAACGTCAATAAAAGGGGTAACATTAATTTCACTCATTTCTTCTTGTTGATCATCATTCTGTATTTTTAACGCCATCACTTATTCCTTGCTATTTCCCACTTATTTCATTCCATTCTCACGACGTATTGCTAATAAAATAGATGAAGTAACACGTTGTAACTGTTCTGCATAGTTTTGTGTTTGACGCACAAAAAAGTTATAAATAACCACCGCAGGAATTGCTGCGACAAGACCTAATGCAGTGGCAAATAAAGCTTCGGCGATACCGGGGGCAACAGCAAAAAGATCAGCGGATTGATTTTGAGCGATACCAATAAAACTATTCATAATTCCCCACACTGTACCAAATAAACCGACAAAGGGAGTTACTGCACCAATAGAGGCAAGAATACCAATACCATAGCGAATATATTGCTGCATCATTTTACTTTGCTGAACCAAACGAAATTCAATACGTTCAATCAGATCCTTATCTTGCAGAGAGGATAATTGCTTTTCTTGTAAAACAATCTGCAAAAATTGTTGAGTGATAAAACTATAATCTCCCTTTTTTTCCATCTCCGAGAAAAGGCTATACTGAGGTAATATGCGTAAATCACGCTTTATTTTAGAACGAGCAACCATAAACTGATAAGATTTAAGCAATAATATTGCCCAAGTGATGACCGAACAAAACACCAATAACCAAATAACAACCTGTACAACAATATGGGCTTGTAAATACAAAGATTTTGGTGAAAAATCTAATGTTGGCGGGTTTAAATTCACTACCTCAGAGATAGCAATGCTATTCTCAGCATAAGCAAATAATGGAAAAAATAATAATAAACTCAATAATCCCTTGATACGCATAATCTTCTATCCTTAAATTTTATGGAATTAACCAAAGAAAATCAGCTTGCTCAACCGTAATCCCTTGTTGTTCATTGCTCATCATGATTACCGTTGCATTTGCTTGATTGCCTGATAGCTCTTGCAAATGCACTGGCACTCCAAATAAACGATTAACATGATGATTACCTGCAATTAATACATTAGTGGGTTGCGTTGATTGCCATAATTTTTCCGCCATACGGCGATCTCTAAATTGTTGCACCTCTACCATGCGATTGATTAACTCAGCGGAACAACAATTTCCCGAATGATTGGCTAAAATTAAATCGGCAATTTGTTGCTTAATTGCCACCGCCGTTGATGTTTTACCTCGTAAAGGTTCTGCCCCTCGCATAATGGTATTTACTTCTTGTTGAGTAAGATTTGTGGCTACCACGCTATAATCAGCAAATAAAGCACGTTCAATTAATTCGCCATACCAATCCCAACGCCAGCGATGATCCCATTGAATTAAATCTGCCAATTTATTTAAAGGGATCGATTGTTTTGGTAAATCATCTAATGCCGATTGCTGATTAACTGCTAACATTTCTAATAACAAGCTACCTTGTGGGCGTTTTTCTACCAGTTTATCTAAAAACCAATATTGAGCCTGATGATGTGAGAACTGATCATGAATTTCACCTAATAAAATAATAGGATCTTGAGCCACTCGTTCAATCAAATCCTGCGGTGTGATTTGTTGCCCTGAGTGTAAATCAATCACAATACCTAACTTACTAGGTTGTATTGACGTAATAGAATGAGAACAAGCAACCAGTAAAATGGATAAAAAGAGAATAACGGCTTTCAAAAAATCACCACTGATAATAAAAATAATTATCAATAATAATTTAAACAAAAATGTAACACAAGCTATTTTTAATAATTAAATAGATTAAATTAATGAAAGGTAAAGAACTAAGTGGTTAATGTATGGAAGTGCGGTTGGAAATTAAGATATTTTTGAAAAACATACCGCACTTTAATCCAATACTATAGCCATTTATTTTAAAGTGGGACGACTATATCTATAAAACTTTTCTATCTCAACATTTTCATCTTGCTTTCTAATCCCTCTAAAATGGGTTCAATAATCTTTCTTGGCAAATGTGCTGTATTAATCTCACTCACTAATGGATAAGATTTTACTAATTCATGTAAAATATCTTCTACTGTTTCTGAGGATAAATTGGCTAATTTAGCCGTATCAAAAATATGCCGTAATTTAATTTCTCGCCACCAATAATGACGGTTTTTGCCTTGCCAAGCCATTGCCATTTTTATTTTTTGTCGTTGTAATCCACTTGAACTGATTAGAGGATAAGCGGAAATTACATCATAAAATGGCGTTAAACGATAATGATTTTGTGGCTCTAAGTACAAACTAAAATTTTTTGCATGCCCATCAATAGCACAGAGTAACCAAAACACAATTTGAGCCTTAAAAAAGCGTTTACGGTCTTGGATAGGATCGGCAGATCCTTTGAGTAAATCCATAATCTTCACAATACCAATACCACTATCTGTCTCATATTTACGAGCAGGGGCAATTCCCAGAGCTTGGCACATATCCTCTTGTGGTAAGCGGATCAACCAATTTCCCCTAGATGACCAACGGCGATCAAAGCGTTCAACAATCAATACTTTGGTTTCACCAAATTGTTTAATCTCAGCATTGGGGACGGATAAACCAAATTTTTGTAAAATCTGTAAGCAAAACCATTCATTTTCACAACTATGCGATAAATCCAATTGTCCTTGTCCTACAATACCAATTGGTAACTTAAAAATATGGCTAGTTGCGGTTGCATGTAATGGGCGTTGCCATTGATTTTGATACCATAATAATGCGGTTTTTTCCTGTGCTCCCGCAAGAGAAATGCGGAAATCATCTAATTCGTCCATTCCTAGCGGTGAAGTGCGGTAGTTTTTTAATAAATTTTCAATCTCTTTCTCATTTAACGGTTGGGATTGAATTTGTTGAACTAAATGACTTTCCCCTTGATAAAGTTGAATAGCACCAACACAGTCTAACCCTATGGCAGAAAGTAAATCAAAGGGAGACTTGGTGATCGTTTGAAAACGTTGTTGAATTCGTGAGCGAATTTGCTCATTATCGGGCAACAAATTATCAAAGAAATTATAGACCACATCTCCTTTATGGGGAGTATGGGAAAGCGGTAACGATAATGAAATAGCCCGACAGCGAGGGAAACTTAACCAAGTGTCATCATATTGAAATTCTGTTCCTCCATTCGTATATTTTCGCCATTCCCCTACTTTTATTCCATTCATTGCCACTGTTAAAATATTAGAATTTACCATATATCCTCTACCTCATCTTGAGTTAATAATGAGATATTCTTTGGACGAGGTTGCACCACTAATTCCAATTCAAGTCCAGCCAACAACTTAAATAAGGTTTCTAATTTAGTGCTGTCAGGGGTATTTTCAAATGCTGACACTGTAGCTTGTTTCATACCTACAATTTTGGCTAAATCCGTTTGAGATAAGTGATTTTGATAACGAAATTCACGTAATATGTGAGCTAACATTTTACTTGAGGTAACTACCATTTTTTGTTTCCTTATCCTTTATAAAGGGTAAAATAGATTTTATCCCTTAAAAGGGATAAATGCAATATTATCCTTTTAAGAGGATAATAAGAATATATTAGAAAGATAGGAAATGATTAAAGTGCGGTTGATTTTGAAATTATTTTTTATAGCCGTTCCAGAGGAGGTATAACAGAGAACAGAATTCATTATTAAAATTCTCGTTTTTTGGGAAAAATAATTTAAAAACAGACCGCACTTTAGAAAATACCAAAATAACGATAAAAATAATCCCCTACCGTATAACGCATAGGGGAATTAAGGGATTATTGGTTAAATCAATGATGATAAATTATAACCAACCTGCACCTATTAAGAATTTCCACCATAATATACCTACGGTGCAATGGATAAGTAAACTACCAAAAGCAATTACTGCACCTGTTGCCCACCAAGATTTAATATCATTATAGCCTGCTCCAAAGGTAATTGGACCCGGACCGCCGCCATAATGGGTTACACTTCCGCCGTAGGAATTCGTAAATAATAATCCTAAAGCAAGTAATTCCACTGGTGCACCTGCTACTTTACCTACTGTGGCAAAGACAGGTACCATAGCGGCAACATAAGCACCACCAGAGGCAAACAAGTAACGTACTGCGACACTGATAAAGAGGATAACCATTAATGCGATATTGCCATGACCATCAAAGTTTAGATAGGTTTCAAAGGTTGTGGCTAACCATTTAAAGAAACCAGCTTTATCTAAAATTGATGACATACCGATAATACCACCGTACCAAATTAAGGTATTCCAGCCTGCTTTATTTTTTAGAATATCGTCCCAAGCAACAATGTTTAATATGATACATAGTACCATAACCGTTAGTGCCACAGTGGTCGCATTAACATTTAATACATTAGCAAAGATCCAGCAAAATAAGGCACCAATAAACAAGACTATGAGGGCTTTTTCACGAAACTTCATTGGCCCTAATTCTTCTAAGCCTTTGCGTGCGATTTCTTTATTATCCACTTCTTTTAATTCTGGCGGGCAAATAATATAACCGACCAATGGAATTAAAAATAGGCATAGCAATCCGGGTACAGAAGCGGCTAAGAACCAATGAATCCAATCTAGGTTAAAGCCTAAAATAGGTGCCATAAGAGATAAGGCTAACGCATTCGGTGCCATAGCGGTTAAAAAGATATAGCTGGTTGTTTTTACCACCATATAAACATTCATTAATAAATAACGTCCTGCTTTTTTAGGGGTTTCATTTGGGGTAGAACCTAATGCCACTGCAATACTGTTGATGATTGGGAAAATAATTCCCCCTGCTCTTGCGGTATTAGACGGCGTTGCGGGCGAAAGTAATAAATCTAGGAACATGGTAACATAGCCTAAACGTAAGGTGGTACTCCCTAGCCAGCCAATCATATGATAAGCAATACGTTTACCTAACCCTGTAATCACGAAAGCTGAACTTAAAGTAAAAGCGGTGAAGATTAACCAAGTTGTCCCTGATTGATAACCGCTTAATGTTTGTGAAACTTTTACCAACTCGCCTGCCCCTGCGGTATTCCCAATCACCACAGAAGATGCCGCAACGGCGGCTAATAAGATGACAGGTTCGCCATAAGGCTTAATGACTAGCCCCACTATTGTTGCTAAATAAATACCAAATAATCGCCACGCAATTAATGGTAAACCATCTGGAGCAGGGAGTAAGCCGATAATAATGGGAATTGCCACTAATATCGCTACTTTTTGCAATTTACTTAATGCCATATTTTCCTCGTAAGATTAATGATTAAAATAAAAAAATTGATAAATAAACCAAGAAAGTGCGAGTAAATCCGCACTTCCTCCGGGACTAATATTGTGATGAATACATTGTTGATTAAAGGTATTCAATGCTTGCTCTAATACTTCAATCTTTGTGATAATCTGTTGTTGTTCAAGTAATTGTTTCGCGGTAGAACGAAACCAATTTAATCCCTCCATACCTGCACGATGAATAACATTAGTATCTTGATTATTGGCACAGAGTTGTAGTAATGCCAATAATAAACCATGTTGTTCACCATAATCCTTTGATTGTAATAATTCTGATAAAGCATATTGCACTAATGGAAAGCCTTGCTCTGCCTCTCCCCTCGCTCCTTTTATGCCATAATGTTGATAAATCTTGATACCTGCTGTGGCTGATTGGCTAGGTTGTACTAATTCTTGACTAATGCCTTGACACATTTGTGCAATTAATGAAGACACATCTTGCCAATCAAAAGATTGTTGTTGAACAAATAAACGCCCTAATGCAGCACACGTCAGTCCAAAGGCAAAAATACTGCCTTTATGGGTATTGATGCCTTGGGTAGCATTGAACATTGCCTGCTCTGCTTGTAATCCTAAAGGACGTAACTCAGCCAATATTTGTGCAACAGGTTGTTGAGCGGTTTTTATTCCTTGATAAACAAAGGCTGCCCAAAACGGATAAAGAGCTTGGCTACTTAATAAGAAAGTAGCAAGATTCATATCTTGATGCGCCCCGTTGTCAGCTTGATCCACTAACCCCGGTTTTGGTGTTAACCTTGCTTCCGTTAATAAGGCTTGATTGACTAAATTTGCCACATAATCAGCAAAATAATGTTGTGTAACAATTTGTTGCATAATTTGATAAATATCAGACAGACTATGTTGACGGGATCTCGCACAATGTTTCGCTTCAGCTTGGCAAATTAAGCAACAACGTGGGGAATAATCAAAGTCTGAACGGCTAAGTAGCCTCCCTTTTTTATCAAAGACATCAATATCCCATAGGCGGGCAAGGGGCGAGCTTTGCTCTAAAACCATCGTCTGTTGTTTTAATCTTGTGGCATCAATATCCAGTACAAAAATAGCTTCATGCCCTGTATCTAAAGGGCGGATAAAAGAGGCGGTAGGCTTAATTGCCAATGTTTGCCATAACTGTTCAAGTTGTGTTAATGCTTGAGTAAATACATAATCAAGTAATTCATTCTTTTTAACTGCACCTGGTGCTAATAAAGTCAAACTCAGTAAGGATTGATGATATTGACTTAAGCATTGTTGTTGTAACAAGGCTCGTTGCTCTTTCGCAACAAGCAATTCCTCTAGCGAGATAGCCTTTCCCGCTAGAGAAAAGTCAGGCAAAAATTGACCAACATTAAACATCAGTGTTTGCCTGTTTGACTTGATAAACCACATCAATCACTGAACCATCACGATAACGCACGACCGCCACAGGTTTATTTGTAAATTCAATCGGTTTCGGCTTGCCTGTTAATTGATATGCACGTTCACATAATTGTTCAATAGTAAATAATTGAATACCTTTTTCTGTTAAGGTTTTGATTAAATCAGGACGCTTAGGATTGACTGCGACACCATGATCTGTAACCAAAATATCAATATTTTCGCCCGGCGTAACGCAAGTTAAAACATTCTCAACCACCGTTGGAATTCTTCCTCGTACCAATGGGGCAACAATAATGGCTAATTGCGCACTTGCGGCGGTATCACAATGCCCACCCGATGCCCCACGAATAACCCCATTTGAGCCAGTCAAGACATTAACATTAAATTGCGTATCAATTTCTAAAGCACTTAAAATCACAATATCTAATCGCTCAACAGAAGCCCCTTTAGAGCTATAATTAGCATATTGATTTGCACTTACCTCAATATGATTTGGATTACGAGCCAAAGATTCTGCCGCTGCCTTATCAAAACTTTGCACATCAAGCAATTTCTTAATTAAACCTGCCTCGTGCAATGCAACCATACTGGCAGTAATCCCCCCTAAGGCAAAATCAGCTTTAATATTTTGCTTACGCATTTTATCTTCAAGAAAACGGGTTACCGCCAAAGAAGCACCGCCACTTCCTGTTTGCATAGAAAAGCCATCTTTAAAATAACCACTGGCAAAAATCACTTCCGCTGTTTTACGTGCTATCAACAACTCACGAGGATTTTTGGTCATTCTTGTGGCTCCGCCACCAATTTTCTTTGGATCGCCAACTTGCTCAACTTTTACAATTAAATCCACTTGATCCTGTGCAATACTGATTGGGTGATGCGGATAAGCGACAATTTCCTCTGTTAATAACACCACTTTATCAGCAAATTCCGCATCAACACGTGCATATCCCAATGAACCACAAACATTTTTACCACTATAACCATTGGCATTACCAAAATCATCACAACTCGGTACGCCTAAAAATGCCACATCAATCTTGAGTTCACCGCTTTTAATTAAATGCACTCGCCCACCATGGGAATGAATTGTTGCTGGCTCGTCCATTAAACCTTCAGAAATTCTATCCGCTAATTCGCCACGTAAACCAGAACTATAAATCTTACGAATTACCCCATTTTTAATATGTTGTACTAAAGGGGCATGAATATCCGTTAAAGAACTTGAGGCTAAAACTAAATTCTTAAATCCCATTTCAGCCAGTTTATCCACCACCAAATTAACCACAAAGTCCCCTGCTCGGAAAGCATGGTGAAACGAAATAGTCATACCGTCTTGTAAACCACTACGACGAATAGCTTGTTCTAAAGAATCACATAATTTTCTGTCTTTATGATTTTTTGCCAAGGATTCTACTTTCGCAATTTGTTGATATTGTTGATAATCCTTATGTTGTTGGCAAATTGCATTGACCCGTTGTTGTCTATTATCCATCATTATCCCCTTATTCTTCTCTTATGCCAGAAAGTTCCGCACGTTGTAATACTAATTTCGCACGTTCAATGATCGGCGAATCCACCATTTTTCCATTTAATGACACAACACCACTGCCCGCTTTTTCTGCCTCTGCTGCCGCCTCAATAACACGCTGAGCAAAATCAACGTCTTTTTGCGTTGGGGCATATAAATTATGGATTAATTCAATCTGGCGAGGATTAATTAAAGATTTACCATCAAAACCTAATTGTTTAATTAAGCTGGCTTCTTGTAAGAAACCTTCTTCGTTATCAGCATTAGAATAAACTGTATCAAATGCCATTAAGCCATTAGCTCTGGCGGCTTGCAAAATACTGCAACGGGCAAATAATAGCTCAATGCCTTCTGGGGAACGCTCAGTTCTGAGATTACGCACATAGTCCTCAGCCCCCAAAGCGATACCCATTAAACGAGGGGAGGATTTGGCAATATCATTCACTTGCGTAATCCCTAAAGCGGACTCAATAGCGGCTAATAATTTGGTACTCCCTACTTCCCGACCACATTGCTTTTCAATTTCAGTAATGGCATTATCCATCGCAATCACATCTTGAGCAGTGTCGGTTTTCGGTAAACGAACAATATCTGTTCCCGCTCTTACAACGGCATTTAAATCCGCTAACCCAAATTCGGACTCTAAAGGATTAACCCGCACAACCGTTTCAATTTCTTGATAAAAAGGGTGTTGTAAAGCCTGTGCAACCAACATTCTGGCACTGTCTTTTTCCTTTAATGCTACCGAGTCTTCTAAATCAAACATAATAGAATCAGGTTTATAAATAAAACTATTACTCACCATTGCTGCATTTGATCCCGGCACAAACAGCATACTTCTTCTTAATTTCATAGTACGTTCTCCCAATTCACCGCTTCATCTGTGGCACGCAATAACGCAGCTTTAAGTCTTGCTCTCAAGACACAATCCAACGCCCCTTTATCCTCAATAATCAATTGCACTGCCTGAACATCTAATTGTTTTAATACGGCATGCACCGTATTTAAAATATCATCACCGAATTGTTCTATTACCGAGCTATTCAGTTCAATATCAATGTCATCATGAGGAGCAACACGAACCAAAACATCACTAGATTCCAATGTTCCCGCCACGGCTATCTTCGTAATTTGCATTTTTTCTCCTTAACCCTAAGGTTTAATACTAAAAATTTTTGTAAAAATGACCGCACTTCCCTAATCCTCTTATGTATTAATGATTAGGTTTGATGCCATTATTCGCCTCTAATAACGCTAAAGTGCTAGTAGGCACATAATGGGTTAATGCTGACCAGTTTTTTTGCTGTACCAATAACCTTACTTTTGATGCTGAAATTGGTTCGCCTTGATAGGTTTTTCTTTGAATTTCAACCACCTTAATAGAAGGGGCTTTCATATCGGCTTGTTGTAACCAATAGGACATATTTTGGTTATATAATGAGGTAACAGGACAATTCGGTTCTGTGCCAACAAAACGATGAGTTATGCCTAACGCAGGGGCAATATGACAACGGAATAATTTGAGATCAATTTCCATAAAACAATCATCAATTAAACCTTTATCTTTCAAAAAGTAACTTGGAAATGTTGCACGAGAAATAATATAACTTGAACTCGGATATAAACTGACTTTATCCACTAAATCAGCTATCCCCTGTTTAACTAAGGTAAATCTTTCCGTATAACTATATTTAGAAGCGTCTTCTTCAACTAAAAATAAATGTAAATAATCACATTGCTTAAGTGCCTGTTCAATCAAGTAACGGTGTCCCAAAGTAAAAGGATTGGCATTCATTACAATGGAACCTATTTTTTCGCCCGGTTGACGATATTGCGCTAATTTTTCACAATATTTTTTTAAACGCACCGCACTATTTTCCATTAACACCATATGAGGATAAGCCGTAGAAATGGTATGAAAACCACATCGTGCAAATAAGGCTTCATTTTCTGGTTTGGTATAAAGGAATAAACGGAAATAACCTAATTCAGTGGCAAAATTAATCAATTCGGTAGCAAGCTGTAAGCTGATACCTTGCCCTCGATAATCTGGGGAAACAGCAACACATTTAATAATATTAGGGGCAATGCCACCACAGGCAATGATTTGGTGATCTTCAGTACGATAAAAAACGATAAAATATTCAATTTGTGAATCCAGATCTAACTGGTTTTGTTGTAAAAAGACTTTAATTTGCTCAATTTTACTTGTATCGCTTATTGCGACAGTTTGCCAATAATAATTATGCTCAAACATATAAATCTCAAAATACGGTTAGCTACAATCAAACTATCAAAGGCATGATAGGACGTTTTTTACCTCTAAACGGACAGGACGATCATAGCATAAACAAGACAAGATTGATACGAAAAGAAATAAAAAATAATATTAAAAAACAATAATTTAACAGCATATTATAGCTTGTTTAACATTTTATTTAACAACGGTTATGGCTAGTAACTTTTAGGTAATCAAAGGACAGAAAATCAGGCCATTTAAGAAAAAATTGGGGCTGTATCAGATAAGCCCTAAATTTCACCGCATTTTCGCAAGATTTTAAGTTGCTCAGAAGGTGTCCCAAAGTTAAACCGAAACTCGCATTCTTTCAAGAATAAAGGAAAGAATTTTCGGTCAATGCCATTGATGTGATTTTTCTTTACCGCAAAATGGCTTTGATGATTAATCCGATAATGTTTAAACTCACTCACATCAAGAACATCATCACTGCGATAATAATCCGTATATACCATGCTATCTGGCTGAATTTTTCGTTTAATAACAGGAAGTCAAGTTTTCGTCTGTGTATTTTCAACTACAATGGTATAAACCTTACCTTGGCGTTTTAGCATACCGAAAACAGCGATTTTCTCTGCCTCCCCAGCCCTCGTTTTCCTTTCTTTACTAACGTTTATCTTGGCCAACTCCGCCCTCAAAAACGTCATGAACTTGTAGAGCAAGATGATAGCAAATCACTTGGTAAATTTTTACAGTAAAAAAGTGCTGAAGAATTAGGATTTATTCTTAATAGCTCAGCAGCTGCTCTTGCCGTTACTTCAAAAACCAAAAACTCAAGGAGCTTTAGCAGTTTTTCCTTTTAATTTACAAGGAGTTATATTCATTTTTGATGTCTATCATAACTTTAATCTAATACAGCCTCATAAAAAATTCTATTGAGTAAAGTGCGGTCAGTTTTACGATTTTTTTATAAATGTGTCTTAATAGTCATCTCAATTTATGAATACAAGGCGGTACGCTGAAGATAAAAGAGTACCGCGAGACCTGCCAACACTGCATTATTTTAAAGAGGGACGACTATAATAAAAAATCGGTACAATCCCCTACCCCAAACTCTTAATCAAATTTATAATTCGTTTATCTGAGATTGGATATTTGGTGCCAAGTTGTTGAGCAAATAAGCTCACTCTCAGCTCCTCAATCATATAAGGAATTTCTTGTACCTGCGGACTAAGGGGTTTGGCTTTAGGTAATTTATTTAATAACTGTTGATAAGTCTCGCTGACTTGCTCCACACGTAACATTGCGGCACGATCCCGATTAATATCTTGGGCTAATTTATCCATGCGTTTATCTATCGCTGTTAAATAACGCTGTAAATCCGCTAAACGCTCATAGCCTGTTTTTGCTACAAAATCAGGGTAAATTAAGCCTTGCAGTTGCTGTTTCATATCCGCCAAGGCAAATGCCTGCGTAAAATCCATTTTGCCTTTTAGTCGTTTATTTAACTGAAAACTGGTGGTAAGAATTTGTTCCACTTGTTGGGCTATGTCAATGGTAGTTTGGTTTAAATTCTCACGAATAAAATGGCGTAATTGCTCAAATTGTTGTTCGTTCCAAACTAAACCGCCAAAATCATTTATCAATTTATCCACTGCACAAGCAATACAATCATCAATCAACGCCAATACTGAGCCAAAGGGTGTAAAATATAAGCCTAATTTGGCTTTATTTGGCAATTTTTCGTGTAAATATTTAATTGGCGAGGGGACATTAAGTAACAATAACCGTCTTAGCCCTTGTTGCATAGCAATTTGCTGTTCATATTCGGTTTCAAACAGCTTAATTCCTACGGCATTTTTTTCATCTACTAAGGCGGGATAAGCCTTGATAGAAAAACCGCGTTTTTTTTGTTCGTAATATTGAGGTAACTGAGCAAAGCTCCAAATATGTAAGCCCGATTGCTCAATATCATCGTCTGCCACTGCCGCAATACTTTGTTGTACTTGTTGTTTTAACTCAAACTTTAGTTGATCTAAATCAGTGCTTTCCGCAATTTTGCGCCCTTTATCATCAATAACTCTAAAATTCATTTTGAGATGATGAGGTAATTGTTGCCAATTCCAATCTTCACTTTCTACACTTACCCCTGTCATACGCCGAAATTGCTCACTTAAACTTTGTAATAAGGGTTGTTGTAAGTCCGTTACCCTTGCTAAAAATGCCTCGGCATAATTTGGTGCAGGTACAAAGTTACGGCGTAACGACTTAGGTAAAGATTTAATTAATGCCACCACCAATTCTTGGCGTAATCCCGGGATTTGCCAATCAAAGCCCATATTCTCTATTTGATTAAGCAAGGGTAACGGAATATGTACGGTTACACCGTCCGCCTCTGTGCCAGGCTCAAATTGATAAGTTAATTTCAACTTGATATTGCCTTGATACCAAAAATTAGGAAAATCTAATTCACTTACTTGTGTGCCATTTTGTTTGGTTAAAAAAGATTTTTCAAAATTGAGCAAATCAGGCTGCTCAGCCCCTACTTTTTTCCACCAACTATCAAAGTGTCGCTGTGATACAACTTCGCTACCAATACGCTGATCGTAAAAATCAAATAAGGTTTTTTCATCAACCAAAATATCTCGCCGTCGAGATTTATGCTCTAAATCCTCGACTTCTCGGATCAAACGCTGATTTTGTATGAAAAACCGATGCTTTGTATGCCAATTTCCTTCAATTAACGCCGATTGAATAAAAATTTCTCGGCTTAGCACAGGATCAATCTTACCATAATTAACAGGGCGATTAACCACAATAGGGACACCATAAAGGGTAACTTTTTCCTTAGCCATCACCGCACCTTTTGTTTTTGACCAATAAGGTTCAGCATAGGATTTTTTGATTAAATGGGGAGCTAATGGCTCAATCCATTCAGGCTCAATTTGTGCAAGCATTCGTCCCCATAATTTTGAAGTTTCCACCAATTCCGCAGCCATTAGCCATTTAGGCTGTGATTTAAATAACACAGAATTTGGAAAAATTGCAAAATGGGCATTTCTTGCTCCTAAATATTGGGCTTTTTCTTGTTCTTTCTGTCCAATATGGCTCAATAAACCTGTTAAAAGTGCGGTATGAATTTGTTCATATTTCGCTTCAGTTGAATTAATCGGCAAGCCCATTTCTCGCACTGTTAAACGGATTTGCTGATAAATATCTTGCCATTCTCGTACGCGTAAATAATTAAGATAATCTTTTTGGCATAAACGGCGAAATTGGTTTTTACTGATGGCTTTTTGCTGTTGCTGTAAATATTTCCATAAATTCACAAACGCAAGAAAATCAGATTTTTTATCAACAAAACGGCGATGTTTATCCTCGGCGGATTGTTGCTTTTCCTGTGGGCGTTCACGTGGATCTTGGATAGATAAGGCGGACACAATGATCATAATTTCCTGTAAACAACCAAATTGTACCGCACTGACGAGCATTTTTGCCAAACGTGGATCCACAGGAAGTTGTGCAATTTGACGTCCAATCGGCGTTAATTGGCGACGATGTTTAACCATTTTTATCGCCTCTAACTCCTCTAGTAAACGCAATCCGTCTTGAATATGACGCTTATCGGGAGCATCAACAAAAGGAAATGCCTCAATATCCTCAAACCCCAAAGCCGTCATTTGCAAAATAACCGAGGCAAGATTGGTGCGTAAAATTTCTGGATCAGTAAATTCTGGGCGTGCATTAAAGTCTTGCTCAGAATATAAGCGAATACAAATTCCCTCTGACACCCGTCCACAACGCCCTTTACGCTGATTAGCCGAGGCTTGCGAAATAGGCTCAATGGGTAAACGTTGTACCTTGGTGCGATAACTATAACGTGAAATTCTCGCCATACCGGGATCAATCACATATTTTATATTGGGAATAGTTAAAGAGGTTTCCGCCACATTGGTGGCTAACACAATGCGATTTAAGTTAGTAGGTTGAAAAATACGATTTTGCTCTTGGGCAGATAAACGAGCAAATAGCGGTAAAATTTCGGTCAAAGGGAAATTTTGCTTTTCAAGTGCCTCCGCTGTATCACGAATTTCTCGCTCACCACTCATAAAAATAAGAATATCGCCCTTGCCTTCCTGTTGCAGTTCCTCAATGGCAGATAAAATCCCTTGCAACTGATCTTGCTCTTCATTCTCAATTAAAGGACGATAACGCACTTCCACAGGGTAAGTCCGTCCCGAAACCTCAATAATGGGGGCATTATCAAAATGCTTAGAAAAACGCTCTACGTCAATGGTGGCAGAAGTGATAATAACTTTTAAATCAGGACGGCGTGGTAATAATTGCTTGAGATAGCCTAAAATAAAATCATTATTTAAACTACGTTCATGTGCCTCATCAATGATTAACGTATCATATTGATTAAGATAACGATCTTGCTGGATCTCTGCCAATAAAATCCCATCAGTCATTAATTTTATTTGGGTATTTTCGCTAATGTGATCATTAAAACGCACCTTATAACCTACGGTTGTGCCGAGTTCCGTTTGCAATTCTTCCGCAATACGCGTTGCCACCGAACGTGCCGCAATACGGCGAGGTTGGGTATGCCCAATCATTCCCTTTTGCCCTAAACCAAGCTCAAGGCACATTTTGGGTAATTGGGTCGTTTTTCCCGAGCCTGTTTCGCCAGCAATTACTACGACTTGATGCTGTTTAATTTGTTGTAGTATTTCTTCACGTCTTGCACTAACAGGCAAATCAGGATAAGTAACTTGAGGGGTTAAAACTTTTCGCATTTCTAACCGCACTTTGGCTTGCTCAATACCTTGTTCAATTTCTTGAGCAAGCTGTTGTTGCTTTTCTACTTGACGGATTTTCTGCACCGCACGAATGCGTGCCAAAAGACGGCGAAAATCCACATTCATTAGTGGATTAGCGTTTAATTTTGCCAATAATTGTTGTAATTGATTAAATCTTTCTCTGCTCATTACGCTTTACCAATAAATAACGATAAAATCCCAGCGGCAATTAAAGGCCCAACAGGAATACCGCCGAGTAAGGCAACGCCAATAATTGTGCCAACAATTAATCCTGTTACAATAGTTGGGTGATGAGTCATCACAGACACCCCTCGCCCACCAAGCCAAGCCACAAAAATCCCCACTAGAACGGCTAATATCATTTTTAGATTTATAAATTGTGCCAAGCTATTAATTTGGATTTTGCCAGACACAATGGGGGCTAACACGCCAATAGTTAAAATAATAATACCAATTTTTAACCCATATTTTTCAACCACATCCACATATTTTGACAACAAAGTTTGTTGCATAATCAACAAAACCGCGGCAGCAATAGTAATCGGCGAATTATGGCTTAATATTCCTAAGACAATTAACACCACCAATAACATCGCCACAGAATTAAATTGTAATGACATCGTTTTCCCTCAACTTCAACCTAAGTTGCTCAATAATAGTAGGCTAAGCGGATAAGTCAATAAATGATTTTGTGCTTGTTTCAAGTGCGGTAAGTTTTTAAATTATTTTTGCTATGATTTTGCTTATTTTGCTATCTATTTTCACAATTAATCCGCATTTCTATTGATCAAAATCAAACATTCTCAAACTAACTGCCCTTTTTCCGTTGAAAATCCAAACATAATAACCTAGTATTACAGTCAAGTATTTATGTGAGGAAATTTTCAATGAGCCTAGATCTTATTTGCTACAAAAAAATGCCTGTTTGGACTAAACAAACCTTGCCTAAAATGTTTCAAGAAAAACATAACACTAAGGTAGGCACTTGGGGAAAAATTACTGTATTACAAGGGCAATTAAAGTTTTATGTATTAACGGAAGATGGCGATATCTTGAGTGAACATATTTTTACTGCCGATCAGGATACGCCTTTTGTTGAACCTCAGCTTTGGCATCGTGTTGAGGCGTTATCTGATGATTTGCAATGTTATTTGGAATTTTATTGCCAAAAAGCGGATTATTTTAGTAAAAAATATAATATGACGGCGACACATTCCGAAGTAAGAAATGCCACAGATTTATTTAAGGCTAATAGCCAAGTGTTAGATTTAGGTTGCGGACAAGGGCGGAATAGCTTGTATCTTGCATTACTTGGTCATCAGGTTACTGCTTTGGATCATAATCCAAACAGCCTTGCTTTTTTACAGCAAACCGCTGAAAAAGAAAATCTTGCAATTCAGACCGCACTTTATGATATAAACAGTGCCAATATTCAACAACAATACGATGTGATTATTTCTACTGTGGTATTGATGTTCTTAGATCGCAATGCCATTCCTCACATTATTGCCAATATGCAACAGCACACTAAATCAGGTGGTTATAATTTGATTGTAGCCGCTATGTCCACTGATGAAGTGCCTTGTCCGTTGCCATTTTCCTTTACCTTTGCAGAAAATGAATTGAAAAATTATTATCAGGATTGGGAATTGGTTAAATATAATGAAAATATGGGCGAATTACATAAGACCGATGAACAAGGTAATCGCATCAAAATGAAATTTGCCACATTATTAGCCAGAAAACCTTAATTAATTTTAGCCCCAATTTGGGGCTAATTTATAGTCGTTCCACTTTAAAATGATACTATATCCTTACTTTCACTAAACGTTGTGGACGAATAACGTTGTATTGATCAATGGTGGCTATGCCAAGAAATTGCTGGCTAGCTTGTGCAAACAATCTCACTTGCCCTTGTAACCGTTGAGGATTATCAAATTTTATCCGTTGCCCAAAGCCAATGGCTTTGCTTTGTTGTTCATCAAGCTGTAAAGCTGGCAAACTGGCGACAGCAGTATCTATGGGTAATAAATACTTATCTAGCTCAGTTAATGGCTTTTCTGTTGCCATTTGTTGTAAGTCCTGCCAACTTAACATTGCCTGACTAGGATAATCCGCTACGGCAGTACGGCGTAACTGAGTAACATGGGCTCCACAGCCCAAATATTCGCCCAGATCATCAACTAAGGTGCGAACATAAGTACCTTTTGAACAATGTACTGATAAAGTCAAATAAGGAGCTTGGTAATCCACCAATTCTAAAGCGTAAATATGAATAGGGCGAGCTTCTCGCTCAATGATAATCCCTGCTCTAGCATATTCATACAAAGGTTTACCTTGATGCTTCAAGGCTGAAAACATGGTTGGTACTTGTTTTATCTCGCCACGAAATTGCTCAAGTGCGGTCAAAATTTGGGATAAATTTACTGCTACGGGGCGAATTTCCACCACCTTTCCCTCCGCATCGGACGTGTCAGTACGTTCGCCAAGTTTAGCGGTTACTAAGTAACCTTTATCCGCATCAAGTAAAAACTGGCTAAATTTAGTTGCCTCACCAAAACAAATGGGCAACATTCCTGTTGCCAAAGGATCTAATGCACCTGTATGCCCTGCTTTGTTCGCTTGAAACAAACGCTTTACTTTTTGCATAATGTCATTAGAACTCATACCTTGTGGTTTATCTAATAGAAAAATCCCATCAAGATCTCGCCCTCGCTTACTTGGTCTAGCCACTATTCTTCCTCTTGATGACGCTGTTTATCTTCACGCACTACTTGGCTTACCAAATTGGACATTTTCATTCCTTCAATCAGAGAGTTATCATAAATAAAACGTAATTCAGGCACAATGCGTAAACGCATAGCTTTTGCTAATAGGCTACGCACATAAGGTGCTGCTTTTGTTAGGGCTTTCAAGCCATCTTGTACCGCTTGCTGATCTTCATCAAATAAGAAAGTAACAAACACTTTTGCATAAGCTAAATCGCTAGACACTTCAACATCAGATACCGTAACCATACCAATACGAGGATCTTTCACTTCGCGTTGTAAAATCACTGCGATTTCTTTTTGTAATTCCTGAGCAACACGCTCAGAACGTTTAAATTCTCTCGCCATGTTTATTCTCCTTACTTAGGATAAAAATAATAAAAAAGCACCGCACTTTAGTCTTTATTGATTAAAGTGCGGCTAATAAATTAAATGCTACGTTGTACTTCAACCACTTCAAAGACTTCGATTTGATCGCCGACTTTAACGTCATTGTAGTTTTTCACGCCAACACCACATTCCATACCGCTGCGAACTTCGCTTACATCATCTTTGAAACGGCGTAATGATTCTAGCTCCCCTTCAAAAATCACCACGTTATCACGCAACACACGAATTGGGTTATTACGTTTAATTACCCCTTCGGTAACCATACAGCCTGCAATCGCACCGAATTTCGGTGAGCGGAAGACATCACGCACTTCTGCCAACCCAATAATTTCTTGTTTAAATTCAGGGGCAAGCATACCGCTCATTGCCGCTTTAATTTCATTTAATAGTTCATAAATGATTGAATAATAACGTAAATCAATATTTTCATTTTCAATCACTCTACGAGCAGCAGCATCAGCACGCACATTAAAGCCAAGAATAATCGCATTAGAGGCGGCGGCTAATGTGGCATCTGTTTCGGTAATTCCACCAACGCCAGAACCCACCACACTCACTTTTACTTCAGAAGTAGAAAGTTCTTGTAAGGCTTGTACAATCGCCTCCACAGACCCCTGTACATCAGCTTTAACAATCACATTTAATTCAGCAACATCGCCTTCCGTCATATTGCTAAACATATTCTCAAGTTTCGCTTTTTGCTGACGAGCTAATTTCACTTCACGGAATTTGCCTTGACGATATAACGCAACCTCACGAGCTTTTTTCTCATCACGCACCACTGTCGCTTCATCACCAGCAGCAGGAACGCCTGATAAGCCTAGCACTTCAACAGGAATAGAAGGCCCTGCGGCTTGAATATCTTTACCGTTTTCATCACGCATAGCACGCACACGACCATATTCAAACCCACAAAGTACAATATCTCCACGATTTAATGTACCTGATTGTACAAGAATCGTTGCTACTGGGCCTCGTCCTTTATCTAGGTAAGATTCAATCACAACCCCACTTGCCATACCCTCTTTAACAGCGGTTAATTCTAGCACTTCAGATTGCAATAAAATCGCCTCTAATAAATCATCAACCCCAGTTCCTTTTTTCGCAGAAACATACACAAATTGGGTATCACCACCAAATTTCTCGGCGACCACATCATGTTGCAATAATTCCGTTTCTACTCGCTCTGGATTTGCCTCTGGCTTATCAATTTTATTCACTGCAACCACAATCGGTACACCTGCAGCTTTAGCGTGTTGAATAGCTTCAATGGTTTGTGGCATTACACCGTCATCAGCCGCCACTACAAGCACCACAATATCAGTCGCTTTCGCACCACGAGCGCGCATAGAAGTAAACGCTGCATGTCCCGGTGTATCCAAGAAAGTAATCATCTTACCATCATCGGTTTCCACATGATAAGCACCAATATGCTGCGTAATCCCCCCCGCTTCGCCTGCGGCCACTTTTGCTTTACGAATATAATCAAGCAATGAGGTTTTACCATGGTCAACGTGTCCCATAATGGTAACCACTGGTGCACGTGTAACCAATTCAGCATTGGTATCACGATCACTCATTAAGGCTTCTTCTAATTCATTTTCCTTACGAACAATGACTTTATGCCCCATTTCTTCCGCTACAACCTGTGCGGTTTCTTGATCGATCACTTGGTTAATGGTTACCATTTCGCCCATTTTCATCATAGTCTTAATGATTTCTGTGGCTTTCACTGCCATTTTATTGGCTAATTCTGCTACAGTAATAGTTTCGCCAATGACCACATCATTTTTTACACTTTGTACAGGTTTTGTGAAAGCTTGTTGTAATGCAGAACCTTTTTTACCATGCTTACCTTTAGCTCGATGATCTTTATGATTACGGCGATTGGCTTCACGCTCATTTTTATTTCCACTTTCGTCTTCGCGCCCACCTTTTTTCGCTTTAACCACTTTCTTACCACGCCCACGACTTTCATTACGGCGTTGCTCTTCATTTTCTGCCTCTAAGGCATAGCTTGAAGTAAGATTATAGTCTGCGTAGTCATCATCATTATCTTGACTATTATCATCAGCAAAATCTGCATAACGTTTTGCATCTTCCGCCGCTTTACGAGCTTGCTCTTCCATTTTCTGACGAGCTAACTCATCTGCTTTACGGCGTAATTCAGCCTCTTCTTCTTTACGTTTTTGCTTAGCTTGATCCTGTGGTTTCGCCTCTGCTTTAGCCACTTTCTCTTGCTTAGCTTGTGTTTTTTTCGCCTGCTCTGCTTTTTCTTTTGCCTGCTGTTTCGCCAATTCTTCCGCCGCTTTCTCAGCCTCTAATTTAGCTTTAGCCTCAGCTTGACGTTTCGCTTCTTCTTTAGCCCGTTGTTCTGCTTCTTGTTTAGCTTTTGCCTCTGCTTCCAGACGTGCTTTTTCTTCTTCTGCCGCTTTAGTATTAACAACCCGTTTTTTACGCACTTCAACTTGCACTTCTTTACTCTTACCCGTAGCCCCTTGTACTTTTAATGTGCTACGTTGCTTACGTTGTAAAGTTAATTTTTTCGGTGTTGTTGTTTTTTTCCCACTCAAAGCAGCCAATAACTTCGCTTCTTCATCAGCAGTAACCTCTGAATCTGCAGTTTTTTGGATTCCTGCATCAGCGAACTGTTTTAATAATTGTTCAACTGGCGTATGAATTTCCTCTGCCAGCTGGGTTATTTTTTTATCACTCATAACTTATTCAATCCCCTACGCTTCGTTTCCAAACCAACAAATTTGACGAGCAGCCATAATTAGCTCTGCCGCTTGTTCTTCACTTAGCTCCTCAATATCCGCTAAATCATCAACACTTTGTTCAGCCAATTCTTCCAAGGTGGTAATATTTTTACTTGCTAATTTAACAGCGAGGTGTCTATTCATACCTGCTAAATTTAGTAAGGCTTCTTCTGCGTTTGCTTGCGATAATACTTCCTGTTCAGCTAAGGCAATGGTAGTTAATGCGTTTTTCGCTCTAGTACGCAATTCTTCAGCTAACTCCTCATCTAAATCTTCAATATCTAATAATTCCTCTACTGGAATATAAGCAAGCTGTTCTAAGCTAGTGAAGCCCTCTTCAACTAATAATTCAGCAAACTCTTCATCAATTTCTAAATGTTCTACAAATAAATCCACTGATTTACGGCTTTCTGCTTGATGCTTATTTTTCAATTCTTGGCTGGTCATCACATTCAATGTCCACCCCGTTAATTGAGTCGCTAAACGTACATTTTGCCCGTTACGTCCAATGGCTTGTGCTAACGCCTCTTCTTCTACCGCAATATCCATTGAATGGCTATCTTCATCAACCACAATAGAACTGACATCAGCAGGTGCCATAGCATTAATCACAAACTGAGCAGGATTATCGTCCCATAATACAATATCCACACGTTCGCCACCTAACTCATTAGTAATGGCTTGTACACGAGAACCACGCATTCCCACGCAAGCACCAACAGGATCAATACGTTTATCATTGCTTTTCACTGCAATTTTAGCTCTTGAACCCGGATCCCTTGCTGCACCACGAATTTCAATCAATTCCTCGCCAATTTCTGGCACTTCTAAACGGAAAAGCTCTATTAACATTTCAGGTTTAGAGCGGGTAACAAATAGTTGTGCACCTTTTGATTCAGGGCTAACTCTATATAGAACACCACGCACACGATCACCCGGACGGAAATTCTCTCTCGGTAATAAGTCTTCACGCAAAATAACCGCTTCTGCTTGATTACCCAAATCTAGCACCACATTATCACGACTGACTTTTTTAACTGTACCAATAATCAATTCCCCTTCTTGCGAACGGAATTGCTCAACAATTTTATTGCGTTCAGCTTCACGAATTTTGCTACTAATAACCTGACGTGCTGTTTGCATGGTAATACGATCAAAGGCAATAGAATCAATTTGATCTTCAACATAATCGCCCACTTGCACATTAGGATTATCAAATTGTGCCGCTTCTAAGGTAATTTCCTTTGTTGGATTATGTACTTCCTCTACCACTAACCAACGGCGAAATGTATCAAATTCTCCCGTTTTCTTATCAATCACAACCCGAACGTCAATTTCTTGCTCATACTTCTTTTTAGTAGAAATGGCTAAAGCACTTTCTAAGGCTTCAAAAATTTTCTCACGCGGTAATAATTTCTCGTTTGATACCGCTTCAGCGGCTAATAAAATCTCTTTACTCATAGTCTTTTTACCTCTGTTAAACAGATAAAATCTCAATTAAAATTTAGGCACAATATTGGCTTTTTGGATATTACTAAAAATAAAATGCTGTTCTTGCCCTTCTACCAATAAGGTAATCGTATCACCTTCAACGGCTTGTAATATTCCCTGCCATTTACGGCGATCACCCATAGCAATACGCAAATGAATTAATACCTCTTGCCCCACAAAACGTTGAAAATGTGCCAACGTAAACAAGGGACGATCTAACCCCGGGGAAGACACTTCAAGATTGTATTTATCTGCAATAGGATCTTCTACATCTAGCACTGCACTGACCTGACGACTAACATCGGCACAATCATCAATGGTAACACCGCCCTCTTTATCAATAAATAATCTAACGGTTAAATAACGTCCCATACGCTGACATTCAATACCGACTAATTCAAAACCTAAGTCTTCAACACTGGGCGTTAATAACTCTTGTAAATTTTGTTCTAGGGTTGCCAACACAGCCTCCAATTTTCAGATATAAAAAAAGGGCTTATCGCCCACTTTATTGTTGCCAAATTGTTATAGTCGTTCCACTTTAAAATAATACTGTGTTGGCACGCCTCGCCGTACTATCTTCGGCATGCCGCCTTGTCTTATTTTAAATTGAAACGACTACACATAAAAAAAGCCCACTTGGGCTATTCTTATTTAAAAGTGGTTGCGGGGGCTGGATTTGAACCAACGACCTTCGGGTTATGAGCCCGACGAGCTACCAAGCTGCTCCACCCCGCGTCCGAAAGAAATATGGGCGGTATTATACACATTTCATACCAAATAGCAAGCCTTGTAAAAAATAAATTAAAAACTGACCGCACTTTATCTATTAATCAATTTCTTTCGCATAATGAGAAAGTAAATGATGTCCATCACTCGCCCCTTTCTCGTTAAATTGTGTTGGCTTAATTCCATTGACGCTCCAACGTTCATTAGAACGAATTAATTTACGATATTGTTTAGGAGAAATACCCACCATTTTTTGAAAATTATCATAAAATCGGCTCAACGAGCTAAAACCTGCTGTACTAGAAATATCAGAAATAGAACGTTCTGTATCGCTTAATAATGCCTTAGCATGATTAATCCGCATACTGGTAATATATTGTTTTATCGTCAATTTCATTACCGCTTGAAATAAACTCATGGCATAATTTGCGTTTAATCCCACAGCACTTGCTACCTGCTCTACGGTTAAAGATTGATTATAATGTTTAGCAATGTAGGAAAGCATCACATTCACATAATGTTGAGTATGGCGAGAAGCACCCGTTGTATTTAAACAAAGTGTTTTATTATTCAATAATGTTTGCCAACCATCTAATGCCATACGCCTTACCATTAATTGTACTTCATCACAAACTAACTGATGACGACTCATTTGCGGAAGTTTTAATTCAACAAGCCAACGTTTAATTTCAAATAAACTAACTAAGTTTGCTTGCTTTGATTGAATAACCTGCCCGTAAGTAATTTGATTAATAAATTCTTTTGGCAATGTCCAAGCTAAAAATTGTTGAATCGGAATATCCAATACAGCCATATTTTGACAACGATAACGCTCAACCAAACGATGAGGAATCGTTGCCCAAAATAAAGTAATATGATTCGCTTTTAATTCAATATTATGACCATTAAAAATATATTCTACCTTATCATCAAAAGGAATATTTATCTCAATTTGCCCATGCCAATGATAAGCTGGCATTGCCTCTGGCGGTTGTTGCAAATCAATATGTAAAGGTAAACTCTCGGCATAAAGTGATAGAGGGCTAATCTGTTCTGCACTAACGTTTTCTGTTCGTGTTTTTTTCTTTAACATCATTTTCCTCAACATAAATAATTTATTTTACACTATGATATTTTTTTGCAAAAAATTCCTAAAAACTCTGATTTTTCCAACCATATCACATAAACTAAGTTTTCAGGAATATTTTACATAAATTTAGTAAATATTTCTTTTGGAGTCTATGGCATTATCCTATTAACCTTTCTTAGATGAATATAAGGAGAAAACTATGTCAGCCCCTAAAATTACCTTTATCGGCGCAGGATCTACCGTTTTTGTCAAACATATTCTTAATGATGTCTTTCATAAACCAGCATTAAAACAAGCTGAAATAGCATTAATGGATATTGATCCCATACGACTACAACAATCTCATTTAGTCATTGAAAAATTGATGCATTCCACTGGAGCAACGGGCAAAATATGCTGTTACGATAATCAACGTGAAGCCTTGCAACAGGCTGATTTTGTGATAGTTGCTTTTCAAATTGGTGGCTATGAACCCTGTACCGTTACTGATTTTCGTATTTGTAAAAAATATGGTTTAGAGCAAACCATTGGGGATACCCTTGGGGTTGGCGGTATTATGCGAGCATTACGCACAATTCCACATCTTTGGAAAATATGTGAAGATATGCTCGCCGTTTGCCCAAATGCGACATTACTTAATTATGTGAACCCTATGGCAATGAATACATGGGCAATTTACGCAAAATATCCACAAATAAAGCAGGTTGGCTTATGTCATTCTGTACAGGGAACTGCTGAAGAACTTGCTCGAGATTTAGATCTTGATCCCCAAGAACTACGCTATGTTTGTGCTGGTATTAATCATATGGCATTTTATTTGAGCCTTGAAAAACGCCTTAGTAATGGTGAATACCAAAATATTTACCCTGATCTTTTAGACGCTTTCGCACAAGGCAAAGCACCTAAACCAAGAATGGACAACAATCCTCGTTGCAACAACTTAATTCGTTATGAAATGCTGAAAAAATTGGGGTATTTCGTTACTGAATCCTCTGAACATTTTGCCGAATATACCCCTTATTTTATCAAGCCTCATCGCCCTGATTTATTAGAACGTTATCAAGTTCCTCTTGATGAATATCCTAAGCGTTGCATTGAACAAATGGAAAATTGGCAACAAGATCTCAAGATGTATCAAACAGCAGATCGGATTGATATGCCAGAATCTCGAGAATATGCAAGCACGATTATCAATTCCATTTGGACAGGACAACCTAGTGTCATTTATGGCAATGTGAAAAATCAACATTTAATTACTAATTTGCCTGAGGATTGTTGTGTAGAAGTGGCGTGTTTAGTTGATGCGAATGGAATTCGTCCAACCAAAGTGGGCAAAATCCCAAGCCATTTAGCGGCATTAATGCAAACCAATATTAATGTACAACGACTTACAACAGAAGCCATTTTAACGGAAAACAAACAGCATATTTATCACGCAGCAATGCTTGATCCGCATACCGCAGCTGCACTTGGCTTAGAGGAAATCTATCAATTAGTTGATGAATTGCTAGATGCACACCGAGATTGGCTACCTAATTGGGTTTACCAACAATAATTCTGCTAGCCATACATACTGCTCGCAAACCATTTTGCGAGCGACTTTTCATCAAAAAGCGAGGTTATTATGAGCCTAACAATGAAAACAAAACTCAGCTATGGGCTAGGTGCTTATGGCAAAGATTTTGCTATTGCTATCGTATATATGTATTTAATGTACTATTATACCGATGTTCTTGGTGTTTCTGCGGCAATCGTAGGAACAATTTTTATGGTAGCAAGAATTTGGGACGCATTAAACGATCCAATTATGGGCTGGATTGTAACCAATACTCGCTCTCGTTGGGGAAAATTTAAGCCTTGGATATTTATTGGTACGATTCTTAATTCCATCGTGTTATTTTCTCTTTTTTGTGCTAACTATTTCTCAGGAACAGCCTTAGTCATTTATATTACAATTACTTATATTTTATGGGGAATGACTTATACCTTAATGGATATCCCATTTTGGTCATTAGTTCCTACACTTACCTTAGACAAAAGAGAACGTGAACAACTTGTTCCCTATCCAAGATTTTTCGCTAGCCTAGCAGGATTTGTTACAGCAGGTATAGCAATGCCTTTCATTGAGTATGTTGGTGGGCAGGATATAAGTTTTGGTTTTAGAATGTTTACCCTTGTGATCATTATTTTCTTTGTGGGATCAACTTTGCTAACCTTAATCAATGTAAAAGAACAATATAGCTCTGAAAGCCAACCTCAATCTAATCATATCCCACTAAAACAAGCAATCGCCTTAATCCCTAAAAATGATCAACTTAGTAGTTTATTACTTATGGCATTAGCCTATAATATTGCAACAAATATTATTACCAGCTTTGCGATTTATTATTTTACTTATGTAGTTGGCGACAAAGAATTATTTCCTTACTATATGTCCTATGCAGGTATCGCTAATCTTATTACTTTAATACTATTTTCTCGTATTGCTCGTTTATTATCTCGCCGAGTACTTTGGGCTGGAGCTTCTTTATTACCCATATTAGGGTGTTTAACCTTGATCTTTATGGCCCTTTTTAGCCCACAAAATATTATCCTTATTATTTTAGCTGGTATTTTACTCAACATAGGTACTGCATTATTTTGGATCTTACAAGTCATTATGGTTGCTGATACAGTAGATTATGGTGAATATAAATTAGGTATTCGCAGTGAAAGTATCGCTTATGCGGTACAAACCATGGTTGTCAAAGCAGGTTCTGCGGTTTCTGTCTTTCTAATCGGCGTATTACTCAGTGCAATTCACTATGTTCCTAATACCGCTCAATCTGCTCAAACAATTTTTTGGATGAAAGTTATTATGTGCGGTTTTCCTATCGCTTTCTTTAGCTTAACCCTGTTTATCTATTTCCGTTATTACAAACTTAATGGGGATTTACTCGCTAAAGTCAATATCAGATTATTAGATAAATATCGTAAAGAAAATTAAAGCTCATAAAGCTCTAAATTCATGTTTCAATCGCTAACCTAGTTAATTTTCTAGGCTGGCGATTTAATAAATTTATAACTAATTATCGCCGTTTCAATTTAAAATAACCTAATAACCCAATTAATGCCAATAAATCAGAGCCAGCAATAGGTTTAAGTGGGCGTAATAAATAATATAGCCAGCTAAATTTTGCCATAAAATTTAGGGTATCTTGCCAAATATGCGGTTCGCAGGCTTGTTGATAATGTTGTACTGTTTGCACAATATCTTGATGCGATAAATATTTAGAGCGGTAAAGGCTGTGAATAAATACCAAAATATCACGTCTTATACGGTAATTGAGATTTGTTTTTTTGGCACTTGCCTCTAAATCAATAAACTTTACTTTGCCATTTTGCCAAGCAATATCACGCAAGGCAGGGCGTCCATGGGTAAGCCCCTGTTGATGCAAGTTAGCTAATGCCACTGCTCCCTCAGCCAAGATCTGCATTTTTTGTTGAGGTGAAACCTGTGGATCTTCCAACCATTGATTAAGGGTGCGTCCTGCGTCTTCTAAAACCAAAAAATGCGAATTAAAATAGACTAATTTAGGGGTTACCTTAACGTCTTGTGTCGCTTTTTCAAGCAGTTGTAAATTCACAATTTCTCGTTGAAAGGCTTGTTGTGGCTTGGCTTTTAATAACCTTAACCAACCCTGTAACTTTTCAGGCTGTTTAAGCCAATAGCTTTTCCCCAGATAATCAAATTGGCAAATCCTTTGCCCTTTATGTTTGGCATAAATGCCTTGTACATATTGTTCAAACGCTTTGTCATTATTTGACATACTTATTCCCCAACATTCTTCCCTAAAACCAATAAAAAAGTGCGGAAAAGCACCGCACTTTAATGCCTATTCAATCCTCGTTATTTGCTGATTAAGCTCAACTTCACCACCCGATCCTGCGATAATTGACAATCCATTGTATAATATTGATTGCCATTTAAACGCAATTCAGCCAATAAACGATCGGCACTTTTCGCTTGATTTGCTGAGCTACGGAATACACGATTGGTTTGTGCCACTTGTTTAATTTTATCAATACATAAATAATTAAGTCGCTGATCTTTGGCAACACGTGCAATATTACGATCCGCTTTATTATAAGAAAAACGTTTAGCTAAATTATCCGCATAGCGTTGCAAACTCTGGGCTTTGTCGTCCAACGTAGTTAAATCAACTAAGTTTCCCTTTAAATCTACCGCTCTAACTAATTGCCCTGTGCTGTTAAATTCATATAACCCTGTCGCATCTTGTACGGCAAATAATTTTCCATTGCGATAGAATAACTTGGTTTCTTCTTTACCGTTATGGGCATTAATCAAAATCGGCTGGTTATCTAAATAAGTACGGTATTTTTCGCTATTATATTGATATTCAAATTGGTTAGCTTGTGAGGCTTGTTGCTCTAATTGCGATAAACTGCGAGCGAATTCATTATCGGCAACCTTACTTGCCACCTTGGCTGAGGACACCTCTGCCCCACCATTAAGCTGGCTACAAGCGGTTAATAATAAGGTTGATGCCACTAAGCTCCCTTGCATTATTTTCACTAAACTGGCTTTCATTTTTGCTCCTTAAAGGTTGATTTTATAGCATAAAAAAATAACAAGGCTTGATTATAACATTTTTTATGCTATTTTACAGAAATCATCATTCATCTTAGGATATTCATCTTATTATGTTGCATTATTTAAAACTGTTTGTGATTATTTTTATTGCTTATCCTTCCTTTGCTCAAGCCTCATTATTTAGCCTTAGCCAAGCTCAAATTAATCAATATTTGCAAAATAATGTACAAATTGAAGATCAATTTGGTTTAGCGGGCTTGCTAAACATTGATTATGTTATCAACGATATTCAAGCGGAAATTGGGCAGAATGATCCAAACCGTATTGAACTTTCCGCCAATTTACAAGGGTTATTTAAGCTGGCAAGCGATCAATTCAAGGGAAACATTCATTTAGTCATTGATACCATACCTTATTATGATCCTGACAAAGGAGCAATTTATTTAACCGATATTCGTATTTTGCGTTGGGCGGGAAAACCTGATGAATATATGAACCAACTGCAAAGCATTATGCCATTATTAAGTAAAAGTCTGCCTTTGCTATTTAATCATCAACCTATTTATCAACTTGATGAATCCGATCCCAAACAATTTATGATTAAAAAACTCGCCAAGGCAATTCGGGTAGAGAAAGGACGATTGGTATTAGAAGGTAATCTATTATAATAACGCTTAAACTATGAACCTAGCCAAACTAAAACGGGCGATTAATCATCAGTTTCGCCGTCAAATTAACCAGAAAAATCAGCAAAATTTACAAAATCAAGGCTTTTCTTTGTTATCAAGTAACTGTACTGGCGGTCTTATTTTGCACGACTTAGCTCAACCTTTTTTATCGCCTTTTGTTAATCTTTATGTTACGCCGAAAGATTTTATTCGTTATTTGCAAAATATTGAGCATTATCAACAAGCTAAATTGCAATTTATTGAGAATAAAATGCCTTATCCCGTAGCGTTGCTTGAGGACATTACCCTGCATTTTGTGCATTACACTTCACCACAACAAGCCCAACAAAAATGGCAGCAACGCTCAAAACGCATTAACTTAACCAATTTATTTATTATGATGACCGATCGAGACGGTTGCGAATATGGCGATTTAGTGGCCTTTGAACAATTACCCTTTGCCAACAAAGTGGTATTTACTCATCGCCCCTATCCTGAATTGCCCTCTAGCTATTATATTCAAGGGTTTGAACAACAGGGACAAGTGGGCGATTTATTTGCTTATACAAGCTGGTTTGGCGATAAATATTATGATCAGTTTGATTATATCAACTGGTTTAATCAGCGAAATAAATCATAAAAAAGCCAGAAAAAGACCTGATTTTTTAACAAAAAAAGCATACAATTAAACGGTTTTTTGTCCGCAACAATAAGAATAGTATCATCGTTTCAATTTAACATGGGACAATGATCAATCTGTTTACATTGGTTATCTCAACTAGCAATAACCACAAAGTGCGGTCAATTATTTTATTATTTTCATAGGAAAAGAGTATGACTCAAGAATATTTAGATTTTGAATTACCTATCGCCGAATTAGAGGCAAAAATTGAATCGCTACGTTCAGTAGCAAGCCAAGACAGCAAAATTAATCTTGATGAAGAGATTACTCGCTTACAGAAAAAAAGCAAAGAATTAACCAAAAAAACCTTTGCCGATTTGGACGCTTGGCAAGTTTCGCGTATGGCTCGCCACCCAAATCGTCCTTATACCCTTGATTATATTCAACATATTTTTACCGAGTTTGAAGAATTAGCGGGCGATCGTGCTTTTGCTGATGATAAAGCCATTGTGGGCGGTTTAGCCCGTTTAGACGGACGTCCTGTTATGGTTATCGGTCATCAAAAGGGACGTACGGTTAAAGATAAAGTCAAACGTAATTTTGGTATGCCTGCCCCAGAGGGCTATCGCAAAGCCTTACGCTTAATGCAAATGGCTGAACGTTTTAAGCTCCCTATTATTACCTTTATTGACACCCCCGGGGCTTATCCGGGTGTAGGCGCAGAGGAACGCGGACAATCCGAGGCCATTGCCCGTAATTTACGTGAAATGTCCACCTTAAGCGTGCCTATTATTTGTACGGTAATTGGCGAGGGCGGTTCAGGCGGTGCGTTAGCCATAGGTGTAGGCGATAAAGTCAATATGTTGCAATATAGCACTTATTCGGTCATTTCCCCTGAGGGTTGTGCCTCTATTTTATGGAAAAGTGCCGATAAAGCCTCTACTGCCGCTGAAGTTATGGGCTTAACCGCTGATCGGTTAAAACAATTAGACTTAATTGATAATATTGTGCCTGAGCCGTTAGGCGGTGCGCATCGTGATTATGAAGCCATGGCAAAAAATCTCAAAAAACGCTTATTAGCGGATTTAGCAGATCTTGATGTACTTGATCAAGAAAACCTCTTAGATCGCCGTTATCAACGCCTAATGAATTATGGCTACTGCTAATCAAACTAAGGATTTTTTTATGAAAAATGTATTATCTATCCAATCCCACGTGGTTTATGGTTATGCAGGCAACAAATCTGCGATTTTTCCTATGCAGTTATTGGGCGTTGATGCTTGGGCGTTAAACACCGTACAATTTTCCAACCATACCCAATATGGTCAATGGACAGGAATGGTTATCCCCAAAGAACAAATTGGCGAAATTGTGGCAGGTATTGATGCCATTGGTGAATTGCATAAATGCGATGCCATACTCTCTGGTTATATTGGCTCAGCGGAGCAAGTGGCAGAAATTGTCAACGCTGTCAATAAAATTAAAGCCATTAATCCACAAGCCATTTATCTTTGCGATCCTGTTATGGGACACCCTGATAAAGGCTGTATTGTGGCTGACGGCGTAAAAGAGGGATTATGTGATATTGCCCTTGCCGCCGCCGATATTACCACGCCGAATTTAGTAGAATTACGTGAACTTTCTGGCTTAAAGGTGGAAAATTTTGCCCAAGCCATTGAGGCAGTAAAAGCCATTTTAGCTAAAGGCGTGCAAAAAGTATTGGTAAAACATTTAAGCAAAGTAGGGCAAGATCCGAACCAGTTTGAAATGTTACTCGCCAACCAACAAGGCATTTGGCATATTAGCCGTCCACTGCATACTTTTGCCAAAGAACCTGTGGGCGTGGGCGATTTAACCGCTAGCGTATTTTTAGCCAATTTGCTTAATGGAAAATCCGATGTAGAAGCCTTTGAACATACCGCTAATGCGGTGAATGACGTAATGCAAATTACCCACGATCTACATTCTTATGAATTACAACTGATTGAGGCTCGCCACGTTATTGCCAATCCAGTGAGCCAATATAAAGCGGTAAAAATTGCTTAATCCAATGCTCACAAGAAAACAGGATAGTTTACAAGGTTGTTTAATCGGGCTTGCTTGTGGTGATGCCGTTGGCACAACCTTAGAATTTTGTCCTCGTCATCGAATTAAACAAGGTGTTCAGGATATGGTTGGTGGCGGAAAATTCCGTTTAGCCGCTGGAAAATGGACTGATGACACCTCAATGGCACTTTGTTTAGCCGAAAGTTTATTAAGCTCAAAAGGGTTTAATCTTAATAACCAATTAGAATATTATTGTCGCTGGGCTTTTGAGGGATATAATTCTTCACTTTCTTATGGCTTTGGTTTAGGACAAACTACCGTTTATTCTTTATGTCATTTTCGCCGTACAGGACAAGCCATTACAACACCAACCAAAGATGGCAATGGGGCATTAATGCGACTTGCCCCCATTGCGATTTTTTACCATAACAACTTAACGCAATGTATTCACTATGCGGAACAAAGCGTCAAAGCAACTCATCTCTCTGCGGATTGTTTTTCTGCTAATCGTTACTTTGCCGAAGTATTGTATAGAATATTTCAAGGCGAAAATGATAAAGATCGGTTATTTACTCATTTGCAACCTTATGCTTGGTCTAAAGCAATGGAGCGATTATTTAACCTTGAGTTTAAAAGTAAAAATAGCGATGAAATTAGCAGTTCAGGCTATGTAATAGATACATTAGAAGCGGCGATATGGGCGTTTTATCATAGTGATAATTTTGAGCAAACTATTCTCAATGCGGCAAATTTAGGCGAAGATGCAGATACGGTTGCGGCTGTTGCAGGGCAAATTGCAGGTGCGTTTTATGGGCTATCCCATATTCCTGAACAATGGAAACAAAGGCTATTCCAATATAAACGTATTTTAACCATAGCAAATCAATTAATCATCAATGCCCCTCTTGATTTAACGGAATAAAACCTTATTTAATACATATTCATCAATTAAATGATAGGAAAAATTATGTCAAACCCATTATTACAAGATCATCAACTGCCTGCTTTTTCGCAAATTAAACCAGAACATATCAAACCTGCCATTGAGCAATTAATTCAAGATTGTCGTGCTACCACAGAAAAATTATTGGAAAACGCACCGCACTTTAGCTGGGATAATTTTTGCCAGCCCTTAGCGGAAGTGAATGATCGGCTCAGCAAGGCTTGGTCGCCTGTGAGTCATCTTAATTCCGTAAAAAATAGCCCTGAATTACGTGAGGCTTATCAAGCCTGCTTGCCGTTATTATCCGAATACGGCACGTGGGTGGGGCAACACCAAGGCTTATATAATGCTTATTTACAACTCAAAAACAGCCCAGAATTTGCTCAGTTAAGCGTGGCACAGCAAACTGCCATTAATAACAGCTTGCGTGATTTTAAATTGTCGGGCATTTCCTTGCCTGCCGACAAACAACAACGTTATGGCGAAATCGTGGCACGTTTATCCGAATTAAGCTCACAATTTAGCAATAATGTGCTTGATGCCACTATGGGCTGGGAAAAAATTATCAGTGATAAATCCGAATTAGCTGGCTTACCCGAATCTGCCCTTGAGGCAGCACAACAATCGGCACAGAGTAAAGGACTTAAGGGCTATCGCTTTACCTTAGAATTTCCAAGTTATTTGCCTGTGATGACCTATTGTGAAAATCGTGAATTACGTGAAGAAATGTATCGTGCCTTTGTAACACGCGCTTCCGAGCAAGGTCCAAATGCGGGCAAATGGGATAACACCGCCATTATGGAAGAAATTTTAAATTTACGGGTAGAATTAGCCAAACTCTTGGATTTTTCCACTTATACCGAATTATCCCTTGCCACCAAAATGGCAGAAAGCCCACAACAAGTGTTAGATTTTCTTGATAATTTGGCGATCCGTTCTAAAGCACAAGGGCAAAAAGAATTGGCGGATTTACAAGCCTTTTGTCAGGCTGAATATGGCGTGAATGAACTTGAGCCTTGGGATATTAGCTTTTATAGCGAAAAGCAAAAACAAGCCTTATATGCCATTAATGATGAAGAATTACGCCCCTATTTCCCAGAACAACGGGTATTAAACGGGCTATTTGAAGTCATTCAACGTATTTTTAATATTCGTGCGGTAGAACGTTTTGATGTGGATACTTACCACCCCGATGTGCGTTTCTTTGATCTGATTGATGCTCAAGACCAAGTGCGGGGCAGTTTTTATTTAGATTTATATGCACGTGAAAATAAACGTGGTGGCGCTTGGATGGACGATTGTGTAGGCCGCCGCCGTAAATTAGACGGCTCACTACAACGCCCTGTGGCTTACTTAACCTGTAATTTCAATAAACCCATAGGCGACAAACCCGCACTCTTTACCCACGATGAAGTTACCACCCTATTCCACGAATTTGGACACGGTATTCATCATATGCTGACCTTAATTGATGTACCTGATGTAGCAGGCATTAATGGTGTGCCTTGGGATGCAGTGGAATTACCAAGCCAATTCTTGGAAAATTGGTGCTGGGAAGAACAAGCCCTTGCCTTTATTTCTGGGCATTATCAAACTAACGAACCGCTACCAACAGAAAAATTAGCCCAATTACTCAAGGCAAAAAATTTCCAAGCGGCAATGTTTGTGTTACGCCAATTAGAATTTGGCTTATTTGATTTCCGTTTGCATCATCATTATCAAGCCAACCAAGCTAACCAAATTCTGCCAACCCTTAATCAAGTAAAACAAGATGTGGCGGTTATCAAAGGGGTAGAATGGGCAAGAACCCCTCATAGCTTTAGCCATATTTTTGCTGGTGGCTATGCGGCAGGTTATTATAGCTACCTCTGGGCTGAAGTCTTATCCGCCGATGCCTATTCCCGTTTTGAACAAGAGGGAATTTTTAACCCTGTTACTGGGCAATCTTTCCTAGACGAAATCTTAACCAAAGGTGGCTCTGAACCGCCAATGACCTTATTTAAACGCTTCCGAGGACGTGAGCCTCAGCTTGATGCGTTGTTAAGACACAAAGGTATCAGCCAATAATTTTTATGTTAAAATCCCTTTAATTTCATAAAGGGATTTTTTATTCTTTCAAATAGGAGGCATTATGCAATGGTTATCCACATGGTCAATTTGGCATTGGCTTATTTTAGGCTTTATTTTGCTGATTGGCGAAATTATTATTCCGGGCATCTTTTTACTTTGGTGGGGATTAGCGGCTTTAACCTTAGCTGCTGTGGTCTTTCTCTTTCCTCAATTAGGTTTGCCTACTGCCTTTATCCTTTATGCCATACTCGCCATTGCCCTTAGCCTGATTTGGTGGAAAATTCAACATAATAAAGATCGCCAAGATCAATCACAAACGCATCTCAATCAACGAGATCACCTTATGCTAAACAAAATCGGCATTGTACAAAGCATACAAGCCAATGGCATAGGACGAGGGCATTTCGGCGATACCACTTGGCGAATCAAAGGTCAGCATCTACAACAAGGAGATAGCATTAAAGTTATCAAAGTAGAAGGCATTACCCTGTTCGTGCAAAAAATAGAGGAACAACAATGAACCATTTAATCATTATTGCTCACCCAAATAAGCAAAGTTTTAACCACGCTATTTTACAAAATGTGCTAGCAAGCAGTAAACAATTACAGGTTGAAACACAGATTCGTGATCTTTATCAACTGGACTTTAATCCTATTCTAAGCTGGCAAGAATTAACGGCAAGCTATCAAAATATCCTGCCTGCGGAAATTCAACGTGAACAACAATTTATCCACAATGCGGATTTGATTACCCTAATCTATCCATTATGGTGGATGGGCTTTCCTGCCATTTTAAAAGGCTATTTAGATCGTGTCCTTAGCCATGGTTTTGCCTATAAAACTGAGGGAGAGATTTCGCAAGGGTTATTACAAGGCAAGAAAATGCAGCAATTTATTACCCTAGGTAGTAATGTAGCTCAATACCAAGCCTTTGGTTGGGATAAATCTCTTGATGATTGCTTAGTCAATGGTTTATTCAATTATTGTGGCATTAACGATATTGATTACCAGCTATTTGGCGATATTCATTTAATTGATCAACAACAACGCCAAAATATCTTGCAACGGGTAAGCGAAAAAAACGCTCAAAATATTATGGCAATTCAAGTTAAAGATTAAACAAAAAAGTGCGGTAATTTTGACCGCACTTTTTATATCTACAACAATAATTAAGCGTGATTAGCACAACCACAATGATGATGGTGATGATGAGTAAAATCTAATACCATACGCCCTTGGATTTTACCGTCGTGCATTTCTTGGAAAATCGCCGCAACGTCCTCTAATGGGCGAGTTTGCACCACTGGCACAACTAAACCTCTTGCCCCAAATTCAAACGCCTCTGCGAGATCTTGTCGTGTTCCCACTAAAGATCCAATGACACGAATACCGTCTAGCACAATACGAGGAATAGACAAATCCATGGTATCCACAGGCAACGCCACAGCCACCACAGTTCCCCCTGCTCTTACCGCATTTACTGCACTATTAAACGCCGCTTTCGCCACCGCAGTAACCACTGCCGCATGCGCTCCCCCTTGGGTGATTTCAATAATCCGTTGTTCCGCATTTTCTTGAGCAGAATTAATCACCACATCAGCACCTGATTGTTGTGCCAAGGCTAATTTATCGTCATTCACATCAATGGCAATGACCTTTGCCCCAAAGACTTTTTTGGCATACTGTACCGATAAATTTCCCAAACCGCCTGCTCCATATAAAGCAATCCATTGCCCAGCCCGAATTTCCGATACCTTAATGGCTTTATAGGTGGTTACCCCTGCACAAGTAATACTACTGGCTTGTGCGGGATCTAATCCCTCAGGCACTTTTACCGCATAATCCGCCGCCACTACACAATATTCCGCCATACCACCATCAACGGTATATCCTGCATTCTTCACCGAACGGCAAAGCGTTTCACGCCCTGACACACAATATTCACAATGATTACAGCTTTCATATAACCAAGCAACACTCACACGATCGCCCACTTTTAACGTGGTAACATCATCGGCAACTTGTTGCACAATGCCAATTCCCTCGTGTCCTAATATCCGTCCAGGGTGTTTACCATAATCCCCTGCTGCTACGTGTAAATCCGTATGACAAACACCACAATACTCCATTTTTACTAATGCTTGCCCCGTTCCTATCGTAGGTACATCTTTCTCAACCACTTCTACCCCAGAACAATTTGTATTTACCACTGCTGCTTTCATTTTCATGGCTTAGCCCTCCATTTAGATCGAATTTGTCGTTGCCTACTTTTTACAATAAATTGCTAAAAAGCCATTTCAGCTTAACTATTAAGCAACAAAAATTCAACAAATATGCAAGATATTATTCTAGTTTTTGTAAAATTTGTGATAGAGAGCAAATTATTAACATGATGACAACATTAATAACACAAAAGTGCGGTAATTTTGACCGCACTTTTTATTATCTCAATATTACTTATCAAACAACTTATTATGCTTTTGTTGTAATAATTGAAAATCCTCAGAAAAGGTTAATGCTTGTTCTGCTCGTTGTAAAGAAGAGATAGCCAGTTGTAAAGCCGCCTCACGCACTCGTTGTTCTGGCGCATTTTGCCAAATGGTAGCTAACGTTTTTTGTAACAAAAGATCCACTTCTAATAAATTAACTCCATCTCGTGCAATAGGTGCAAAACCGCTTTTAATCCAGTCCGCCGCATCTAAAGGTTTAATGGCTAATCGATCATAATCTATGGTTGTTGCTTTAGCTTCTGGTTGAGTAATTAAAATCCGCATCATAATATGCATAACAGCAATGGCTGTACCGGGATCATTTGCCACTGGAGGCAAGGCTTTTTGAGCTGACTCCGCTAATACAATAAATCCCCATTCAGGATCTTCCTCGTAACTGCGTGAACCAGCCAATACAAAATATTGTGCTAATTTGTCTAATTGTTGCTGATCCTGCGGCGCATTTTCTATACAAATTAAAGGCATATTAGGAGAAATTAATTCACCGGGTCTCACTTTGATTTCTATATAACAATCTTGCTTTTCCGCATAACGTTGCAAAGACTGCATATCAATATGGGTTAAATAACCCACTTCATTTGCATAAACCACGCTGGCTTTTGCACTGCATTTACCTAACCAGCTTGCGCCCATTGTGGGATTAAGCCGATAATGTTGTAATGCTTTCTCTGCGGCACAATGAATTTTTTCCAAGGTGTTTTTCATACCGCCTAAATGAGAAATGGTGGCAACCCAACGAATTAAGGTAATAATTAAATAGAGCAACACCAATAAGGTACTGACAAAAAGTACAAAACGTCCATTTTGCCCATAAAATCCCATACCCAATACAGTTTTGGCGATAATGGCATAAATAAAGGCAGAAATAAAACTGGCAATTGCCATACGGGTATTATCATCGCCCATTACCAATTCGGTAGCTCTCGGCGTTGTTCCGCCTGATGCCGAAGCAAAAGCCGACACCATAATAGACAACGAAAAGGTACTTACTGCCAACATACTGGAAGCAATAATCCCTAATAAACCATCTAAGGTTTCCTGTTGAACCTCTGGTAAGACATTTTCAGCAATAAAAAAATTCACCGATTTAGCGGCAAAGGCAAAAATAATGGCTAACAATGCGCCTAATGTAGGGGTTATCCAGAGCGTATTCCCCGGCTTTTTTAAAGCTAATAACAAACGATAAAACATTGACTTAACTCCTATAAAAATCTGCAAGATATTATAATGATTTCAATAAAAATAACTATATCCTTAATAAAGTGCGGTTCATTTTTGAAAAATTTTATCTTGAGATATTAATAAATACACCCAATATCTAATATTCTTATTTTAAAGTGGCACAACCATAAAAGGGGCGATAAATGTTTAAGGAAAAATCCGCTAGCGTAGGATTAATTATTGGTAGTATCTTATTTGGTTTAGGCAGTATTATTGTGGCGAAGTTACCTATTGGGGCTTATGCCATTGCTTTTTGGCGTTTGGCAATTTCTGGATTGGCTTTTTTATTATTAGTATGGTTATTAAGAACCACCTTGCCAAAACAAAAAGCCACCTGTTATTATGCCTTATTATCTGGCGTATTCCTTGCCTTTGATTTAGCCTTATGGCACGAAAGCATTTATGCCATAGGACCGGGTATATCCACCCTGCTCAATAGCCTACAAATATTTTGGCTAACCCTTATTGGACTTATTTGGTTTAAGGAAAAACTGAATTTATATCAAATAGTTAGCCTATTTTTAGCGGTAGTTGGTGTGGGATTGATTGCCAGCCCAGAAATAGCACATAATCAACAAGCCTTATGGGGATTTGTTTCAGGGCTTGCCTCTGGTTTTTTCCTTGCTTTATCTATGGTTTATGTAAAAAAAGCCCAACAAACTGAGCCTATCAGCATTTTTGTTCTTATGCTATTACTTAGTATCGGCGGTATGTTAGCCTTAATCCTACCAATGTACCTATTTGATAGCGGCAAAATTCTGCCGACTACTATTCACCAATTAGGTTGGATTATTGTTTATGGCTTAATTATGCAATGTATCGCTTGGGGCTTAATCGCTTACTCTATCCCCTTACTCTCTTTATCCTTAACGGGCTTATTGCTCCTCTCCGAACCCGTTGCTGCTTTACTAATTGATTATTTTTTATTGGCAAAACCCATTAACCTCGTACAATGGTGCGGTGCTTTATTAACGCTTATCGCCATTTATTTAGGCATATTACAACGTAATAAATAAAGATAACAGCCAACTTTCCATGATCTTTATAACATATCGTTGTTTCAATTTTTATAGTCGTTCCACTTTAAAATGAGACAACTATAAATTGAAACACCTATAAATTCCGTCATTGAACGAAAACTTATTTTTTAATTAAAAATAAGTTTTGATAATCATTACTATCTAAGTTATAATCCACCACATTATTTCTCTATTAACGCCAAACTAAGGAAAATTTATGAAAAAAGGCATTCACCCAGAAAACTATCGTACAGTACTTTTTTATGATTCTAGTGCACAAACGGGCTTTTTAATTCGCTCTTGTGCCAGAACCACCAACACCATGAAATGGACGGACGGCAAGGAATATCCTGTTTATATGTGTGATACTTCTTCTGCCTCTCACCCATTTTATACTGGGAAAACTCGTCAAATTGCCAATGAAGGACGAGCCAGTGAGTTTGCTCATCGTTACGGCAAATTTGGGGCATTAAAATCCAAATAACCTACTAAATTCTCACTAAAAAATAAGGAAAAATTATGCAAGTTTTATCATCACTAAAAAGTGCTAAAACCCGCCACCCGGGTTGCAAAATTGTCCGCCGTCATGGCGTGGTTTATGTTATCTGCAAGGAAAATCCTCGCTTTAAAGCCCGTCAAGGCGGTAAAAAACGCAAATAAATCTTAATCCTCTTGCATAAAGAGGATTTTTTCTTTGTATGAACAGCCTCTTTTTTATCCTTAAATTTCTGTTATATTAAGGGTTTTAATCCACATTTAAGGAACTACACTTTATGCAAACATTATTAAAACTCACACATTTTTTCAGTAAAACCTTTGCCTTATGGGCTTTAGTCGCCGCAATTCTTGCTTTTTATTTTCCTGACACCTTTAAATTAATCGCCCCTTATATTCCTTATTTATTAGGCATTGTTATGTTTGGTATGGGGATTACCTTAACCTTTGCCGATTTTGGTGAAGTGGTTAAACACCCTAAAGCGGTGTTTATTGGTGTAGCAGGGCAATTTATCATTATGCCTGCCCTTGCTTATGCCCTCGCCAAAGGATTTAATTTACCTGCGGAATTAGCCATTGGCGTGATTTTAGTTGGCTCTTGTCCCGGCGGTACATCGTCCAATGTTATGACCTACCTAGCCAAGGGCAACACCGCATTATCCATTGCTTGTACCACCATTTCCACCTTGCTTGCCCCTATTTTAACCCCAATGATTTTCTATGCCTTAGCTAGCCAATGGTTAGAAATCAATGCCGCCGCAATGTTTATTTCGGTACTCAAAATGGTACTTTTCCCAATATTCCTAGGCTTAATCGTGCGTGCGTTATTTAAACAGAAAATCGCGGAAATCAGCCAAACCATGCCATTACTTTCAGTGATTTCCATTGTATTAATTTTGGCGGCAGTGGTTGCTGTCAGCAAAGAGCGTATTATTGAATCTGGTTTATTAATCTTTGCTATTGTGGTGTTACATAATAGTCTAGGCTATTTATTCGGTTTCTTAGTGGCTAAACTCGTTAAACTTGATAATTATGATAGCAAAGCCATTGCCATTGAGGTAGGTATGCAAAACTCAGGACTAGGGGCAGCCCTCGCCGCCGCACACTTTAACCCGATTGCCGCCGTACCGAGTGCGTTATTTAGTTTTTGGCATAATGTTTCTGGTTCATTATTGGCAAACTTCTTTGCCAATCTTAAAAATAAATAACTGATTAATATCAATTAAGCAATAAAACATTACCATTTAAATTTTAAACGGTAATGTTTTTATTTTTTATATAATAAACGAACTTATTTTGACTAAAAGTGCGGTAAGTTTTCGGATTATTTTTTCACTGCTATGTCTCTGACTTCATTAACGTTTTTCGCCTTTGGCGACCTACTTTCTTTACTCGTGTAAAGAAAGTAGGCAAAGAAACACGCCCCTAGAAAAAATCTTATCCAGCCTTTCGCTAAGAACGATATACGAATAATTTTGGAACTCGCTACGCTCAAACAACCAAAATTATTCTATCGTTCTAAGCTCAGACTGGGATTTTTTAAGGGGGTAAGGGAGCATTATTTTCTTATTTCTGTTAAATTTATTCAAAGTGCGGTCAATTTTTTAATTTTTTCCCAAAATAGAAATATTTCCGATCATTCCCCCTTAAAAATTCCCTGTGTAAAACTTAGAACCATAGACACATTTCTGCTGTCTGAGCCTTGCAAAGCAAGGCGAGTTCAGAAATGTGTCGTGATGGTTCAAGTTGAAACACAGGATCAGAATTTTTCTAGGGGGGCATTTCTTTGCTTACTTTCTTTGTGCAAGCAAAGAAAGTAAGTCGCCCAACGGGCGAAACCGTTCGCCAAGACGGAGAAATAGCAGTAAAAAATAATCCCAAAACTCACCGCACTTTGTACCAAACAACATAACCTATCAGTCTCTCAACCAAAATTACCCACACAAGTTCACTCTGAACCAATTTTTTGTTAAAATCCCTCCAATTTTTTGACAATAAAATAATTTACAAACAATGACAACCAACTATCAAGCACAAGATATTCGTGTTCTAAAAGATCTTGAACCTGTTCAATTACGTCCCGGTATGTACACCGATACTAGCCGTCCCAATCATCTCGGACAAGAAGTCATTGATAACAGTGTGGACGAGGCTTTAGCAGGGTATGCTAATAAAATTGAAGTCATTTTACATAGCGATCAATCCCTTGAAGTCATTGATAACGGACGAGGAATGCCAGTAGATATTCACCCTGTAGAAGGCGTCTCTGGTGTTGAGTTAATTTTATGTAAATTGCACGCTGGTGGAAAATTTTCCAATAAAAATTATCAATTTTCAGGGGGATTGCATGGCGTTGGAATTTCTGTGGTTAATGCCTTATCTGAATTTGTTCGTGTTACGGTTAAACGTGATGGGCAGGTTTATCAAATTGAATTTGCCAATGGGGTAAAAACCAAAGAACTGGAAATTATCGGCACTTGTGGACGGCGTACCACTGGCACCACTGTGCATTTTAAACCTAATCCTCATTATTTTGACTCTGCCAAATTTTCCGTCAGTCGGCTACGTCATTTATTACGTGCCAAAGCGGTACTTTGCCCCGGTTTGCATATTAAGTTTATTGATAAAGTCAATCATAACGAAGAGCAATGGCTCTACCAAGATGGTTTAAGCGACTATCTTAGCGAAGCAGTCAATGGCTTGACTTGCCTACCTGAAACGCCTTTTATTGGCAGTTATTCAAGCGAAAAAGAAACGGTAGATTGGGCATTATTATGGCTACCTGAAGGTGGCGAGTTAATCGGCGAAAGCTATGTTAATCTTATTCCTACCCCATTAGGTGGCACGCATGTTAATGGCTTACGCCAAGGTTTATTAGATGCCATTCGTGAATTTTGTGAATTACGCAATTTGTTGCCTCGTGGCGTAAAACTTACTGCTGATGATATTTGGGATCGCTGTGCCTATATTCTATCCGTCAAAATGCAAGAACCACAATTTGCTGGGCAAACCAAAGAGCGTTTGTCTTCTCGTCAGTCGGCAGTGTTCGTGAATGGCGTGGTAAAAGATGCCTTTAGTTTATGGCTTAATCAACATGTTCACATTGCAGAACAACTGGCAGAATTAGCCATTAACTCCGCTCAACGCCGTTTGCGTGCAGCTAAAAAAGTGGTGCGTAAAAAATTAGTGAGCGGTCCAGCCTTACCGGGGAAACTGGCTGATTGTAGCCAACAAGATATTGAACGCACCGAACTATTTTTAGTGGAAGGCGATTCTGCGGGTGGCTCAGCCAAACAAGCCCGAGATCGTGAGTATCAAGCGATTTTGCCGTTACGAGGTAAAATTTTAAACACTTGGGAAGTGTCTTCCGAACAGGTATTAGGTTCGGAAGAAGTTCATAATATTGCCATTGCTTTGGGGATTGATCCCGATAATGAAGATCTCTCACAATTACGCTATGGTAAAGTCTGCATTTTGGCGGATGCCGATTCTGACGGTTTACATATTGCTACCTTACTTTGTGCCTTATTTTTACGTCATTTCCCTAAGTTAGTTCAACAAGGGCACGTTTTTGTGGCAATGCCTCCCCTATACCGTATTGACTTGGGCAAAGAGGTTTTTTATGCCCTTGATGAAAGTGAAAAAGAAGCAATTTTAGCTCGCTTAAAAGGTAAAAAAGGCAAACCTAATGTACAGCGTTTTAAAGGGTTAGGGGAAATGAACCCGTTGCAATTACGAGAAACCACAATGGATCCCAACACACGCCGACTTGTTCAACTTACCTATGAACAAGATCAAGAAACCCTTGAGCTAATGGATATGTTGTTGGCAAAAAAACGTGCCGAGGATCGTAAAACTTGGTTACAAGATAAAGGGGATCAACTGGATTTAGCCCTATAATCTATGGCTAACATTCACTGATTTTTGAATACAGCGTTTAAATAAACATAAAAATTGATTATGACCAACAAGATAAACTATGACGGCATTGAGCAAATGCCATTACGCACTTTTACCGAAAGTGCCTATCTCAATTATTCCATGTATGTCATTATGGATCGTGCCTTGCCTTTTATTGGCGATGGGCTAAAACCTGTACAACGGCGTATTGTTTATGCCATGTCCGAATTAGGGCTTAATGCCACCGCAAAATATAAAAAATCCGCTCGTACCGTTGGTGATGTGCTAGGTAAATTCCACCCCCATGGCGACAGCGCTTGCTATGAGGCAATGGTATTAATGGCACAACCTTTTTCCTACCGTTATCCCTTGATTGACGGACAAGGCAACTGGGGGGCACCTGATGATCCAAAATCCTTTGCGGCAATGCGTTACACCGAATCTCGTTTAGCCAAAATTGCCGAAGTTTTATTGGCAGAACTCGGACAAGGCACAGTGGATTATCAAGCCAACTTTGACGGCACATTAGCCGAACCGCAATATTTACCTGCTCGCCTACCCCATATTTTATTAAATGGCACAACAGGGATTGCGGTGGGTATGGCAACAGATATTCCGCCCCATAATCTGAATGAAATCGCCCAAGCTACAATCATGTTACTGGATAATCCTCAAGCGAGCCTCGCAGATCTCTTAACCGTTGTACAAGGCCCTGATTATCCTACTGAGGCAGAAATTATCTCTAACAAAAATGATATTCGCAAAATTTATGAGCAAGGGCGTGGCTCTATTAAAATGCGTGCGGTGTGGAAAAAAGAAGAGGGCGAAATTATTATCACCGCCTTACCACACCAAGCCTCACCAGCAAAAGTCATGGCACAAATTGGCGAAATGATAAGCAATAAAAAATTGCCAATGGTAGAGGATATTCGTGATGAATCAGATCACGAAAATCCTGTGCGTTTAGTCATTGTACCGCGCTCTAATCGAGTGGATATTGAGGCATTAATGGGGCATTTATTTGCCTCTACAGATTTAGAAAAAAGCTATCGTGTCAATATGAATATGATCGGCTTAGATAACAAACCTGCGGTAAAGAATTTGGTGCAAATTCTTAATGAATGGCTAGATTTTCGCCGTACCACAGTAACTCGACGCTTACAATATCGCTTAGAAAAAGTGCTAGACCGATTGCATATTTTGCAAGGTTTAATGATCGCCTTTCTTAATATTGATGAAGTAATCCAAATTATCCGTTATGAAGATGAACCTAAATCAGTATTAATGGCAAAATTTAACCTTTCCGAACAACAAGCCGAGGCGATTTTAAACCTGCGATTGCGCCATTTAGCCAAATTAGAAGAACAAGAATTACAAGCGGAACAAGATAATTTAGCCAAAGAGCGGTCAAATTTAGAAAAGATTTTATCCTCAACCCAGCGTCTTAATCAGCTTATTAAGCAAGAAATTCAGCAAGATGCCAAAACCTATGCCAGCCCGCGCCGTTCGCCATTAATTGAACGCGCCGAGGCAAAAGCTATCGCAGAAAGTGAGATGACCCCAGCTGAACCTGTTACCGTTATTTTATCGGAAATGGGCTGGGTACGTTGTGCCAAAGGGCATGATATTGATGTGCAAGGCTTAAACTATAAAGCAGGCGATAAATACCTTGCTCACGCCTACGGCAAAAGCAATCAACCTGCTATTTTTATGGATAGCACAGGTCGCAGTTATGCCTTAGAACCGCTAAGTTTACCTTCCGCACGCTCACAAGGCGAACCTTTAACAGGAAGACTATCCTTACCCGCTGGGGCTTGTGTTGAACAAGTTATAATGGAAAACGAACAACAACCTTTATTAATGGCATCAGATGCAGGTTATGGCTTTATTTGCCAACAACAAGATCTGCTCACTCGTAATAAATCAGGTAAAGCAGTTATCAATTTGCCTGATAACGCCAAATTATTACCGCCATTAAAAATTGAACAATATCATTCATTATTAGTCGCCTTAACTTCGGCAGGAAGAATATTAATCTTCCCTATACAGGATCTGCCTGAGTTAAGCAAAGGAAAAGGCAATAAAATTATCAATATCCCAGCAAAATCAGCTCAACAACGCACAGAATTATTGGTGAAATTATTGCTAATTTCAGAACAAGCTCAACTCGTTTTCTATTCAGGTAAACGCAAAATCACCTTAAAACCTGAAGATTGGCAAAAATTCCGCGCAGAGCGTGGTCGGAAAGGCACACCACTACCAAGAGGATTACATAGTGATGCCACCATTGAAATTGTTGAGCCTGAATAAAGTATGGTATTAAAGTGCGGTTGTTTTTTGAATTATTTTCACTTTCTCTCTGATTTTGCCAACAGCAATCCCCATTAACAAAACCAGAGAAATAAAAGAAAAATCCCAAGTAATCCCTTGGGATTTTTATCATTAATACTATAATCCTTTTAATCTAAAACAAAGAAAGGCGACACACTGAAGACTGTACACTTAGCACAGCAAGACATGCCAACCTTGTATTATTTTAATGTAGGGCGATTATAAAACACCTACCTATTAGCGTTTTTCATAATCCTCGCTTTCGTGCGTTTCCATTCTTGTTCTTTAATATCTTCTCGTTTATCGTGTTGTTTTTTCCCTTTGGCTAAGCCTATTTTCACTTTTGCCCAAGCCTGTTTCCAATAAAGCGAAAGAGCGACAATAGTAAAGCCTTCACGATTAGCTTTACCAAAGAACGAATCCAATTCTCGTTTATTTAGCAATAATTTACGAGTGCGTGTGGGATCACAAACCACATGAGTAGATGCCACACTTAACGGCGTAATGGTTGCCCCGAATAAATAGGCTTCGCCCTGATTAAAAATCACATAACTATCGCTAATATTGGCTTTACCCGCTCGCATTGCTTTCACTTCCCAACCTTGTAAAGCAAGCCCAGCCTCAATTTCTTCCTCAATAAAATAATCGTGTCTTGCTCGTTTATTCAACGCAATGGTATTTGATCCTGCTTTAATTTTTTTCTTTGCCATAGTTTTATATCCTAAACTCAATGAGGCTAGATTTTACCTAATCTAAGCTCAGAGTACAACACAACGCCTTTTAGTCTTGTACAGTATCCTGATTTTAATTTGAATAATGACCATATAGTGATAATCTGCTTTGTTTGTTATACTTATTAGCTGATGTTTTTAAACCGCAAAATACGCCATTCAAGGGCAAATTTTACCTTATCTCACAACAAAGATAATAGAGATAAATATTGAGATTATACTATGTCAGACCAATGTTTAATTACCGCTAAAGGGCAACGCATTGCCATTGTTAGTGGTTTACGCACCCCTTTTCAGAAAAAAGATACGGGCTTCAAACATACTTTCGCCATTGATCTTAGCACAATGGTTACCAATGAATTGATTAATCGTGTTGCAGTTGATCCGCAATTACTGCAACAATTTGTTTTCGGTCAAGTCACTCAACACGCTGCCATTCAAAATATCGCTCGGGGCGTTGCTGTCAGTTTAGGACGGGTTAATGCTTCCGCCTATTCTATCAGCAGTTCTTGTGTTACAGGGTTACAAACTGTTATCAATGTTGCCAATGGCATTATTACAGGGTCTTCACAAGCAGGTATCGCTGGTGCGGCAGAATCTATTTCTAATTCTTCCATTAGCCTAAATCCTCGCTTAATTCAAAACATTAAAGATATTCTACAAGCGGAGGGCTGGGAGAGAAAATTTAACCTTATCAAGCAATTAACTTGGGCTGATTTAAAGCCTTATGGTGTTAATCCCAAAGAATATGTTACCGATCTCGCCTTGGAAGACGTTTCCGAACAAATGGCGAAAAATTTCCAAATTGATCGTCAACAGCAAGATCAATTCACCGTACTTTCTCACCAGCGTGCCAAACAAGCCTGGCGTGATAACAGTTTAAAACAACAAGTTATGTTATCTTTCCCTGCCCCCTATGAAAACTTTGTGGTGGCTGATAACCTTATTCAATCTAAACCTAAAGCTGAATATTATCAGAAACTTCCCCCTCTTACAGATAAACAACAAGGCTCTGTTACGCCATGGAATGTAAGCCAATCTTGCGACGGTGCCGCCGCTGTGATGTTAATGCGTGAAGATATTGCCAAAACTGAAGGACTTGATGTACTAGGCTATATCCGCAGTTATGCCATGACAGGAAATGATGTTTGGCAAAATATGCTTATTGGTTCAACGTATGCTTCATCGCTTGCCTTACAACGCGCCAATTTACAACTCAAGGATCTGAACTTAATTGATATGCACGAATCTTCCGCAGCTCAAACTCTTGCCAATATCCGTTTATTTGCCGATCATCAATTTGCCCAACAACAGCTTAATCGTACCTGTGCAATAGGTGAAATTGATATGGATAAGTTTAATGTGTTAGGGGGCTCACTGGCGTATGGTAATCCTCGTGCTGTCAGCAGTTTACGCCTTATTATTCAATCATTATTTGAATTAAAACGGCGAGGTGGGGGCTTATCTTTAGTTACAGGTTGCGGTCTAGGTGGACTGGGCGGTGCAATGGTTTTGGAGACGGAATAATTATGGAATATCAACAACAAACATTCTTTACACTTAGCGTACAGCATCAAATCGGTATCGTAACCATTAATGATCCCGCTCACCCTTTTAATCTGATTAATCTTCATTTTATTGATGAATTACGCGAAATCATTGGCACGATTTTACGTTCACAATTAAAAGGGTTAATTTTTGTTTCAGCCAAACCTCATCATTTTATTCGTGGTTTTGATCTTAACCAATTAGAGGGCAAAAGTGCGGTAGAATTAGAGAAATTTTCTGAACAAGCCCAACAACTCTTAAAAGAAATTGAATATTTAAAAATCCCTACGGTGGCGGCGATCCATGGCGATTGCTACGGATTGGGCTTAGAACTTGCCCTAGCCTGCCAATATCGTATTGCCAGTAACGATGTCTTAACTTCTTTTGCTATGCCACAAATACGCTCGGGCTTGCTTCCATTTGCTGGCGGAACGCAACGACTACCTGCGTTAATCGGCTTAAGACGGGGAGCAGAACTTATTTTAACGGGCAATAAAATTGATAGCAAAACCGCTTTATCACTTGGGCTAATTAATGCTCGTGTAGATAAAATTATTCTCATTTCCACCGCACTTGATTATATTAAACAATCAACGCAAACTCCCCCACAACAAACACCTTGGCAAACGCGTTTAATTCAACAAAAAAATCGTTGGATCAACCGTTCCTTTTCTCGCCATTATTTGCTTGAACGAGCCGAATCAACTATCCCAAAAGTGATTGATAATACAACGGCAATCAGTGCAATTCTTGAAGTTCTCAAGCACAGCGATAGCAAAAAAGGCTATCTTGCCGAAAGGCAACAATTTGCTCGTCTTTATCTTACAGAGCAATCACAAGCCCTACGTTTATTAGAACACACTGCAAGAGCAATGAAATCACAATACCGTATCCGAGGCGATGTACAAGATATTAGTAATGTTGCCATTTTAGGCAGTGGTTTTCTTGGTGCAGGAATTGCTTATATTACCGCCCACCACGCTAATATCCCTGTACGCATCAAAGATATTCACCCTGAAGGCATATTACAAGCCCTCAATAAAAGTTACCGTTTACTACAAAAAGAAGTGGAAAAAGGCACATTATCCGCTGGGCAAATGCGTCAACAAATGCAACTGATTACTGGGGGAGAACGGTTTATTGGGCAACATCGAGCGAATTTTATTATTGAAGCTGTCTATGAAGATTTAGCATTAAAACAGCAAATGGTGCGTGAATCTGAACATTATTATGGAGAAAACATTATTTTTGCCACCAATACCTCAACCCTCTCTATTGCCGATATTGCAGCCAAAGCCAAACACCCAGAAAATATTATTGGCTTTCATTATCTCAGCCCTGTTTCACAACGTAAAATGGTAGAAATTATCCCACATCAAGGCACATCAGAGCAAACCATTGCCACTGCAATCCATTTTGCCATTCAACAAGGCAAAATCCCTTTATTAGTCGCCGACCGAGCTGGCTTTTTTATCAACCGTATCCTTACCCCTTATTTATTAGAAGCCATTAACTGCCTTATTGATGGCGAAACCGTTGAATTTATCGATCGTGCCTTACAAGAATTTGGTTTTGCCCTTGGTCCTCTGGCAATGATTGACGAACTTGGCTTAGATATTTTGGTAAAATCCTTGCCTACCCTACAACAAAAATTGGGCGAACGCTTTGCCTTACCGCCTAAAGTCAATCTATTAATAGAAGATGAACGCAAAGGCATCAAAAATAAACGTGGTTTCTATTTATATGATCGTGATGACAATCGTACCGCTGTTGACGGCAGTATTTATTATGTATTAGAGGTCATTTCCGCTAATGATCTTGAAGCTGAACAGATCGTCCGCCGTTGTATCTTAATGATGCTAAATGAAGCCATGTATTGTTTACAAGAAGGCGTTATCGCTAACGCAGAAGAAGGCAATGTCGCCTCGGTACTTGGAGCATTTTTCCCCAATTTTCGTGGCGGAATTTATGCTTATATGCAAAAAATCGGTGCAAAAAATATTGTAGCGGAACTTAATCATCACGTTACCCTCTACGGCGAACGTTTTAAGCCTTGCCCATACTGGTTTGAATTACTCAACCAAAGCAACCCGCAAGAAAGTTAATCACATTAAATCCCCCCCAAAAAAAAGTGCGGTCAAATTAAAAATAATTTTTAAAATTGACCGCACTTTCTCAGCCACCTTATTATCGTCTTTCAATGTAAAATAAGACTGTGGTACGGCGAAGCATACCAACACTGTATCATTTTAAAGTGGAACGACTATACAATTCCAACAACGCCTGTTGAGCATCAACATTGCCCACTAACGCCGCTTTTTGATACCACATTTTAGCCTGTTGCAAATTTTTATTTACCCCCTGCCCTGTGGCATACAAATGCCCTAACGCCGTCATTGCTGGCGAAGCAATAATATCGCCACGTTGTGCCGATTGTTGATACCAATATAACGCCTTACTCAAATCTCGCTTAACCGCAATACCTTGTTCATAAAAATAACCTAACCAATACTGACTGGTAATATCGCCTTGCTCCGCACTTTGGCGAAAATAATCCAAGGCTAAAGCCAAATTTTGTGGCTCACCCCAGCCATTTAACGCTAACAACGCTAAATAACGAGGTGCTTTAAACTGCCCTAACCTCGCCGCTTGCTGAAATAACGACTTTGCTGTCTGATAATCCTGTTGTTGATAAGCACTAATCCCTTGATCAAGCATCTGCTTGGCTTGTTGCTTATTGGTAGTAACATTGCTACAAGCCACTAATGATAAAGCCAATATAAGATAAAGATATTTTTTCATTATGTGATTTCTCCGAAATTAAAAAGTACGGTCTATTTTAAAATAAATTCTCACTTCCCCATTTTGCCTCTTGCCTTTTAGCCAAAATAACGCTAACATAATTTCCGTTTTTTTACACAACAACAGATTTCATTACCTAACTATCGAGGCTATGATGTTATATATAAACCACTCCGCAAGCAAGCAAGCAAGCAAGCAAGCAAGCAATTTAACCCTTTCTCGCGGCTAAACGCAAGTCTTTTTCTTACTTTTTTTACGGGGCTTACCGCCTGTTCTTCCCAACCCAATAGCGAACTGCTGGCGCAATTACCTGAAAAAACCATTGAATATGGCTGGCAAGGCAAGGGCAATTATCTCTCTGCCGCTGACTTAGACCATCTACAACAACGCTTTAACCAATACAATCAGCAAGGGCAACAAAATTACGCCCACCTCAAAGCCCAATGTTTGCTGGATTTAGCTCATTGGACGTTCCGCGAGACCCGTAGCACGGGCATTACCGAATACCTCACCCAACAAGCCTTGTTGGCGGAACAAGCCGCGTTGGCGCAACGCAGCGCCCGTTTATTTACCCCCGCCATGCCGGGCTATCCGCGCCTTGAGCTGCCGCAACGCCAGCAATTACGCCAACTTGCTGTACAAAAAGGGGCAAATTGCGCCATGCAGGCTCTCGCTTGTGCCGATGTGGCTATTTTGGGCTTGGAATATGAAACCGCAGAGGACTATGGCAATTATTCCCAACATGGCGTTTATTTTCAGCAGCAAGCCGACCAATATCTCAAGCAGGTAGAGCAAGGTATTGCCCAATGTGCTGCACCGCCACAGCAAATGCAGCTCAACGCTGATGCCCTGTTCCGCTTTAACCAATGGCAATTTAACCAAATCTTGACACAGGGCAAGCAAGATTTACAGCAATTTGCCCAACAAGTAGCAAAATCAGGGCAAAAGGTGCAACGGATAGAAATTACCGGCTTTACCGACCGTCTCGGTACGGCAGCCTATAATCAACGCTTGTCGCAACGTCGGGCGGAAACCGTCGCTCGTTACCTTAAACAAGCCTGGCAAAAGCAAGGGCTGGACACTAAATCCATGCAATTTGTGGCGCAAGGCAAGGGCAGTCAAACGCCGTTAGTGCAATGTCAACAAAAAAATCGTCAGGCACTCAAAGCCTGTTTACAACCTAATCGCCGGGTAGAAATTCGGCTGCAATATCAAACCAATCCATAACCTATCAGCTAATTTAAGGAGCAATTTATGAACAAAATCTATAAAGTGGTGCGTAATCGCACAGGGCAAACGGCTGTAGTGCCAGAGTTTGCCAAGAGCAAAAAAACGTTGGCAATTTGCACCGCACTTTTTAGCGGTCTGATCTTTTCGCAAGGGGCTATGGCTACAGATCAAACGATTATTGATAATGAAAATAAAATAATTATATATGGTGTAAATAATACCTTTAAGAAAGCAGATGATAATGGACGTGATTATCATACAGTAGTAGGCGATAGCAATGCTATTATAAAAACTCTCCCTGCTGACGATTTTTTCCACCCTGATGGTACACAAACTCTTGATAGAAGTAGTAACATATTTGGAGATAAAAATATTTTAGATAGTGTAAACTCAAATATTTTTGGAGGAGCAAATACTATTAAAGGAGAACATTCTACTATTATAGGAGAAATTTCTAAAATAACGGGATATAAATCACATAGCTTTGGTTATGATAATAATGTGACAGGGAGTAACTCCCACGCATTTGGTACCAATATTACCATCAACGCCGATAACGCTATCGCCATCGGTAACGGCGCCACCAATAATCAATCAGAAACCGTTTCCTTTGGTAACGGCACCACCAACAACTACCGCCTTACCAATATTGCCGATGCTGTAAACAACAACGATGCGGTTACCCTCTCTCAACTCAATACCAAAATTACAGAGGTAAAAGACGCCAATAAAGCTGATGCAGAAGCAGCTAAACAAGCGGCTATTAATGCCAGCAACGCACAAACCGCCACTGAAAATGCCAAAACTGCCGCTGAAACCGCTAAAACACAGGCGGAAAGCGCCAGAGACCAAGCCAGCGGCTTTGCAACCCAAGCTGAAACCGCAAAAACACAGGCAGAAACCGCCAAAGAGCAAGCCAGTGGTTTTGCTACCCAAGCAGAAAACGCCAAAAACGCAAGCCAAGCCGCACAAGTGGCTGCCAGCACTTCTGCCGCTGAGGCAAAAACGTCTGAAAATAATGCAGAACAAGCCAAAAACCTTGCGGTAACAGCCAAAGATGCCGCACAAAAAGCCGAGAAAAACGCTAACAACTCCGCTCTTGCTGCCGCAAACTCGGCTAATGCCGCCAAAACGTCCGAAACCAATGCCAACAACGCTGCTAACACCGCGGCACAATCCGCTCAACAAGCGGAAAACGCTAAAACTGCCGCCGAAACCGCCAAAGAGCAAGCCAGTGGTTTTGCTACTCAAGCGGAAAACGCCAAAACGGCTGCAGAAAGCGCTCGCACCGCTGCCGAGCAATTTTCTTCAGCAGCTGCAAACTCTGCGGGCAAAGCAGAAAGCGCAAAACTTACCGCTGAAACAGCACAAAATGCAGCAGAAATCGCCCGTGACAATGCCGTAGCCGCCCAAGATAACGCTAAACAATCGGCCGACGAGGCTAAAAACTCTGCTCAACAAGCGGCACAATTTGCTAGCGATAGCCAAACAGCGAAACAAGAGGCGGTTAATGCCAAAGACCAAGCAGTCAACGCTCAAACCGCAGCAGAAAATGCGCGCAACCAAGCTCAACAATCTGCAAATCAAGCTGCAATCTCAGAAACAAATGCTAAAACTGCTGAAACCAATGCCAACGATGCCGCAACCCGTGCCGAAACTGCCGCCACCGCAGCAAAAACCTCAGAAACCAATGCCGATAATTCTGCCACTAAAGCGGAAACCGCCGCTAAACAAGTGCGCGCCCTCGCTAATTCTGGTTTAGGTGCCCTTGCCTATACCGATACACAAGGCGAAAGAGTGGTGCTTGGTAGCGATGGCAACTATTATTACCCGAAAGATGATGGCATTACCGCCGATGAAAACAAGCCTGCCAACATTAGTAGCAAAGAGCAAGTGCAAGTGGCGGTAGTCAACGGCAGCGGCTCCGCCAAAACCCCGACTACCCTGCGCAATGTCAAAGCTGGCAAGGTTAGCAAAGACAGTACCGAAGCAGTCAATGGCGGGCAATTACACAGCGCCATTAAATCCATCACCGGCGCCAACGATGATGAAATTATGATTAACCCAGATGGCACCATCGCTGTGACTGTACAATATGATACCTATGACAGCAGCGGCAACCGTTCACAAACCAACAATGTGAAAGACGTGGTCGCCAATATTCAACAAAAAGGCACCCAATATATGCGCACCAACAGCACCAATGCCCCTGCCATTGCCAGCGGCGAAAATGCCATTGCGGCGGGTGGTGGCTCTCAAGCCAGCGGCAATAACAGCGCAGCCTTTGCCAACAATGCCCAAGCTCTCGGCGACAATAGCCTTGCCATGGGAAATAATGCTGTAGCAAGTGGCACCAATAGCACCGCTATCGGTAACAGCGCCATAGCAAACGGCGCTAATAGCACGGCGATGGGCAACAATGCACAAGCCTTAGGCGACGATAGCTTAGCAATGGGAAGCAATGCCGTTGCCACCAATAACAATGACGTGGCACTCGGTGCAAACTCAGTAACAGGCGCAGCAGGTGCAAACCGCACTGGCACCGCCGAGCTTTCCGTCGGTAACAGCAACTTAAAACGCCGCATCACCAATGTGGCTGACGGCATCTTAGACAGCGACGCCGCCACCGTAGGGCAACTCAACCGCTCGGTAAATAGTTTACAAAATCAAGTGAACGAAAACCGCAAAGTGGCGGCTAAAGGGGTCGCTTCTGCCTTGGCGATGTCTGTGCAAGTGCCAAACCAACACCCCGGCGAGTTTTCCATCGGGGTCGGCACCGGCTATTATGACAGCCAATCTGCAGTAGCGGTTAATGGTAACTACCTCACCAAGTCTGGCAAAATGAACATCTCCGTGGGCGTAGGCACCTCCGTAGGCAACGGCAGCAAACCCGCCGCCAAAGCCGGCGTAGGCTGGGTGTTCTAATTGGCACTATTATCATTAAAAATAAAAACGGATCTTCGGATCCGTTTTTTTGTTTAGTGGAGGTTAAAGTGCGGTGAGTTTTGAGATTTTTTTGAAAATAATTGAAAAACTGACCGCACTTTGAATAAATTTAACAGGAATAAAAAAATAACACTCCCTTACCCCCTTAAAAAGCCCCAGCCTGATCTGCCCCCCAAAAGTTGGACTAACTAACCAACAGATTAAGGAGCAGATTTTTTATGACAAAATATAGCCAAGACTTTAAACAACAAGTGATTGATTTCTATTTTCAGCATAACAACGAACTTGCCCACACTTGTCGCCATTTTAACCTCGCGAAAAAGGTAGTAAGATGCTGGCTCCGCTTATTTAATTATGCTGGAAAAGAGGGATTAAAAGTGCGGCAGACCCGACAGGTTTATTCTCCTGAATTTAAACTTCAGGTACTTGAACCCATTCTGCGTGGAGATTGTACCGCCGAGCAAGCGATGGTTGACTTTGGTTTGTCTAATACAGGGCTTATCAGCCAATGGTTGAAAAATTATTTAGAACAAGGTATAAACGGGCTATTGTCGAAAAAACCTCAAGGTTCAAGCAAAATGAAAACCAAATACCCCCAAATGCCACCGCCACCGAAAACCGAAGAAGAACGCTTGCGTTATCGTATTTTAGAGCTTGAGGCGGAGGTCGCCATTCTAAAAAAGTGGCAAGAGTTAAGCCAGCAAAAAATCCGGAAAAAGCCGAAATAGTTAAGGCATTACGCCAACATTTTCCTTTAGAAATCTTGCTGACCTTGACAGGATTGAAACGGAGTACATTCTTTTACCATTTGCCGCCAAAAAGCGAGAAAAATGCGGAAATCACCGAGAAAATTCTGGAAATTTACGAGGAAAATCAGGGAAATTATGGCTATCGGCGTGTTTGTGCTGAATTGCGTAAGTCTATGATGATTAATCATAAAAAAGTGCAAGCGATTATGCAGCAGTTAGGCTTAAAAGGGAAATGTGTTCAGCAAAAATACCGCTCTTATCGCGGAAAGGTGGGCGATATTGCGGACAATCTTTTGCAACAAGATTTTCAGGCGAAAGCCCCTAATGAGAAATGGGTAACCGATGTGAGCGAATTTAAGTGTAAAGAGGGCAAGCTATATTTATCACCCATAAAGGATTTATTTAATGGGGAAATTATTGCTTATGATATTTCTCGCAGTGCGAATTTTGAGCAAATTAGGCGAATGATGGGGCAAGCTATTGCCAAACTTGATGGAAGCAAGCCGATACTGCATTCCGATCAGGGTTGGCAATATCAGATGATAGGTTATCAGCGATTATTGCAAGAAAAGGGTATCCGCCAGAGTATGTCTCGGAAAGGCAATTGCCTTGATAATAGTGCGATGGAAAGTTTTTTCGGGCGGTTAAAAACGGAATGTTATTTTGGTAAGGTTTTTGAGCGTTTTGAGCAACTGGAAACGGCGTTGCATGAATATATTGCATATTACAACAATAAACGTATTCAAGCTAAATTAAACGGATTGAGCCCGGTGGCGTATAGGGTTCAGTCATTGATGAGGTAAGTCTAAGTTTTTGGGGTCAGATCACCCTAAACTTAGAACGATAGAATAATTTTGGCTGTTTGAGCGTAGCGAGTTCCAAAATTATTCGTCTATCGTTCTTAGTGAAAGGCTGGAAAAAGGCTTTTTCTAGGGGCGTGTTTCTTTGCCTACTTTCTTTACACGAGTAAAGAAAGTAGGTCGCACGAATGTGCTAAATACATTTGTGAAGTCGGAGAAATAAAAGTAAAAAAATAATTCAAAAATCAACCGCACTTTAATCCCAAATTAGCAAAAAATAAGCCTTTTTGTTTAGATTTTACGCCACAAACACCTTTTGTAATAAAAACATATAAATTCCTGTCCCAGCTGCAATGGATAAAAATAAATTCCGTTTCCAGAAATGGAGTAATAAGGTTATCGCACCCGCAATAAAATTCGGGATACCATGGTGTCCTGTCAACAAATTCACATCTTTATAGCAATAAACCACCAACATTCCAAACATTGCAGCAGGCAACACTTGCCCTAGATAACGGATATATTGAGGAATTGGGCGATTAGCAGGGAAAACAATAAACGGTAACCAGCGTAATAATTGTACACCTAGCACGCCCATAGCAATGGTAATGATTTGTTCTGTTAAGGTCATTCTTTGATCTCCTGTAATTTAGCGGTTAATGCTTTACGGCGTAAGGTTAATAAAATCCAAATGCCCAATAATGTTGGCAGTAAAAAATGCGATTTGCCAAAAACTAACAAGGCGGTTAAGCTCACACCAATCCCAAGCAAGGCACTTTCGTGGCTAGTTTCTTTACACCACTGTTCGGCAAAAATCACTAAAAATAGTGCGGTCATAGCAAACTCAATACCAGTGAGATCAATCGGCATAAAACTACCAAATAATGCCCCCAAACTTACCCCAATAACCCAATAGAGATATAAAAATAAACTGACCCAGAACATAAACCAGCCTCGATCAATCTGTTTAGGAATGTCCGCAAGGTAATTTAAGGAAAAGGCTTCATCAACCAAAGTCGCAATTAAAAACCATTTTTTTCGCCCTACATCACGATATTTTTCTAGCATAGAAATGCCATAAAATATTTGTCGCCCACTTACCATTAATGCAATTAATAAGGCATTTAATGGGGCAAAGGGCATTACTAACAAACCTGCAACAATAAACTCTACTGAACCTGCATAAATCAGCATTGCGGTCAAAATAGGATAAAGAAAATGAAAACCTAAGGATTTCATATACACGCCATAGGCAATGCCTAGAAAGAGAAATCCTGTTGCAATAGGTAAGGTATAAGGTAACGCATGTTTCGCCGCAGTTCGTACGGGAGAATAAGTAGTCATAACAACATCATATCCTAGACAAAAATTCATAGTTTAACCATTAAACAAATCATTTTCATCAAATTTTTTGAATGCCGTTATTCTGCTTTGGCATAAGAAAAGAAAGACCAATAATACGGCGAGGCAAGCCAACGCCGTATTATTTCAATGTATAACAAGGATAAAATTGAAAACGCTCACTAAAGGCTTAACCCTGTTTTCACGCTGTTGACAATCCCATCAAGCCATTCTTGATGCCCATTAATCATGGGATTAGGGACGGTTTTTGCCAATTCTTTGGCAGGATTGCCGTTTTGCGTTTCTTGGGTCAGAATGCGTACTCGTCCGCCGTCAAGTTGTTCAATTAACCAAGCGTGATGAACATCAAGTCGGTCTTCCGCCCCTTGTTCGCCACTCCAACCATGCCAAGCAATGCGTGCAGGTTCACCGTTTTGAGCAGGGATATATTCCGTAATTTCTGCCTCAACAGGAAAACCGAAGGTTTTGAAGAAGAAACGTGCTTGCGGATAAAGTTCTGTGCCTTGATAATCCTGATAAAAACGAATATCGCTCACATTGCTATAATAATGTGGCCAATATTTTGTATCATTTAAATATTGCCAAACTTGTTCTACTTCAGCGTTAGCAATAATCACTTCGTTAGAACAAAAATTATCAGTAAAACCGGGAATATAGCCTGCTGGCCAATGAATTGAATGTTGCATAATATTTTCCTCAAAAATTTTTTATTTATCAACCGCACTTATCTTTGTTGATAAGCCTTTTGATGGCGACAGTATAAAATCCTTTGTAGATATAAGTAAAATCATAATAAAATATATGTAATATCATTTATTCTGATATATAGGTCTATGATGAAAAGTTTAAGAACCCTTGATTTAAATTTGTTAAAAGCCTTTGATGCGTTATGTGATGAACGCAGTGTCAGCAAAGCAGCTGAACGCCTTGCTATTAGTCAACCTGCGATGAGCGGTGTCTTGCTCCGTTTAAGAGAAAGTTTTGATGATCCTTTGTTTGTTCGGGTACAACGGGGTATTGAGCCAACCAATCGTGCCTTAGAGTTAGCCGTACCGATTAAAAATATTTTAAACGAGGTGGAGCAATTACTGCAAACCGAGCAATTTAATCCCCTTGAGGCTGACATGGTGGTAACTATCGCTTGCACTGATTATTCTTTGCGCGCCATTATTAAACCTTTTTTAATTGAGCTAAATCGCCAAGCCCCTAATATTAAATTGGCGACAGTAAATATTGATGAATCCCTAGTGCCGCAACAATTAACCAAAAGGCAAATTGATTTTGCCCTGACTACCGCTGATTTTCAGGCTGCGGATACCCATTTTCGCTATTTATATCAGGAAAAATATGTGTGTGCGATGCGGGCTACTCACCCTTTAGCCAAGCAAAGCCAATTAAGTTTGACGGATTTTTGCCGTTATCCACAAGCCTTATTTTCTTACTCAGGTGGCAGTTTTACAGGCGTTACAGACGAGGCATTAGCGGAATTAGGTAAACAACGCAATGTGGTATTATCCTCGCAAAATTTTTTGATCCTGCCTGAAATTTTACAACAAAGCGACTTGTTGGCTGTCGTACCAGCACGCTTAGTACAACCATTAGCTGATATTTATTATCTTGAACCACCATTGCCAATTAAAGGGTTTACTAAAACCTTGGTTTGGCACGAACGTACACATCGTGATCCTGCCTATATTTGGTTGCGCCATTTAATTGCTCAATGTTGCCAAGCAAAAGCTCATATCAGTGAAACTGATAACAACTATCAGCAAAAACCATAAGTCTTAATAAGAATATTTGGATTATATTAATACTTCAACAATAAAACAGGAGCAATAATGAATATTTTATTACTTAATGGAGCAAAAGCCTTTGCACATTCACAGGGAAAATTAAACCAGAGTTTACAACAGCAAGCCTCTCAATTTTTAAGTGAGCAAGGACATCAATTACACGAAACCCTGATTGATCAAGGCTATCATATTGAACAAGAAGTACAAAATTGGCTATGGGCTGATGTAGTTATTTGGCAAATGCCCGCTTGGTGGATGGGCGAACCTTGGATTGTCAAAAAATACATTGATGAAGTCTTTACAGCTGGACACAATAAATTTTATCACAGTGACGGGCGTCATCGTAGCAATCCAACGGAAGGATATGGTACTGGCGGTTTGTTACAGGGTAAGAAATATATGCTGAGTTTAACTTGGAATGCCCCCATTGAAGCATTTAATCGCCCCAATGAATTTTTTGCTGGGCAAGGGGTTGATGGTGTATATTTGCATTTTCACAAAGCTCACGAATTTCTCGGTATGACCGCATTGCCGACCTTTATTTGTAATGATGTGATTAAAAATCCACAAGTTGAACAATACTTGCAAGATTATCGCCAACATTTAAGCCAACTCTTTGCTTAAATAGCTTGCATAATAAAAAGATAATCGCTTTAATTTAAAGGATTACCAAAAGTAAAACCAATGATGAATAGGAGAACAATATGATCAATAAACAAGATATTCTCAAGGCTTATCATTATCGCCACGCTTGCAAAGCCTACGATCCTAATAAAAAAGTATCACGAGAAGATATGGATTTTATTTTAGAAACGGCACGCTTATCGCCAAGCTCTTTCGGCTTTGAACCTTGGCGTTTTTTAGTAATTGAAAATCCAGCAATTAAACAATTATTGCACGATAATGCATGGGGATTAAAAGAAAAAATCAATGATTGTAGCCACGTTGTGATTATTTTAGCCAGAAAGCAAGCCAGTTTATTGGCAGACAGCGACTACATCACCCATATGATGAAAGATGTTCATCATCTACCTGATGATATTATCGCCTTAAGACGAGAGTTTTACCGTCAATATGCCGACAATGAAGCCAATCTTGTAGGTAATGAACGGGCTTATTATGACTGGGCATCAAAACAAACCTATATTGCTTTGGGCAATATGCTTACTAGTGCCGCCATGATTGGCATTGACTCTACTCCCGTAGAAGGCTTTCCTTATGATAAAGTAAACGATCTTCTCGTAGAACAGGGATTATATAACGGCGATGAATTCCGCATTAGTGTGATGGCATTATTTGGCTATCGTTTACATCAACCAAGGGAAAAAACACGTCAAGCCACCGCTGATGTGATTGAGTGGGTTGAGTAATCTCTATTGCCCCAATAAAGCATAGCCACTTCCTATTAGTGGCTATTTTTCTCTCAAAATCATAGCATATTTATTTATAACTAATAGCTAAAAGTCATTTGTATAACCTCATAAAATTATTTAATGTAAATAACTTTTCAAGGTTATTCTAAATGGAGTATCAATGTTAATCCTAAACCTTATTTTATTTACTTTAGCCTTAATATTAGTTGGCTATATTTATCGTAAAACCCAAAAACTTGGCTTAAGCGTATTTATCGCAATGATCATTGGAGCTTTGGGGGGCATTTATTTACAAAGCACCGCCCCAGCCCATTTAACCACCTTACTGGATTGGATTAATTTGGTAGGTAATGGCTATGTACGCCTATTACAAATGATTGTTATGCCGTTAATTTTTATCTCTATTCTCTCGGCAATCACTAAATTAAATCAAGCCAGTGCCTTAGGTAAAATCAGCATTAGTGTATTAAGTGTTCTCCTCATTACCACTGCAATTTCCGCATTAATTGCAGTAGCAATGGTTTATCTCTTTGATTTATCTCATCTTGGACTTACATTAACAGGTGGCGAACGTGAGGCTGCCGCCCAAGCACGAGTAGCAAGCCGAGTAGATACCGTACAGGGACTTACCATACCTGCAATGTTACTTTCCTTTATCCCTCGCAATCCTTTTGCTGAATTAACAGGCGCTAATCCCACATCAATTATTAGTGTGGTCATCTTTGCCGCTTTTCTTGGTGTCGCCAGTTTAAGCCTACGCAAAGACAATCCACAACTAGGCGAACGCATTGCTCAAGGGGTAGAAAGTTTAAACCAATTAATTATGCGTGTTGTCCGCTTCGTTATTCGCCTTACTCCTTACGGTGTACTTGCATTAATGATCCGTATGGCGGCAACCTCTAAATGGGTAGATATTCTTAATCTAGCCAATTTTATTGTCGCCTCTTATGCCGCCATTATATTAATGTTTATTGTGCATGGACTATTACTCGCCCTCTCAGGCATTAATCCATGGCATTACTTTAAACAAAGTTTACCAACATTAACCTTTGCTTTTACTTCACGTTCCAGTGCCGCCTCTATTCCATTGAATATTGAAACCCAAACTAATAAATTGGGCAATCGTCCCGTCATTGCAAACTTCTCTGCCACCTTTGGCGCAACCATTGGACAAAATGGCTGTGCGGGCATTTATCCTGCCATGTTAGCGGTTATCATTGCCCCAATGGTAGGAATTGATCCCTTTACTTTACATTTTATTGCCTCATTAGTTTTAATTGTGGCAATTTCTTCTTTCGGCATTGCTGGCGTGGGTGGCGGAGCAACCTTTGCAGCGATTGTGGTGCTTTCTACGTTAGGCTTGCCACTAGAATTAGTCGGCTTACTTATCTCCATTGAACCGCTAATTGATATGGGAAGAACCGCTCTTAATGTCAATGGTGCAATGGTAGCAGGAACTTTGACGAATAAATGGTTGAAGTGATAGTTTAGGTAAAAGAGGACAGAAAATGGATACACTCATATTAACGCTGTCCTCTATTACCGAGCATTGTCCCTCAAAGTGCGGTCGGTTTTGCAATTATTTTTTCACTATTTGTTCTCCGCCTTTGCTAATGGTTTTGTTCTCCTTTCGTAAAAAGGGGCGAAAACCATGAATAAAGTCGGATAAATAAAACAACCTTAAACAAAATCTAATAAAACCGCAAAATTTTATAACAAACCCCAAATAAACATAAAAATAACCAAAAAATGAATAAAATCGCTTACAGTTCGGCAATTTATCTATATAATTAGCCATCTTATGATTTTTTAACCTTACTTCAACAGGAATTTTTTATGTTTATCATTGAAATTGCTATCGTTTTGCTTTGTATCCTCGTTGGTGCACGCATTGGCGGTATCGGCTTAGGGGTATTCGGTGGTTTAGGACTTGCCATTCTTTCTTTTGGCTTTGGTTTGAAACCAGCGGGTTTACCGATTGATGTTATGTTTATGATTATGGCAGTAGTTTCTGCCGCCGCCGCAATGCAAGCTGCGGGTGGTTTAGATTATATGATCAAAATCGCTAGCAACATTTTGCGTAAAAATCCCAAATATATTACCTTTATGGCACCTGCCGTTACTTGGTTATTCACCGTATTAGCCGGAACAGGGCATGTGGCATATTCTGTTCTCCCTGTTATCGCCGAAGTAAGTCGCCATAATGGTATTCGCCCTGAGCGTCCATTGTCTATGGCGGTCATTGCTTCTCAATTTGCTATTGTTGCAAGCCCAATTGCAGCGGCAGTAGTTGCGGTTGTTGCTTATCTTGAGCCACAAGGGATTCATCTTGGTGATGTATTAATGGTAACCATTCCAGCTACAATTCTTGGTATTGGCATTGCTTGTATTTTTGTCAATAAAATGGGCAAAGAACTCAAAGATGATCCAGAATATCAACGCCGTTTAAAAGATCCTGAATATGATTTAACTGCTAATGCCAATGCTTACCAAGATGTTACCATTACTAAGCAAGCAAAACTGTCTTTAGGTTTATTTTTGTTTGGTTCTTTATTGGTCGTATTAATGGGTGCAGTGCCTTCATTGCGTCCACATTTTACCGAAATCGTCAATGGTGTCGCTACCAGTAAACCAATGGGAATGGCACATACCATTGAAATTATTATGTTATCCGTTGGTGCATTAATCATTATGTTCTGTAAACCTGATAGTAATGCGATTACTAAAGGTTCGGTTTTCCATGCTGGTATGCGTGCGGTTATTGCAATTTTAGGTATTGCTTGGTTAGGCGACACCTTAATTCAAGCCCATATTGGCGAAATAAAAGACATTGTTTCTAGTTTGGTAGAAACAGCACCTTGGACATTCGCCCTAGCGTTATTTGTGCTTTCTATTTTAGTTAATAGTCAAGGGGCAACGGTAGCAACCCTATTCCCATTGGCGATTGCTATTGGTATTCCACCAGCGGTATTAATCGGGGTATTTGTGGCGGTTAATGGCTATTTCTTTATTCCAAATTATGGTCCAATTATTGCAACCATTGACTTTGATACCACTGGTACAACAAAGATTGGTAAATTTATCTTTAACCATAGCTTTATGTTACCGGGATTATTAAGTATGGTATTTTGTTTAGCTTTTGGTTTATTATTCTCTAACCTATTCTTATAATTTCTTAATGAAAAAAGAAGTCTTAGGACTTCTTTTTTATCTTTAGGGCATTTCATTCCTAATCATTCATATAAGATTCTTTATTGCTATATCTTTTAATTTAAATCCGCATTATGATCTAGCATTCAAGCTATTAGCCAATTATAATATCTACTCGTTTTTATAGTCGTCCCACTTTAAAATAAGCACGTATCGCCTTGCCTTATCTTAAATTGAAACGGCTATATTAAGATAAAATACAAATTATTGATTAACCCAATATCAAGCGAAAAATAGCGATGAAAAAATCTATTTATTCCTTAATTATGACATTATTACTCACTGCTTGTGCCACAGGTATTACAGATGAACAACCTGTGGTAGCAGGTCATTACATTAAAAATTTATGTGTAAATGGAAACTTTCGTGCTGTGCCTAAGGATTTTCTACCAAGTTTAGAAACAAGCCTTCAACGCAAAGGAATGAATATCGTTAAAGCCTCAGAAGATGAACAACAGATCCAATGTGATTATTTAATACGTTTCAAAGGCAAAGGCAATAAACGTATTCTAGCTATGGTTAAAGTGGATGTTATCGATCTCAAGAATGGCAAAAATAATATCGGTACAGTGCTTTATGAACGTCGTGGCGAAGAAAAAGCAAGAGTAAAAGAGTTGAGCTTACAAGGGCAAACTGATCTTATTATTAATCATTTATTTAAAAATTACTAATGAATAATCTTATTTCTCAATTTCATTTTAATCTCACTGACTGGCATATTGCCACCGATCATCAATTATCCCAACAAGACTGGATAGTTGATGATCTTAATCATTGGTATCAAGGATTAGAAAAAACCTCGCCTACCCTAAATTTTTTGCCTCCATTAAAACGACGTAGGCTAAGTGGTTCAGCCCGTTTATTTATTGATACTGTCTGGCAATTAGTAAAAGACAATGCCAATATTCCTGTGGTTTATGCCTCGACTAATGGTGAAATTACACGTAATTTTGAATTATGGCAATCGCTATTACAAGAAGGTGATGTATCACCTACGTCCTTTAGTTTATCAGTGCATAATGCCTTAGTAGGACAATGGTCAGAATTACGTCAAGTTAAAACCGAAACAACCGCAATTTCCGTCAGAATTGATAGCCTAGAAATTGCTTTATTAGAGGCTTATTTATTATTACAAGAAGGGGCAAAACAAGTATTAGTGGTACTTGCCGAATCTCCATTATCCGACAAATATAATCCTCAACCCGTTTATCGTCAGCCCTTTGGTTATGCTTTGAGCTTTATTGTTGAGCAAGGCAATGATTATCAGCTTAGTTTAATCAATGCCCCTTTAACCAATAAAATCAATATGGATAATGCCTTACTATGGGTAAGAAATCATCACTTAGCGGTGAATCAATGGCAAGCACCGAATGGTCAAGGAGGGCATTGGCTATGGGAAAGAAAATAAATTATTTACAACGTTTAATTGCAACAGGATTAGCTTTTTTATTTTGGGGAATTGCTGGAGCATTATCCCAACTTCTACTCTATCCCTATGCTAAAAGAACTGATTTCGCTAGCCATTTAAAAATAAGAAAAATCGTGGGTAAAATTTGGCTGTATTTTATTCGTTATCTCCAATGGTCGGGCGTGTTGGAAGTAAAATATGTGGGATTTGAACGCTTGGGGCAAGCAGGACAATTAGTTATCGCTAACCACCCATCACTCTTAGATGTGGTCTTAATTCTATCGCAAAAACCTGAATTAAATTGTATCGTTAAACAGGATTTACTAAATAATCCTACAATGCGTAATCAAATTTTAGCCTGTGGTTTTTTACCTAATAACCAATCTTTAGAATTATTAGATGACTGTGATCGGGTTTTACAACAACAAGCCTTATTATTATTTCCCGAAGGAACAAGAACAGGTTGGGATAATGTGGTAAAATTAAATCGTGGTGCGGTATCTATTGGCTTGCGTAGTGCGAAAATCATTACCCCAGTGGTAATAAAAATGTCGCCGTTAGCCTTAAAAAAGGGGCAACCTTGGTATAAAATCCCACCACAAAAAATGTGTTATCAATTTATTGTTGGTGAAGATATTGATCCACAACAATGGTTAAAAGACACATCAATCCCAATGGCTTCACGCCGTTTAACCAAACATTTAGAAGATTATTTTAACTCCGCAACTAAGGATAATAACAAATGGAACTAGAACAACAACTTAAACAACTTATTATTGATAGCCTTGCTCTTGAGGATATTCATATTGACGATATTGAAAATGATATGCCATTATTTAGTCAAGAGGGACTAGGACTAGATTCTGTTGATGCTCTTGAACTCGGCTTAGCCATTCAAAAAAAATTTAATTTCCAATTAGAAAGTGAACAACAAGAATTGAGAAATCATTTTACTAGCGTTGCAACATTAGCGAATTTTATTCGTTCACGTCAAGGTTAAGGAGAATATATGACAGAACAACAAATCCAAACCTTACTTACTGAGGCATTACATCAATTATTTGAGATTGATCCCAATAAAATTACGCCCACTACCCATTTATATGAAGATTTAGAAATTGATAGTATTGATGCCATTGATTTAATTGATTATATCAAGCGAAAAACGGGGCATAAATTACAAGCGGAAGATTTCCGTAATGTGCGTACCGTTGATGATGTAGTACAAGCAGTATTAAAAATCAGCCAAAATAATCCTTAATAATATGCTGACCTATCGCCCTGAAGATTTCATCGCTGATAACCCCGTTTGGCGTTATCAAGATTTTGCTTATCGAGCAAATCAAATCGCTTATACCTTACAGCAACAGCATATTCAGGCTGTTGCTGTATGGTTTGAAGATGCCGCAAAATTGGCTTGCTTTATGCTCGCCGCTTGGCAAGCAAAAGTGCGGTTAGTTTTTCCACCAAATTTAAATCAAGAAAGTATCACTTGGCTAACACAACATAGCCAAATTTTACTTACTGATATGCCAATTGAAACAATCCCCCCCCTTAAAATAGAGGTGGTGGATTTTGTACAATTTGGGCAAGGCACTGTGTGCAATACTCAACAACATTTTCAATTCCCTAATGATGTGGAAATTTGGTTACAAACATCGGGTAGCACAGGTAAATCTAAAACCATTATCAAAACTGCCCAACAATTATGGCTTGGTGCTAAAGTCTTAGCAAATAGCTTGCCACTAGATACAGATAATCATATTACCGCCATTAGTACAGTGAGTATTCAACATATTTATGGACTTACTGTACATATTATGATGTCCCTAGCTAAAGGTTGGCAAATTGATCGTAAGCAACAATATTACCCTGAATCCGTTTTTGCTACGGCACAACAAAGCCAACAAGCGGTACTAATCAGTAGCCCTACTCTGTTAAGCCATATTGATTGGGCAAAACAACCTCCGCATCATTATTTATTAGCTGTTATTTCTTCAGGCGGTGCATTAGCAGAGTCCCTTTCCCAACAAATTCGCCAAACCTTGCAAAAACCTGTGATTGAAATTTATGGTAGTACAGAAACAGGTCCTATCGCTATTCGTGATGATATTCAGCTTTGGCAACCTTTACCTGATAGCCAATTAGGCTGTTCCACTGAGGGAACATTATGGATTGAGGGAGCTTGGTTAGGTCAACGGGAACAAACCGCCGATGTGGTTGAATTTCATAACAAGGGATTTAAATTACTTGGGCGTAATGATCGTATTGTAAAATTAAGTGATAAACGCATTTCTCTTATTCAAGTAGAAAATCAACTACAAAAACACCTTTTTGTTGATGATTGTTATATCGCCCCTCATCCACAACAAGATCGCTTAGCTGCTTGGGTTGCCCTTACCCCACAAGGGATTGATTATTTTCGTGAAAATGGACGTAACGCTACGTTAAATCAGTTAAAACAATCTTTACAAACAACCTTTGCACCACAAGCTATACCAAGATTTTGGCGATTAACTGATAAACTGCCACGTAATAGCCAAGCAAAAATTAATAAATTACAATTTAATCAAATTTGTATTGAACAAATAAAAGATCCTATTTGGTTAGAGAAAAAATTTGAAAAACAGACCGCACTTTGTTGTGCAAAAGTGCCTTTAGAATTGATTTATTTAAAGGATCATTTCGCTCAATTTCCATTAGTTCCCGGTGTCATTGAACTACAATGGATACAAGAGCAAATCAATACATTAATACAAAAAAATGTGGTTATTCAACAAATTAGCAAGTTAAAATTTCAAAAATTCTTGCGTCCCAATGATATTTTTGAATTAACATTAACTTGGCAGCCAGATAAACATAGAGTTATTTTTACTATGCTTAGTGCTGATGAAATTTGTTGTAGTGGCATAGCACATTATACGGAATAGTGATGCCCAATAAGTCCCTCTGTCTTAGCATCGTCAATATACTACTTTTTTTAGTCGGTGCTTGTTACCCCATTATTTGGCTGATAAATCATCACGCTGAGGCATTATTTTATTTGCCTTGGTGTTTAAGCCTATTATGGTTAATCAAAGGTATTCTACAAACAAAGCAACAACGCTATTTTGCTTATGTCTTAGCCATAATATTGGCTTTTGTAGGGGTTAATAAGGCCAATCAAATGATGTATTGGTATCCTGTTATAATTAATGGATTAATGTTAATCCTATTTGCGGGTAGTTTATTTACCTCACAATCCTTAGTAGAACGCCTTGCCCGATTAAGTACACCAAACCTTAATGCCCAAGGTGTGATCTATACATATCGTGTAACATTACTATGGTGTGCGGTGTTTAGTTTTAATTTATTAGTAACCATTTGGTTTATTATGCAAGAAAATTATCAATATTGGGCATATTATACTGGCGTGGTATCCTATATCATTATTGCGATTGTAATGCTAAGCGAATGGCTAATACGACAACGAGTAAAAAAACAATATGAACAATAAACAATCACTTTATGACAATTATCCTGATGACAAAATTATTGCGTTAAATCCAACTTGGACTTGGCAACAATTTTGCTCTCGTAGTTGGCAAATTTATCATCAATTCAAACAAGATAAGATTCAATCTGTGGCGTTAATCTTGGAAGACTATGCTATGCAAACTTGCGTTATGCTTGCTTGTTTTAACGCTAATGTTACCCTTTTACTACCACCCCATTTACTGGATGACAATGTAGAATGGATCGAACAAAACGCTCAATTATTATTAACCGATGATAATATAAAATACTATGGTATAGACCAACCTAGCGAAAGCCCTTTGCCTATCATTGATAAACACAAGCAAAGCCAAGTCTGGCAAAAAACCTCTGGTAGTACAGGCAAACCTAAAATTTCAGTCATTAGTGCCGAAAAAATGTGGATTGAAGTAGAGGCTATCTACGCTGCTTTGCCCTTTAAACAAGCAAGACCTTTTCATTTAGTATCTAGTGTTTCCGCACAACATCGTTATGGGCTAATTTTTTGTACATTATTACCATTAAGAATGGGCTGGACATTGTCCCATCAACAACAACATTATCCTGAATTTATGCTTGAAGAAAGCCTAAAAGCCTCCTCAAGTATTTGGATTACTAGCCCCACTTTACTTAATAATCTCAATTTAGCCAATCAAAAATTAGCCAATTGTGGCGTGCATAGCATTATTTCCGCTGGTGGTGCGTTATCGCCTGATATCGCTCGTCAAATTGAAACTGCACTTCATTGCCAAGTTATAGAATGTTATGGCAGTACAGAAACGGGTACTATTGCCTTTAAAAATACAGAGGAAAATTGGCAAGCAACCCCTTTAACTCAAGTCGGTATTACCAAACAAGGAACATTATGGGTGGAATCCCCTTGGCAAAACCAACGAGAAGAAACTGCCGATGCAGTGGAATTTGATGAAAATCAACAGTTTAAGCTATTAGGACGTATCGATCGCATCGTGAAATTTGGCGATAAACGTATCTCACTAGTACATATTGAACAACAAATATTATCGCACCCTTGGGTCGCCGATTGTTATATTGCACAACACCCTCGTCATTTTCGCCCAGCTGCCTGGCTCGCTCTTTCGCCACAAGGACAGCAAATACTTGCTCAATCAGGTAAAATTTTTGTACAAAAAACCTTATGTCAGTATTTAGCAAAATCACAAGAAAGTATCGCTATTCCAAGATATTGGCGTTTTGCAGATAAACTACCAAGAAATAGCCAAGCGAAAATTTCCCGCCAAGCCTTTGAACAAGTGTTCCTTAATAAAGCACAGGATACGGATAATGGATAATACCCTCGTCATTATTCCCCATTATAACCATTCCACCACCATAAATGAGGTGGTAAAACAGGTTACTGACTTAGGGCTAGCCGTTTTAATCGTTGATGATGGTTCAAATCCCGAACATAAAAATCAGTTACACTCCTTAGCCAAGCAACCTATGGTTAGCCTCCATTTTTGCCCAACAAACCAAGGCAAAGGGGCTGCTATGAAAATCGGTTTCCAATTAGCCGCAAAATCAGGTTATCGTTATGCCATTCAAGTTGATGCCGATGGGCAACATCAACTTTCAGACATTACCAAAATGCTTGAACAAATAAAAGCTACTCCCGATGTCTTAATTTGTGGTCGCCCAATTTATGGCGATGATGCTCCTAAATCACGTTTATATGGACGTAAAATTACTAACTTTTGGAATGCTATTCATACCCATTCTTGTCAAATAAAAGACGGAATGTGCGGATTTCGCCTTTATCCACTGGTACATATTATTCCCCTTATTGAACAAGAATTTATTGGCAATCGAATGGATTTTGATATTGAAATATTAGTCAAAGCCTATTGGCATAACATTCCCATTGTTTGGTTAGATACTCCTATTCGCTACCAAGCAGAGGGGATATCGCACTTTAAAATGTGGCGTGATAATTGGCAAATTAGTAAAATGCACACTCGTTTATTTTTCACAATGCTATACCGATTATGTACAGGAAAAACAAATGGCAAATAAACATTGGTCAAAACAACAAGAACGAGGCAATGCCTTAGGCTTAAACATCATTCGCCTCGTAGTAAAATATTGTCCACTTTGGCTAATTCGTTTTGTTACATTTACTGTAGTTTGCTATTTTTTTGTTACCTCGCCACAAGCCAGAAAAAATATTAAACAATATCAACAAAATCTAACCCATTATGATCCTAAAGTGAAACTCGGACGCTTTTCCGTATTCAAACAATTCCTTGCCTTTGGCGAATCTATTATTGATCGCTTTGCCATTTGGCAACATCGCCTTTCCCCAGAACAAATTATTATTGATGATGCGGATAATCTTTCCCCTCAAATGGACGGTTCTGGCAGAGGACAATTAGTGGTTTGCTCGCATTTTGGTAATACAGAAATTTGCCTTACCTTAATTGGTCAAGGACAATACCAACATTTTCATCTCAATGCGTTAGTCTATAATCGCCATGCAGAAATCTTTAATCAAACCTTAGCTCAAGCAGGGGCAAATACCCTACCTTTTATCCAAGTGGATAGCCTTGATGCACAAAAAATGTTTGAAATTCATCAACGTATTGAGCAAGGAGAATGGTTAGCCATTGCCGCTGATCGTACCCCAATTAGGGGAGAAAAAAGTTTGCCCATTTCATTTTTAGGACAATATGCAGAATTTCCCCAAGGTGCTTGGTTACTTGCCAGTATCCTAAAAATTCCCATTAATACCGTATTCTGCTTAAAAGAAAATGGCAAATATCGTTTTAAAGTTCGCCGATTTTTACCTGAAATAACAGGAAGTGGTAAACAACGTGAACAACATATTGCTATAGCAATGCAAAAATATGCTGATCTATTAGCTGAAGAATGTCGCCAAAATCCTCTACTTTGGTTTAATTTTTACGATTTTTGGAATAAAGGTAACAAATGAAAATAAAAAAACATCAATATTGCCAACATCAATCAGAATATGAAATCCCCTTTTTTGATGTAGATTCGATGAATATTATGTGGCATGGTAACTATGTAAAGTATTTAGAAATGGCACGCTGTGCGTTTCTCGCCGAAATTGGTTATACCTACGATGTGATGCCACAAAAAGGTTATGGCTGGCCAGTGGTACAACTTAATATAAAATATATAAAACCCAGTTTATTTCGGCAAAAAATTCGTGTTGAACTTGCTGTGGTGGAATATGAAAGCTGTTTTCGTGTGAATTATGTTATCTTTGACGCACAAACACAACAAAAATTAACCACTGCCACCACAACTCAAGTCGCCGTTGATATTCATAGCAAAGAAATGCAATTACAAACCCCATTATGTTGGCGTAATGCTATTGAACAACACCCTAGTTTTAAGCCATTAGACACATCAAAGGAAAAGCAATGAAAAAAATTCTATGTTTATTACTCTGCCTTATTAGCAATTACAGCTTTGCTCTTACCGAGCATGAATTAATGGCGTTACTGCAACAACCTAAAAACCTGCAAGGCCAGTTTACTCAACAACGCTATCTCAATAATCTTTCTCAACCCATGACTACCAGTGGCGAATTTACCCTTGTTGCCCAACAAGGTTTACTATGGCAAATGGAAAAGCCTTTTAATCATTTATTAAAAGTAACACCACAAGGTATTATGCAATGGAACGGGCAGCAATGGATCGCTAATTCACATCTCGCTCAAAAAGAACAAATTAAACTTTTCCTTGGCTTACTTTCTGGCGATCTTAGCCCACTAAAATCGCAATTTCATCTACAATTAAACGGCACGCCCCAACAATGGCAACTTGAACTACATCCCCATAGTCTTATTATGCAAAAAATATTTCAAAAAATTGAAATTAGTGGCGATCAATATGTCAGAACAATCCATTTAATTGAACAACAAGGCGATAAAACAGAAATATCCTTTGAACAAATTCAACAGGATATTCCCTTATCTGAATTTATTCAAAAAAGTTTGTTCTAACAAAGGGGGCTAATCCCCCCTTTAATTAGAACAGCACTAATGTACGGCAAGGTGCAACCTTATCTTATTTTTAATTGAAACGACTATAAAAGAAAAAATCCCCAAAACCAACCGCACTTTGCTCATTTCCTTTAGAAAAACGTGGCGGCTAACCATTCTTTCCTTTGAAAAAAGGTTAAATTAATCATTTTTTCCTTTGGAAAAATGTATAAACTAATCATTTTTTCCTTTGAAAAAATGTATTTTACTTTTAAAATAACGACTAAACATAGTCAGAAAGGAAAATTATGCAACGAAAAATTACTCACTCCTTAGAAAAATGGAAAACAAAATCTCATCGCAAACCACTTATTATCCAAGGAGCAAGACAAGTAGGAAAAACTTGGATAATGAAACACTTTGGCGAGCAATTTTTTGATAAAGTAGCCTATATCAATTTTGATAATAATCCCCGTATGCAAACATTATTTGCCACTGATTACAATATTGAGCGATTAATCTTGGGACTAAAAATTGAAAGTGGTGTGGATATTCAAGCGGAAAACACGCTCATTATTTTTGATGAAATTCAAGAAGTCCCCAATGCCTTATCATCGCTGAAATATTTTTATGAAAACGCACCGCACTTTTATATTATCGCCGCAGGATCACTACTCGGCGTGTCTTTACATCAAGGTGTTTCCTTTCCTGTTGGCAAAGTAGATTTTCTTCCCCTTTATCCTATGGATTTTCATGAATTTTTAATTGCACTTGGTGAACAAAATCTTGTGCAATTATTAACGGATCAAGATTGGACGTTAATTTCAACCATGAAAACCCGTTATATTCATCTTCTTCGTCAATATTATTATGTTGGTGGTATGCCTGAGGCGGTAAAAGTATTTGTAGAAACACAAAATATGGAAGAAGTTCGCCAAATACAACGCAATTTACTGATTGCCTATGAACAAGATTTCTCTAAACATATCCACGATGGACACAGCGTACAAAAAGTACGAGCAATTTGGTCATCAATCCCCGAACAACTTGCCAAAGAAAATAAAAAATTTACTTATTCACAATTACAAAAAGGGGCAAGAAGTAAAGATTATGAGATTGCTTTGCAATGGCTTAAAGATAGTGGCTTAGTACATCAAATTCAGCGTATAAAAAAACCGCATTTACCCCTATCAGCCTATCAAGATAATGCCTTTAAATTGTACGGTTTAGACGTAGGACTACTTGCTGCTCAAAGCCATTTAGATGCTAAGGTATTGCTAGAAGGTAGCCGTATTTTTACTGAATTTAAAGGAGCCTTAACTGAACAATATGTGTTACAACAACTTATTGCAACCCAAAACAATCCCGTTTTCTATTGGGTAAACGAAAAAGGCACTGCTGAGGTTGATTTTGTGCTACAACGTGAACAAGCCATACTCCCCATAGAAGTAAAAGCAGAGGAAAATTTAAAATCAAAAAGTCTAAAAGTCTATGTAGATAAATTTAATCCAAAGCAAGCCTTTCGCTTTTCAATGTCAGATTTTATACAGCAGGATTGGGTAACCAATATTCCATTGTATGGGATTATTTGATAAGGAAAGAAAGAATGTCAAAACGCACCGCACTTCGCTGTTTATACCCTGTTTTTTTACTGATTAACTTGGGCTTGTTGGCTTTATTTATTTATCAAGGGAATTGGCTACAAACTGATCTGCAAGCGGTTTTGCCTCAAGATAGGACTTGGTCAAAGATACAACAACTTGCGGATAAACAACAGGAAACACAGTTAAATCGTCAAGTCATTGCGTTAATTGGGGGGATTAGTGATGAACAGCAAGTATTACATTTAACCGAACAAATTAGCCAACAATGGCAACAATCGGGTTTATTTAGTCAAGTCAATGGGATTTATCAACCTCATATTGAGCAATTACAGCAACAAGCAAAAGAGTTGGCCATTGCTACCCTGCCTGAACAAATACGTCAACAGTTACAAAATGATCCTGCTCAGTATTTTAACGAATATGCTCAACGGCTTGCTAATCCCTTTGCAGGTTATTCGTTACTCCCATTAAGTCAAGATTGGTTGGGGTTTAGCCAATTTGTCTTGCAACAATCACAAGGGCAATCCCCTATTCAATGGAATCCAACTTCTGGGTTATTGTATGTAATGCAAGAAAATAAGCTATGGGGTTTACTGAGAGCGGAACTGACCAACAGCAACAGCATTAATCCACCTATTGAGTTACTCTCATTGATCCAATCTTCTGAACACCTAGCTCAACAGCAACAGGCACAACTACTCGCTACGGGGGCTATGTTATTTTCCGCTCAAGCCAAACTGCAAGCGGAACAAGAAAGTCAATGGCTTAGTTTATTAGGTATAAGTTTAACCCTATTCTTATTATTAGGCGTTTTCCGTCATTGGCGAGTACTTTGGTTATTTTTGCCTATTTTCGCAGGATTATTAACTGGCACTGTCTGCACTATCATTTTATTTGGGCAAATTCATCTACTTACCTTAGTGATTGGGACAAGTTTAATTGGATTATTGCTTGATTACCCTGTTCATTGGCTCGCCTCTGCATTAGGTAACCGCCATTGGCAAGCCTATCAAGCCATGAAAAATTTGCGTTTTACCTTTATGCTAAGTTTATTCGTTACCTTGCTAGGTTATATCACATTGGGATTAACCCATTTGCCCATTTTACAACAAACCGCTCTCTTTTCTTCGGTGGCATTAGTCATTGCTATTTTGACTAGCTTATGGCGACTTCCTGCCCATTTTCGCCATTATTCTGCCCCTGATAAACCATTATTATTTTTCCCAACCAAACAAGTGCGGTGGTTTTTATCGTTGTTTTTTTCTCGCCGTTTTTATCCAGTTAAAATGTTGGTAATAACAATCTTTGTACTAGGCGGACTAAGCCAAACACAATGGCAAGATAATATTCGCCAATGGGTCAATTTATCCCCTCAATTAGTTGCACAAGCTCAACAAATTAGACAATTAACCGAAATCAATTTAAGCCAGCAATATTTACTGTTAATTGCAGAAAATGATCAGCAATTATTAGCCAAAGATGCTCTATTAACTAAACAATTAACCCAACTTCAACAACAAGGAAAGCTCAAACATTTTCAATCACTAAGCCAATGGTTTATTTCCGAATCGGAACAACAAGCAGTTATCCACCAATTACAACAACTTACCCCCAAAGACTATCAAATTCTCTCGGTTTTAAATATTCCCCTTGACGCCATAAGTCAATCTATTCAACAACTTACACAACAGCCGACAATTTCTTTATCCTCTGCTTTAGCCACTGATTTTGGGCAGGCTTGGCAACATTTATATTTAGGGGAAATTGCCCCGCATCAAGTTGCTGCGATAATTAAAATAGAGAATAGTCAAGATCTTGCTTATTTAGCAAATCAACAAGATATTTTTTGGCAAGATAAGGCAAATCATATTAGTGAAATCTTTCAACTCACACGCAATCAAGCGGCTTGGTTAAAAATTATTTCCCTCGCATTAGCCAGTTTATTACTGGGCTATTTGTTTGGCATTAAACAAACAATAAAAATGCTAAGTGTGCCAATCTTCGCTATAATAGGCACTATCGCCACCCTTGGTTGGTTACATTTACCAGTAAGTTTATTTGCGATGTTTGGATTATTACTCGTTTCTGCCATTACCCTTGACTATACGGTTTATCTGCAAACGGCAAAAGAACCTTTATTCAATAAAAAAATTGCAGTAACATTGGCAGCAACAACAACCTTTATCTCTTTTGCCCTATTGGCAACAAGCTCTACCCCTGTGGTTGCTAGCTTTGGTTTAACCGTAAGCCTTGGCATTATTTTTGGGATAATATTGACATTTATTTTATGGCAGAAAAAATAAAGTGCGGTGGGTTTTGCAAAAATTTTATCAAAGGGAAATATCAAGAATAAGAGTTATTATGCGTACAATGAAATCCTGTTTATATCTTTTCTGCTTGATGTTAATGGGTTGTCAAGGTTTACCCCCTGTGGCACATTTACCACCGCAACCACAACAAATTCAGTTATTCAAAGTTGAACAAGTTGATCAAGATAATCAAATGAAACAAACCAGCTTATTAACTTTGCAAATTGAGCCTGAACAATGGCGTTGGATTATGAGCGATCCATTAGGAACACCCTTAGCTCGCTTACGTTTAAGCACAGCAGGTTGGCAAAATGATGGCTTTGCTCCACCCAATACGCAAGCTAAATGGCTATTTTCTGCATTAGCCACCGCTTTAAATCCACATAATCCGCCTTTTGTTTTACCGAATATGCAATTTCAAGGAACAAGCCAACAATTTCAAATTGAGCAAAAAGCAACGTGGAAAATTAAGGCTCAACCGCCTAAATACCAGCTTTTCTTAGCGGATCAAAGTATTTGGCATATAGAAAAATTAAATTAGAGGAAACAGTGAAAATATTTTTAAATAAACCTGCTATATTAAGCAGTTTAGGCGAGGGCATTGCTCAGCATATTCAATGGTTACTTAATCATCGTCTCTCACCGATCGCTTTATCAGATACCCCGTTTCGCCGTTATCAATTAAACGGAAAATCAGGTATGTTTGCCGAAGTAAACACGCCATTGCGTGCTTTTGACCACCAATTAGCCTCGCAGCATCGTAGTCGTAATAACCAATTATTATGGCATAGCTTAGCACAAATTGAAGATCAAATTGACAATGTCATAAATCAATTTGGTCAAGCCAGAGTGGCGGTAGTTATTGGTTCATCAACCACAGGGGTAGATGAAAATATTGAGGTATTTAAAGCAGGGGCAATGTCTAATGATTGGTCAACGCCTACCTTTAAACAACAACAGCAATATTTTTCTGCCCCTGCGGATTTTGTTGCCGCTCAATATGGTTTAACAGGCTTATGTTACGGTGTTTCCACCGCTTGTACTTCTGGAGCAAAAGCCTTAATGACCGCAGCACGATTACTCAAAAATGATCTCTGTGATGCCGTTATTTGTGGTGGTGTAGATAGCCTATCGCCCTTGACGATCAGCGGATTTGCCTCATTGTCTGTTCTCTCAGCTCAACAAACTAACCCTTTTTCTCTCAATAGAACAGGAATTAATCTCGGCGAGGGGGCTGCAATTTTTGTCATGACCAAAACGCCTTTACAACATGATGCCATTGAATTATTAGGTTATGGGGCAAGTAGTGATGCCTATCATATGTCCTCGCCACACCCCGAGGGCGAAGGGGCAATCGCCGCTATGCAACAAGCATTAGCCAATGCACAATTAGATGCCAAACAAATTGGCTGGGTCAATTTACATGGTACAGGTACATTACATAATGATAAAATGGAAAGTTTAGCGGTTGCCAAGGTATTAGGAACACAAGTGCTTTGTACATCAACCAAACCTTATACTGGACATACCCTCGCAGCGGCAGGTGCTATTGAGGCGGCAATATTATGGGGGATAATTAGCCAACAATACAATCCGCAAGGACAGATCCCTGCTCAATTATGGGATAAACAACGAGATCCTGAACTAGCTGCGATTAACTTGACAGATCATCATCAATACTGGGCAAATTCTCCCCGCATAGGTTTAAGTAACTCTTTTGCTTTCGGCGGTAATAATGCCGTATTAATTATGGGGGAATCAGTATAATGGATTTAACTTGCCCTATTACACATATTGCCCCACTTATTCCCCATAGTGGCGAAATGATTTTATTAGATCGTATTCTTGATTTTAGTGAAGATCATCTTATTGCTGAAGCTGAAATTCGTCCCGATCATATCTTGCTCAAAAATAATCAGCTTACCACATTGGTTAGTGCCGAAATTATGGCACAAGGCATTGCAGCTTGGGCAGGTTGTAAAGCGATCAAAGCTAATAAAGCCATTGGACTTGGTTTTTGGTTAGGTTCACGTAAATTAACCTTGCATCGTGATCACATTGCCATAGGCACATTACTTAAAATCAAAATTAAAATGTCCATTGAAGATAGCACAGGTTTTGGCGTATTTGATTGCCAATTAATGGATCAACGTAATGATGAAATAATTATTGAGGGCATACTCAATGTACTTAGCCCTCCTCAACCAGAAAGAGAAACACAAAATGACTAAGACAGTGCTTATTACAGGATCAAATCGTGGTATTGGTAAAGCCATTGCCTTACAATTAGCTCGTTCAGGTTTTGATATTGTTGTTCATTGCCGTCAAGGTACACAACAGGCTCAAGCGGTTATTGAGCAAATCAAAGCATTAGGACAACAAGCAAGATTATTACAATTTGATGTGAGTGATCGTCAAGATACCGCCAACAAACTCAATGAAGATATTGAACAATATGGGGCATATTATGGTGTTGTGCTAAATGCGGGATTAACTCGAGATAATGCCTTTCCTGCCTTGAGCGATAATGATTGGGATAGCGTATTACGCACCAATTTAGACGGTTTTTATCATGTTTTACACCCCATTATTATGCCTATGATTAGACGGCGTAAAGCAGGTAGAATTGTGTGCATTACTTCAGTATCTGGCTTAATCGGTAATCGTGGGCAAGTAAATTATAGTGCCTCTAAAGCTGGAATTATTGGTGCTGCAAAAGCCTTAGCGATTGAATTAGCCAAACGCAAAATTACGGTAAATTGTGTTGCACCTGGGTTAATTGATACCGATATTATTGATGAAAATGTCCCTGTGGAAGAGATTCTCAAAACGATCCCAATGCAACGTATGGGAAGTCCAGAAGAAGTCGCCCATACGGTGGATTTTCTTATGCACGAAAATGCCGCCTATATTACTCGCCAAGTTATCTCCGTTAATGGCGGTTTATGCTAAGGTATATGAAGGAATAAAAAATGAAACGTGTTGTTATTACAGGCATTGGTGGCATTACTGCCTTTGGTAACCATTGGCAAAGCATTAAAACTGCTTTTCAAGCCAAGAAAAATGCAGTAAAAGCCATGCAATGGGATAATTTACCCGAACTTGAGGCAAAACTTGCCGCCCCAATTCCCAATTATCAAGCACCAACACATTGGACACGCAAACAATTACGCAGTATGGGAAAGGTTTCACAACTTTGTGTTGATGCCGCTGAACGTGCCTTACAACAGGCTAATTTATGGATTGATAATCATATAGATCCACAATTATGTGATGGCAGAATGGGGGTTGCTTGTGGTTCATCTACGGGAAGTACGCAAGACACCAGAGATGTAGGCTTAATGATGTCTGGTTTAGACAATCATTTTAATGCCAATACCTATATCCGTATGATGCCACATACCACAGCTGCCAATTTAGGCATCTTTTTTGGCTTAACAGGAAGAATTATTCCTACCTCAAGTGCTTGTTCATCGGGCAGTCAAGGCATTGGTTATGCTTATGAAGCCATTAAATATGGTCTTATTCCAATGATGTTAGCGGGCGGTGGCGAAGAATTTTGCCCCTCAGAGGTTTATGTTTTTGACTCATTATATGCAGCCAGTCGCAATAATGATCACCCAAGCCAAACACCACGTCCCTATGACCGAGATCGTGATGGCTTAGTGATTGGCGAGGGAGCTTGTATATTTGTCTTAGAAGAACTGGAACACGCTCTAGCAAGGAATGCCCCTATTATTGCAGAAATTGTTGGCTATGGAGCAAATAGCGATGGAGCCCATGTTACACGCCCACAAAAAGAAACTATGCAAACCTGTATGGCACTTGCCCTAAAAGACGCTAACTTAACTCCCCCACAGATTGGTTATGTCAATGGGCATGGCACAGCAACTGAACAAGGCGATATTGCCGAAACCTTAGCCACCGCTGACTTATTTGGCAAAATTGCCATTAGCTCGCAAAAAAGTTATTTAGGTCATACTCTTGGTGCTTGTGGTGCATTAGAATCTTGGTTTTCCATTGAAATGATGCGAGATAATTGGTTTGCCCCAACGCTGAACCTTGACAATATTGATCCACGTTGCGGACAGCTGGATTATATCCAATATGAAGGAAGAAACATTTATACCGATTATGTTATGAACAATAACTTTGCTTTTGGTGGGGTAAATACTTCATTAATTTTTAAACGCTGGCAAAGCTAACTTTTTGCACACAGGCTACTACCTGTGTGCTTTTCACTCATTCCCTATTCATAATCTGCTGAATTTCAAGGGTAGTATGCTGATCTGCTTCTAAAGCAATCTTTAATAATTCCTCATTTTCAAAAGCAGAAAGTTTCGGATCATAAACTTCCGCCATTAATTTAATACTATGACGATCACGATAAAAATAAGTGCGTCCGATCTCATTAACCATTTCTGCGTCCATACCCAATGCACGCAAGGCTTTTTTACCTAATCTTACCGAGGAATCAAAGGTTTCTCGCACTTGAATATCTGCCCCAGCATTATATAAATCAAATACATGGCGGCGATCGTAAGCACGCGCCAAAATTTTTATTTGTGGATTTAATTGACGAGCTTGGCGGACAATTTGTAAGGCTTTATGTTTATCATCTAATGCCACAATTAATAACCCCGCTTGATCAATCCCTGCCGCTTTTAATAATTCCGCTCTGGTAGCATCACCATAATAGGTTTTTACCCCTAGCTTTTTCATACCTTTAATCAAAGTAGGATCTTGATCAATTACCGTTGGTTTATGCCCTGTCATCACTAATAAATGATGCACAATTTGCCCAACTCGCCCAATACCAATCAAAATAATCGGATTTTGTTCATCAATAGGATCATCTTCTGGTGGTGGGGCATTTTGGCTCAGTCGTGGCAAGATAAATTTCTTATATACCACCATAACTAAAGGGGTAAATAACATAGATAGCACCACAATAGCAGTAACATTCGCTTGGGTATCTGCATCAATTACCGCATAATTGGCAGCTGCCGTAAATAATACAAAAGCAAATTCACCACCTTGAGCCATCATAATAGCACGATCTAATGCCTCAAGATGATTTTGCTTGGTTAGGCGCGCCACCACATAAATCCCTATTCCCTTGACCAACATAAAGGCAATAACGGCGGAAATAATCAGTAACCAGTTTTGCAAGACTACCGAGAAATTTAACGACATACCTACCGCAAGGAAAAATAATCCTAACAATAAGCCACGAAAGGGTTCAACGTCCGCCTCTAATTGATGACGGAAACTGGATTCTGATAATAATACCCCAGCAACAAAGGCTCCCATTGCCATAGAAAGCCCTGCCTCTTCCATTAATAAGGCTGCTCCTAATACCACCAATAATGCAGCTGCGGTCATCACTTCACGAGATTTGGTTTTCGCCAATATTCTAAACAATGGATTTAATAGCCATAAGCCTGCCACGACTAACAATAATAATGCTCCACCCGCAATGCTTAGCGATAGCCATAAAGGTTGGCTTGAGGCAACTTTTTCTGGGGCGAGAAATGCCACAAAGGCTAATAAAGGCACAATTAATAAGTCTTCAAATAATAAAATAGAAACGATTTTTTGCCCTGATGAAGTGGTAATACTACCACGATCGCTTAATTCTTGAATGACAATGGCAGTAGAAGTCAGCACAAAGCCTGCTGCCGCAATAAACGCCACCTGCCAACTTACGCCATAAGCAATGGCGACTGCCATTAATGCCCCAATACAGGTAAAAATTTGCAATGCACCTAAGCAAAAAATATGACGGCGTAACCCCCAAATATGTGAAGGGTTCATTTCTAAACCAATCACAAACAGAAAAATTACCACGCCCAATTCCGCAATACTAATCATACCCTCTGGATCAGTAAATACTCCCAAGCCAAAAGGGCCAATAATAATGCCTGCCGCTAAATAACCAAGAATTGCCCCTAATCCAAATTTTTTAAATAAGGGGACGGCAATCACTGCCGCCGCTAATAGGGTTACCACACTCACTAAGGGACTTGCTACCTCATTCACCATAATACGCTCTTTACATTCATTTTATGTCATCAAAATAGCAAGGGCTAAATTAGCCTTGTGCCAATTTTGCTAATAATTTTTGATGAATTCCACCAAAACTGCCATTACTCATTACCAAAATATGATCGGTAGGTTGTGCCTCTTGAGCAATAAAATCCACCAATAAATCCAGATCCGCACTCCATTTTACTGGTTGAATACAATGTTTGGCGATCTCTACCACGTCCCAAGTAATATGCTCTGGTTGCAGTAAAAAAACATAATCCGCACGCACCAAAGCAGGGGCGATTTCTTCCTTATGTACCCCCATTTTCATGGTGTTTGATCGTGGTTCTAATACGGCTAAAATACGCACACCGCCACCGACTTTATCACGAAGTGCGGTCAATGTTGCAAGAATTTCGGCAGGGTGATGAGCAAAATCATCATAAACCGTAATACCATTTACTTGCCCTTTCACTTCTAAACGGCGATTCGCATTCACAAAAGAATTTAACGCCGCACAAGCCTGCTCAATCTCAATACCAATATGATGTGCCGCTGCGATTGCCATTAGGGCATTGTGCATATTATGTTGCCCCACAATAGACCAATTAACCTCTGCCACAGCTTTACCTTGATGAAACACCTGAAATTGTTGGCAATCATTGCTGATCCGCTCGGCATACCATTCCTGATGTTTTCCCACAAATTGCTGTGGCGACCAACAGCCCATAGCTAAGGTTTGTTGTACACTTTGCTCTTCCGCTTGCGACAAAATCAAGCCTGTTGCGGGCATAATACGGATCATATGATGAAATTGACGTTGAATCGCGGCTAAATCATCAAAAATATCCGCATGATCAAACCCAAGGTTATTGATAATCAAAGTACGAGGATTGTAATGCACAAATTTGGAACGCTTATCAAAAAACGCCGTATCATATTCATCAGCCTCAATCACAAAATAAGGACTTTCTTCACTAAATCTAGCCGATACCCCAAAATTCCCTGCTATACCACCAATTAAAAAGCTCGGCTTTTTACCTGACTGCTCCAAGATCCAAGTTAAAATCCCCGTTGTCGTGGTTTTGCCATGCGTCCCCGAAACCGCTAATACCCAGCGATCACGCAATACATTATCATGTAGCCATTGCGGGCCTGAAGTATAAGGCACATTATGTTCAAGGATATATTCCACACAAGGATTTCCTCGTTTCATCGCATTACCAATAATCACCATATCAGGCATAGGATCAAGCTGCGACACCTCAAAGTGCGGTATGATTTCAATATTATTTTTTGCCAAAAAAGTACTCATTGGCGGATAAACATTGGTATCAGAGCCAGTAACATAATAGCCCATTCGTTTCGCTATAATAGCGATACCCCCCATAAAAGTGCCACAGATACCCAAAATATGGAGATGTTTTTTTGTCATAATTTGTCCTAATTCATACAAATATTGAATAAAAATATGGGCGAGATCACATTCTAGACAATCTATTTCATTGATAGCTTATCGCCACTTCATCAGCTTGCTATAATAATCCAAGTTACTCGTCCAGTAAATCCATAGCCCAGTTTTTATAGTCGTTTCAATTTAAAATGAGACAAGGCGGTACGCCGAAGACAGTACAAGTAGTACGGCGAGGCGTACCAACGCTGTATCATTTTAAAGTGGAACGACTATACTATGGCTTATTCACTTAATTAAACAAAGGATAAACAAATGAAAACCCTCGGTGAATTTATTGTAGAAAAACAAGCGGAATATCCTAATGCCAAAGGTGAACTCAGTGGTATTCTTTCCTCCATTCGATTAGTGGCAAAAGTCATTCATCGTGATATCAATAAAGCAGGACTAACCAATAATATTATTGGCAATGCCGATAGCGAAAATGTACAAGGCGAAACCCAAATGAAATTGGATATTTTCGCCAACGAAACCTTTAAAAAAGCCTTAATGGCAAGGGAAGATGTGGCAGGCATTGCCTCAGAAGAAGAGGAAAACGTTGTCGCCTTTGATAGCGAACGAGGACGCAATGCCAAATACGTTATTCTTACCGATCCCCTAGACGGCTCTTCTAACATTGATGTCAATGTCGCTGTCGGCACAATTTTCTCCATTTACCGCCGTATCTCCCCCATCGGCAGCCCTGTAACCTTAGCGGATTTTATGCAGCCCGGTCATCGCCAAGTGGCAGCAGGCTATGTGGTTTATGGATCTTCCACTATGTTAGTTTATACCACAGGTAACGGTGTCAATGGTTTTACCTATGATCCGTCCCTAGGGGTATTTTGCCTCTCACACGAAAATATCAAAATTCCTGAACAAGGCAAAATCTATTCCATTAACGAGGGGCAATATCTAAAATTCCCTATGGGCGTTAAAAAATACATAAAATACTGCCAAGAAGAAGATAAAGCCACGCAACGCCCTTATACTTCCCGCTATATCGGCTCATTAGTGTCTGATTTTCATCGCAATATGCTCAAAGGTGGCATTTATATTTACCCTAATGCTACCAACTACCCAAACGGAAAATTACGCTTATTATATGAAGGCAACCCAATGGCATTTCTCGCCGAACAAGCAGGCGGACTTGCCACTGACGGTTTTCAACGGATTTTAGATATTCAACCAAGGGAGCTACACCAACGAGTGCCTTTATTTATCGGCTCAAAACAAATGGTAGAAACCGCCCAGCAATTTATGCAACAGTTCTCTGGTGATGAAAAAGGGGAATAACACTCACGATAAACATCATAACTGCATTAAATAATAAACTTAACGGCTGGCAACTTAATACTTAGGGCAAAGATCTTTTCTACTTGCCCTTTATCCACCCATATTTACAACGACGAAAATTTGCCTTCAACAAAAAACTTTGCCAAAATCCACCGCACTTGTCTAACAAAGGCTTGACAGCGTTTTAATCATTTCGCAAACTAACCTTTTAATTTTTCATTAAAAAATGATGAAAACCGATTTACGCATTATCAAAACTCATCAACATATCCGCCAAGCCTTAGTGAGTTTACTGGCAGAGCAGGATTATCATAGCATCAGCGTACAAGCCATTATTGAGCGCGCGATGGTTAATCGTTCTACCTTTTATCAACATTATCAAGGCAAAGATGATTTAGTGGCGAAAATGATTGCCGATTTCAAACAAGAATATGCCGATATTGTGCAACAACGCTTGCATACCGAATGCCTTGCGGATTTTTTTCAACGCAGCATTGCGCGCCTATATCAACAACGTCAGTTGATTTTAGCGCTGTGGCAAATTCACACCCCACGTCATCATTTGTATCAAGATATGTTGCTTATGCTCAAACAGGCTTTTAGCCAGCTCGCCGATAAGCAACAGCAACAGGTCAATGATTTTCAAGCGACTTTATTTGCTACCATTACCCTAACGGCGATGAAATATCAACTTGAGCATCAGCCGTTTAGTTTTGCTCAATTTCTTCAATATCAACAACAAATTTTTAGCATAATGCAAACCGCCTAACGATATGGGCATTTTCTGTGGTTTATCCAACAAATTTCCCTATTTTGTCGGTTTAAGCAACATTATTGTCGGTTATCATCGCTTGTTACTTCAAACCCTGTTCGTCATAATTTGCCTTGTTTTTACAGCAAAATAAGGAGTATTTATGACATTCAACGTAACCACAAAAATTAACCAACAAATTGTTAGCCGTGAACAAATCCTAGCCAAAGAATTAGAACGCAGTCGTGTTGCCTTATTATTGTTAAAAGAAAAATTAGGCGCGGACAATATACGCGAATTATTGGCAGAAGATTGTGCCGAAATGGCAGAATTATTGCGTCAATGGTCAAAAAACAGCACAACATACAAACCCAGCATTACGCTGTTAGAAGTGGAAGACCTATCTAAAGAAGAATTTCTTGGCTGGTTTCATCAAATTAATCAAGATAACCAACAAGCAAAATTATTAGGCGCAATGCCAGAACATTACTTAATTGAGCCAAAAGACAATAGCCAAGAACTCATAGAAACCATGGGCTTATATGGCAAACCCGTGCATTGCCAGTTAATTTTTGCCGACCCAGAGCAAGCGGATATTCCCCTTGATCCTGACTATGAAACACAAATGTTTGTTAAAGGCGTGCATATAGACAACGGCGAAGACATACATATCCGTGCCTTGCACGAATTTAAAAACACCGCCACAGGTATGCAAGTGAAACTCGGTATCTATTTTCCAGAACATACCCCTGATGAAATGGTAACTGGTCATCAATGGCATTTAGCCATTGAATTCAATAATTGGCTAGAACAAGCCAAAGCGGATTTAGGGAAATAAATAGGATTGTTTTTAGGTAGCCTGAAACTTTTGCAAAACCCACCGCACTTTTATAACCTCGCCACTGCTAATCTTGCACTTTCCACTGCGCCTGCAAGAAAACCTGTGAAATTAGGGGAAAATTCACTGCTAATGCCATAGAGTTTGGCTTGCCAAGGTTCAGGTAATAAGGCTATTGGGGCGGTGGGGTGGGTTAAGTGTGGGGCTTGATCCGCTGGGGTGGCGATAAAGGGATCGGTTGCCCAATCTTTTAAATAGCTTGCACGCACCGCACTTGCCGATTGCCCAAATAGGCGTATGAATTGTGCTTGGCATTGCTGTATTAGCTTATCTTCGCCTAATTGCTGACGTGCTTTGGCAGATAGTCCGATAAAGCCAAATAATGCCCCAAATGTGCCTTGTTCATCGCTAATATCGTGAACTTCTACCATCGGTCCAACTTGACTATGTGCTTGTCCTGATAGCCCTTGTTCTCGCCAAAAAGGACGATCATAAACGGCAATATATTTCGCCTGTGAAGCCATCCAAGTGGCGGTCCCTTGCCATTGTTGTTGAATTATCGGTGGCAACGCTGGAAAAAACTGGATTTGTTGCACCGCAAGGCGAGGCGGTATCGCTAGTAACACTTGACTGGCTTGATAATGTTGATTTTGGCTTTGTATATGCAGTTTTTGCCCTTGTAAATGAATGCTTTTAACCCTTTGATTAAGATAAATGTTGCGAGGGTTTAAGCCTTGAGCAAGGGCGTGAATAAGGGCGGGCATTCCGCCTTGCAAGCGTTGTCCGTCCACATAAGGGCTAGCATAGGCTTTGGCGGGTTGATGAGCCTGATATTCCATTAAAAGTTTTCCTGTGCTGGCATCAAAAGTGGTTAAGCCAAGTTGTTGGATCAGTTGATCCAATTCAGCTTGAAAATCACGCCAGTACCAAGTTGCTCCCAATTCAAGTTGATGATTATCGGTAACGGCAATGCCTTTGGCTCGTCCGCCTAATTGGCTATCCGCCTCTAACAACTGATAATTTCGCCCTTGTTGTTGCAGTAAATAGGCGGCATATAATCCGCTTATACCGCCACCAATAATGATAATGTTGTCCATTTTTCCCTCTAATAAAGTTGTTCAAATTTAGTCGCACTTTCCTGCCCTTTTATCACAGGCAAATAGCTCGCACCTTGTAAGCATTTTTGCCATAAGCCTGTGGATAAACCATAGCGATCAGCTTGTTGTGGATCCAGTTCACTTCGCAATGGTTGTTCTGTGGCAATGCGTGCCACCCAATCAGGATTAAGCAAGGCGGCTTTACCTATAGCAAGAAATTCTGCCCAGCCTGTGGCAAAGGCGTGTTGAATTTTGTGAATATCCGTTAGGTTTCCTACCCCAATTAGGGGCAAACGCCCATTTAATTGTTGATGCACTAAGGCAATACGGTAGGCATTGGGATCTGCTCCTCGTCTGGCTTTTTTGAAAAAATCCCAAAGGGAAATATGTACATATTGCAAGGGAAGTTGGGCTAATTGTTCCACTAATTGCAAGGTTTCTGCCATGGTTAGCCCCTGCTCGCCTGCCTCTTCTGGGGAAAAACGATAGCCCACGATAAACGCGGGTTTTGCCTGTGCTTGAGAGAACACCGCTTGACAAACCGCTTGCACAAAGGCAAAAGGCTCGCCCCATTGGTCTTGGCGTTGATTGGTTTGCCGAGAAACAAATTGTTGCAGTAAAAAACCATTTGCCCCCATGATTTCCACGCCGTCAAACCCTGCGGCTAAGGCAATTTCTGTGGCTTGGGCAAAGGCATGGATAATCCGTTCAATTTGGCTAGAAGTTAATTGATTGACATTGAATATTTGCCCTTGTTGATTAACTAATGCACGCTGTCCGCCATGATGCAGTTGTAAAATCGCTTTCGCCCCCTGCGTTTGAATACTTTTCGCCCATTGGGTTAAAGAATCAAGCCATTGCCAACGGATTTCAGGCTGCCCCGCAAAGGCTTTGCCCTCTGGCGAAACCAATGCTGCCGCCGTAATTACCATTGCCGCCCCTTGCGCACGACTGGCTAAAAAAGCCAATTCTTCAGGCTGTACCTCGCCTTGTGGCGAAGAAGACCAAAGGGTCATGGGGGGCAAGCACTAAGCGATTTTTTAACCATACCCCATTATTGAAACAATAAGGTTGAAAAAGATCTGCCATACCATTCTCCTCGCTATGGATTGCTTTATTCAGACAGCCTTTCATCAAAGACTACCTGAAATTTTTCAAAAACTGACCGCACTTTGCACTATTTACCCGCCATTACACCGCCGTCAACAGGTAGCACCGTGCCTGTGATCCAAGCGGCTTGTTCACTGGCGAAAAATAAAATCGCTTCAGCAATATCCGCAGGTTGTCCGTTTCTGCCCAAGGGGTGAAATTGATTGAAACTCGGTAAAGTTTCTTTCACTTGTTCCTCTGTCATAAACGTATGATAAACAGGGGTTTCCACCACCGCAGGAGCAACGGTATTAATGCGAATATTGGCACTGGCTAGCTCAATGGCTAAATTCTTGGTTAAGGCGTGTACCCCAGCATTAGCCGCAGAATAAGCAGACGACGGGGTTGCTGCTACGGCTTGTAATGCCCAAAGCGAACCTGTTTGCACAATCGCCCCACCACCCCGTTTTTGCATCGCTTTGGCGGCTGCTTGTGCCATAAAAAATTTGCCTTTTAAAATCACATTTAAAAACTGGTCATATTCTTGTTCGGATAAGTCCAAAAAGGGCTTAGGATTAAAAATCCCAGCATTGTTGATCAAAATATCTACCCCACCAAAGGCTTGCTCCGCCAACTCAACTAAGCCTTGTGCGGTACTTGGCAAGGCAATATCCCCTGCTAAATAACGAATATGTTGCCCTGTGCGATCAATTTCTTGTGCCGCTTGTGCCAATTTGTCGGCATTACGCCCACCAATCACCACATTTGCCCCCTCGGCGACTAAACGTTTTGCCACTTCTTTACCAATACCTGAACCGCCGCCAGTAATAATTGCTGTTTTTAAAGAAAATCTTTTCATTTGATTACTCCATAAGATAAACTAAATATATTCAAAAGCACCCTTGCTTTTGATAAGGCTATGTTAAAGATAAACCGCTTAAACAACAACGCAGAATAACTTGAGATAATCTAAAGGAAAACTTTATATGAAAACCCCCTTTTTAAATGCCTTGCAGGCGGTAGAAGCCAGTTACCGCTTACAAAGTTTTTCCGCTGCCGCCGAAGAATTAAATGTTACCCCTGCTGCCGTTGGACAGCTGGTAAAAAGCCTAGAAGATTGGCTAGACAAGCCCTTATTTATCCGTAAAACAGGGGGCAAAGCTCGGCTACAAGCCACCGATATTACAGAACAAGCCCTGCCTCATCTCCGTTTAGGCTTAGAACAGCTCGCCCTTGGCTTACAAAAAATGAAAGATCATCAAGCCAATAAACGTCTTAACCTTACCCTTAGCCCCACTTTTGCCAGTAAATGGCTACTGCCCCACCTTGCGGATTTCCAGCAACAACACCCTGATATTGAGCTTTTTCTCAACGCAACCACGCGTTCATTGGATTATTTCAGCGAAAATATTGATATTGGTATTCGTTACGGCAACGGACAATGGGCAGGGCTAATTGCTGAAAAATGGCAAGAAGAACAAGTATTTCCTGTTTGCTCGCCTGCATTTCTTGCTCGCCAAGCCATTCATCACCCCAGCGATCTCTATCATTTACCACTGATTCACGATCTTTCCCTTGATAGCAAACAAGGCTACCTCGGTTGGGCGGATTGGTTCGCTGTCCATAGTCCAACCAATACCGCCATTCAAGGTATTCGTATCAATGACAGTGCTGCGGTGTTACAAATGGCAAGCAATGGACAGGGGATCGCCCTCGCACGTGAATTATTGGTCACAGACGATCTCCATAATGGCAGACTGGTTCGGCTTTTTCCTGAACGCAAGCTAAAATCCCCACTGGCTTACTATATTGTCCACCGCCCTGAAAGTTGCCAATTAGACAAAATTTGTCGCTTTAAACAGTGGTTAATGCGTTATGCAAAGGAGAAAGAAGGGAGCGATTAAAAAATATTTTGAAAACTGACCGCACTTCATTAGTGATACTAATATAGAATAATTTAGGCTAAGCATAGCCGTATCATTTGGCAATAAAAGACAAAAGAAAAGCAGTGATTAACCATTTTTAATCACTGCCTAGTATAAACCCTAATGATTTTGCCGATAAAAATCCCATTCCTCAATGATACGTCCATCAGGTAAATGACATTCGCCATATTCATTGCCTTGTGCATCACGTTTCACAACTGATTGCCCACCTTGTTCCACGCAATACACCGAAGCAGGATTTGCCAATCCTTCTAATTCAGGTTCATGAGAAATGGAATGGCAAGCAGATAACAATAATACTGGCAAAGGAAGTAAAAATTTATTCATCATCAAATCTCCTTAATAAAAAACAACCATAGTATAGCTTTCCACTGGTTAATTATCAAAGGATACCTATCTATTCAAAGAAATTTACCCCTTCCCTACCGATACCGCAAAGCATCAACCACCCGTTGGAATAAGTAAGAATGTCCGCGGCGATTGGGGTAATAGAGGTAGAGGGGATCGTAGCTGATAGCAAGTTGGGGTAAAAGCTCAATCAGTTGGTTTTGTTGTATAGTCGTTTCAATTTAAAATGAGACAAGGCGGTACGCCGAAGACAGTACAAAGAGTACGGCGAGGCGTGCCAACGTAGTATTATTTTAAAGTGGGACGACTATACCTTTTATTATGTGGCGGCTTATGCCTTTATCACTGGCTCGCCCTTTGTTTACATTGATTATTTTGCTATCGCCCCACAGCATTACGGTTTTTTATTTGCCTTGAATATCATCGGCATTACCAGCCTAAACCTAATCAATCGCCGTTTAGTGAATCGTTTTGCACTCTCTCGCTTGTTACTGGTTGCGAGTTTTATTGCCACCCTTGCTGCTTTTGTGGGTTGGCTCTGGATTGCAGTTAATCCACAACAGATTTTAGCGATTATTTTGCCGATTTTTGTGGTATTCAGTACCAACGGCATTATCGCCGCCTGCGCCAACGCCGCTGCACTGGATAGCGTCCCTGCCACAATAGCTGGCTCTGCGGCGGCATTATTAGGGGCATTACAATACGGCAGTGGCATTATTTCCTCGCTATTGCTCGCCCATTTTTCTAACGGCAGTCCACAAGTGATGATGAGTATTATCTTGATTTTTGTAGCATTAGCAACCGTTATGGCGGCGTTAAGTGGGCGAGAAAACGGTGTGGTAGGTTAAAATTTTTGCAAAATAAACCGCACTTTTCATTTCATTTTTGTCAATCAAAATCCCCTCAAAGGGGGATTTTGCTTACTGCTTTTATTCTAAAACAAGCCACGGCCGCTGACGCTTTGTTCTGGAACCGCTTGAATAACGTCCCAATGCTCAATAATTTTACCTTGCGGATCTAAACGGAAAATATCCACCACCGCTTCGCCTTTATCTTGCGGGGTTAAGGTGCTATGTACATGTAACACGACCAAGTCGCCTTCAGCGATAATACGCTTCACACTTGCTTGAGATTGTGGATATTGTTTTAAAAAAGGTGTAAAAGCCTCCACAAAGGCTTGCCCGCCGTCCGCTACCGTTGGATTATGTTGCCAATATTGTTCGCCAATATATTTCTCGGTCGCCTCTGCCACTTTATGTTGATTAAAAGCTAAATCATAAAAGGCTAACACATTGGCTTTATTTCGTGCCAAAATTTGTTGTGGGCTCAATGTAGCATTTTCTTGTACTGTTGTATTTGCTGACACATAGGGAGTTAATGAAGTTGCCAATAGCAAAGCAAATAATCCTTTCATCATTGTTTTTTTCATCATATTTTTTCCTTATATAACATTATTTTTCTCATTATTCAGTTATCACAACTGATAACAATATTCTATCAACCTCACTTATCTGTATAAATATTCACAGTAAAAAAACAATATTAACTAAAAATAAATAATCATCAGAAAAAACCATAAAAAAGGGCGTAAAAAACGCCCTCAAAACTGACCGCACTTTTATTATAAAATCGCCGCCAACGCCTCTATTTCTTCAGGGCGTGTTGACCAACTGGTGGCAAAACGGATAACCGTATGATGATCATCGTATTTTTCCCAAAAACCATAACAAACCTTTTCCGCTAATTGGGCAAGTTTTTGATTTTCTACAATCACAAATTGTTGATTAGTCGGCGAATCCAAATAAAAACGGTAACCTTTTTGTTGCAATAGGCTTTTTAAACGCTGTGCCATTTCAATCGCATGGCGACCTAATTGTTGATATAAATTGTTGCTAAATAAGCAATCAAACTGCACGCCGAGCAAGCGTCCTTTTGCCAATAACGCGCCATGCTGTTTAATCATCGTCATAAAATGGGCTGGGCGATTGCCTTTGGTAAATACGACCGCTTCCCCTACCAATGCCCCCATTTTTGTGCCGCCGATATAAAACACATCAACTAATTTAGCAATGGTTGGCAAATCCACTGCCCCTTTTACCGCCAGTCCATAGCCCAATCTTGCACCGTCTAAAAATAAAGGGAGTTGATATTGCTGGCAAATTTGTGCCAATTCGGTAAGCTCGCTTTCGCTATAAAGCGTACCATATTCAGTAGGGTGCGAAATATAGACCATACCAGGGAAAACCATATGTTCGTAGTTGCCATCTGCATAAAAATCGCTTAAATATTGACGCAATTCTTGTGCACACATTTTGCCTTGATGGGCGGGCAAGGTCAGCACTTTATGCCCACTGTATTCAATCGCCCCCGCTTCATGCACGCTAATATGCCCTGTTTCCACTGCCACCACGCCTTGATAAGGGCGTAACATTGCTGCAATCACCACTTGATTGGTTTGCGTTCCACCAACCAAAAAATCCACTTCCGCCTGTGGACAAGCACAAGCAGTTTTCATTTTTTCTTTCGCCCTTGCCGAATAAATATCCGCCCCATAACCTGCCAAACATTCATCATTGGTTTGTTGCAAAGCGTTGAGTAAAACAGGGTGCACCCCACGATTATAATCGTTTTCAAAATGTAGCATTTTAATGATTTTCCTTACATAAATAATGAAAAAATGGCTATTATACCCCCCCCCGCAGAAATAAAACAACTAATTGATTTTATTTCTAAATTTATTCTCTGTTCAATTTAAAATAAAACAAGGTTGACACGCCGAAGACTGTACACTTAGCACAGCAAGACATGCCAACCTTGTATTATTTTAATGTGGGGCGATTATATTATTATCACTAAAAATAGATTAAAAACAGACCGCACTTTCCCCCAATAAACAAAATCTCTTTGTTTTTTAAACATAAATCTGTTGTTTATATTGTTTAACTAATTCTATTGGAACATTATGTTCTTTTAAAGTAACCATAAAATTCATTGCAGGGGTGAAGTGGGCAAAGATTTGTTGGTAAGCGGCACAAAAATAATTGTGTTGTTCGCCATAGCGGTTAGTGATAAAGCGGTGTTTTGGGCAACCGCCGTAGCAAAGTTCTTTCCACTGACATTGGCGACATTCGGTATTAAGATTTTGTTTTTGCTCTGATAAGTTCATTACTTTTAAGGTAATTTCTGATTCAGAAAGTTGTTTTATATTGCCGATTTTATAGTCAGGATAAACAAAATGATCGCAAGAATACACATCGCCATTGGCTTCAAGGGCTAAATTCTCACCACCACAACGTTCACGATAAATACACATTGAGGCTTCAAAACCACAAAAGCGAGCAAAAATGGATTCAAAAAGTTGTACGGAAATATCGCCTACATCTTTGCTTAGCCATTCATCAAAAATTTTGATCATAAAGTTAGCATATTGCTTTGCACTCACAGAAAAAGAGCTTGTTACTGGCAAAATAGCAGGTTGGCTTAACCATTTTGGCTTAAATTTGTCGTCCACTTCCATAGTTTCCACCACAGGAATAAATTGCATAAATTTACTGCCAAGGGATTTTAGGAAGCTATATACCCGTAGTGGATATTGGGCATTAATGTTATTTACAACTGTGAGGGTGTTAAATTCCACTTCATAACGGCGTAATAATTCAATACCACGTTTAACTTGATCAAAAGTGCCATTACCTCGGTTATTGACCCGAAAGGTATTATGTAATTCTTCATCGCCGTCAATGGAAATGCCGATTAAGATATGATGCTGATGAAAAAATTCAGCCCATTTTTCATTAATTAAAATACCGTTGGTTTGAATAGCGTTATGGATCTTTTTTTGATATTTTTCGGCAAAATATTGCTGAATTTCGATCACTTGTTGATAAAAATCCAGTCCTGCCATTAACGGTTCGCCCCCTTGCCAAGTGAAGAAAACATCACTACTTTGAGTTTGTGAAATATGCTGTTCAATAAAATGGCGCGCGGTTTCTAGCGACATATTCGCCACTTTCTGATGATCGGGTGCCATAAAGGATTCTTTTTCTAAATAGAAACAGTAATCACATTTTATATTGCATTTAAAACTGGTGGGTTTTAGCATAAAACTTAGCATAGTCTTCTCCCTGTACGCAAAGCCATTAAGCATTAATTAAGAGAGGCAACCTTGCCTCTCTTTTCTCAGTGGCAACGATTATTCTGTTGCTTTTAATAATGCTTCATATTTAGGCACGTTATTATCTGTATTTGGTTTTTGTGCGGTGCGTAAATATTCATTCATTTTCGCTTTAAGACGTTTTACCACTTCTGGATTGTCTTTAGACACTTCTTTTAATTCGCCAACATCGCTGTTTTTGAATAATTCGATTTTTTGATCGCCAATCCAGTAATGTAATGTCCAATCTTTATCACGCACTGTCCAAGTAAATTTAGATAATTTTTCCATATATGGGTTATCTGGATAGTCATCGGATTTACTGGTGATATATTTGAAGTAATTATGCCAGAATGGGATATTTACTGGATCCCAGTGGAATGCACGAGGTTGCGCCCAATAAAGATATGGGTGTGGTTCGCCTTTATCTTCACCTTTAATAAATGGAATTAAGTTTACCCCATCAAGTTTTTTGCTTAAATCCTCAGGAACAGGAATTTCAGCCGCTGCTAATGCGGTAACCATAAAGTCTGTGGCAGAAACCATTTTGTTATAGTCTTGAGGTTTGAACTGTGCAGGCCAGCTAGCAAACATTGGCGTACGCACACCACCTTGTTGGGTTTCGCCTTTATAGCCTTTTAATACGCCGTTCATTGGCATTGGCGAATCTACCACCGCACCATTATCTGAAGTGAAGAAAATTAAGGTGTTTTGATCTTTACCTTGTTTTTTCAATTCATCTAAGATGCGTTTAACCCCTTGATCCACCGCATAAACAGAAGCATAGTAATTATCTACTTCTGAATTACCTGTATTAAAGATTTGATATTCTTTTGGTGCAGGTTGTTCCAACGGGATATGTGGTGCGTTATAAGCCAGATAAATAAAGGCTGGTTTGTCGCCTGCTTCTTTTAAGCGTTCAATGGCTTTGTCTGTGAATTGATCAGTAACATAGCCCACCGCTGGCGTTCTTTCACGATTTTCAAATAATGATGGCGAATCATAGTAAGAAACCCCTGAAGCATGGAAACCAAAGAAGTAATCAAAACCTCTTGCTTGTGGTTGGAATGGCGCATCACAATAAGTAGTGAAATTATCGTGATAATCACGAGTTTGTTTTTCTTTTGGTACAGGCACGTTAGTAATACGGCATAAATGCCATTTACCAATGGCTGAGGTTTCATAGCCGTAATCTTGGAATAATTCCGCTAAGAAAGTCTCATCAGCAGATACACCGTCCTGTGCATCATCATTACTATAAATTCCATAACGAGCTGGGAAACGAGAACTCATCATCGCTGCACGAGATGGACCACTCACGCCGTGAGCCACAAAACCTTGTGATAATTTCACGCCGTTATCTTGCAAGCTACGCAAGGTTGGGGTAGATTTTTTCGCCGCTTCAATGGCTTTATCAAGGGCAACTTGATAACGTTCTGGCACTTCACGATCTTTTAATACTTCTTTGTTGAATTGCGCATCATCGTAATTAAGCTGACCATAACCTAAGTCATCAACCGAAATTAAAATGATATTCGGTTTACCTTTTAGGCTATATTCTGTTGGCACAAAAGACTGGTTGAACGCTACATTGGTCGCTGTTCCCTTGTCTTTAACATTATCGCCATAGACTGCTCCCGAGGTAGTCGCAAGTACAGTTGCCACTGCTACGGATAATTTTGTTTTAGTAAGCATTGCTAACTCCTTAATTGTCATCATATTAAAAATAAATATGACATAAATTTAGATGATTAAAATAAAACATCAGATTAACAATGTAAGCTACTTCATATGAAGAACAAACTGATTAATTAGCTTGCTAGAAATCACCATAGAAATAACGATAAATAAGATAAAGCATAACTCCAATTCATTGTAAGCCACTTCTACGGTTATTTTTCCACAAAAATGAAGTAAAACTCACATTATGAAATTTATATGAAGTTAAATTTTTATTCAATAATTAATGATCAAATCTGTGAACAACATCACTATTTTGTAATTATTTTACAGAAAAAAATTAATTAGGTTGGCTAAAAGAGAACAAGAAATCAACAAAGTAAACTAAAAAATGTGCTAAAAAAGCACCGCACTTGGTGCTTAAATATAGGATTAAGAAAGTGGCAATAAATCGGGCAAAGTAGAAAAACTCTGAGACTTCACAGTTTGATAAAAATCATCAATAAAGGCAATCTCGGCATCAATTTCACGAAAAGCCGCATATAAATTACTGTATAGCCCTTGCTCGGTAATTTTTCTGGCGACCACATAACCTCGCTCCAAATAGGGTTTTACTGCCCAATAAGGCAACGCAGCAACCCCACGTTTGCTTGCCACTAATTGAATAATCGCAATGGTTAATTCGCTGGTGCGTCTAATAGGATTAATGCCTTTAGGGTGCAACACTTTACGCAATAGATCCAACATATCGTCAGGCACAGGATAAGTAATTAAGGTTTCGGTAATAAAATCCTCCGCTTGCCAAATGTCTTTTTGTGCCAGAGGGTGATCCTTAGAACAAATGCCAACCATTTCATAAGAAAACAACGGTTTATGCACAATGCCTGCAGTTTCTTCAATTTCTGCTACCACTGCCCAATCGGCACGATAGGTTAGTAATAACCCTAGGGTATCTGTATGAAATCCCGATACAATATCTAATTCCACTAATGGCCAATGCTGGCGAAAAGAATCCATTGCGGGCATTAACCAATCAAAACAGGTATGGCATTCCACCGCAATGCGTAATTCGCCCGCCTCGCCTTGTTTTACCCGAGTTAAATCACGTTCAGCCTCAATCACTTTTGGCAAAATATCATAAGCTAATTGGATCAACCGCTCCCCCGCGGCGGTAAAACGCAAAGGCTGGGTTTTGCGTTCAAACAGGCTTAAACCATATTGATCTTCTAATAATTTAATTTGATGAGAAAGGGCGGATTGCGTAAGATAAACACGCTTCGCCGCTAAAGAAACACTGCCTGTTTCTTTTAAAGCAAGCAAGGTTTTTAAATGTCTTAATTCTAAGAAAATGGGTTTCATAAAGGTAAATAATTAGAAAAATAACTCAAATTGGCATTATTATACCCTAGTCATCAGATGAACTGTACGGCTTTACCATGAGAATATTAAAAAAATTCATAGAAAACGTGAAAATTATGAGATTGCATAATTGGCTTAAATCAGTCATTCTGTTGCCAACGAAACAAATAGCCGTCTAAATGGCTAGACTGAACAACAATGAATTAAAGTTTATAAGGAGTACCTATGACAACATTACATTTTTCAGGCTTTCCTCGTGTTGGTGCCAAACGTGAATTAAAATTTGCTCAAGAACGCTATTGGCGTGGTGAAGTGGCAGAACAAGATTTATTAGATATTGCCAAAGCATTGCGTGAAAAAAACTGGCGTCATCAAGCGGAAGCCAAGGCGGATTTTGTGGCAGTTGGCGACTTTACTTTCTATGATCATATCCTTGATTTACAAGTGGCAACAGGGGCAATTCCTGCGCGTTTCGGCTTTGATAGCCAACAATTAACCCTTGATCAATATTTCCAATTAGCTCGTGGTAACAAAACCCAATTTGCCATTGAAATGACGAAATGGTTTGACACTAACTACCATTATTTAGTGCCTGAGTTTGCAGTAGATACGGAATTTAAAGCCAATCCAACCCATTATGTGAACCAACTTAAAGAGGCGCAAGCACAAGGTCATCAAGCCAAGCCTACGATTGTCGGTCCATTAACTTTCCTTTGGTTAGGGAAAGAAAAAGGCTCAACCTTTGACCGTTTAAGCCTCTTAAATAAATTAATCCCTGTTTATGTGGAAATTCTTAACGCTTTAGCTAACCAAGGGGCAACTTGGATTCAAATTGATGAACCTGCCTTAGCCCTAGATTTACCACAAGAATGGTTAAATGCTTATGCAGATACCTATGCTCAATTAAAACAAGCGGTTAATGCCAACTTACTTTTTGCCACTTACTTTGGTTCAGTGGCAGAACATGCTGATTTATTAAAATCTTTACCTGTTGACGGCTTACATATTGATTTAGTGCGTGCCCCTGAGCAACTTGCTCAATTTAAAGATTACGATAAAGTGCTTTCTGTCGGTGTAATTGACGGACGTAATATTTGGCGTGCAAACTTAAATAAGGTTTTAGAAGTCCTTGAGCCATTAAAAGCTCAACTTGGCGACAGATTATGGATTTCAAGCTCTTGTTCATTATTACATTCGCCATACGATTTAAGCGTTGAAACTCAATTACAAGCCAATAACCCTGACTTATACGCTTGGTTAGCCTTTACCTTACAAAAAGCAGACGAACTTCGTTTATTAAAAACAGCCTTAGATCAAGGACGTTCAGCAGTGCAAGCCGAATTAGATGCAAGCCAAGCCGCGGCTGATTCTCGTGCCAATAGCAAAGTAATCCATAAACCAGAAGTGGCAACACGTTTAGCCAACCTACCTGCGAATGCGGATCAACGTCAATCCCCTTATGCAGAGCGTATCAAAGTACAACATGATTGGTTAAAATTACCATTATTACCAACTACCAATATTGGTTCTTTCCCACAAACCTTAGAAATTCGCCAAGCTCGTGCCAAATTCAAAAAAGGCGATCTTTCAGCGGCTGACTATGAAACTGCAATGAAAAAAGAAATTGCTTATGTGGTGAAAAAACAAGAAGAATTAGATTTAGACGTGTTAGTGCATGGCGAAGCTGAACGTAACGATATGGTGGAATACTTCGGTGAACTGCTTGACGGTTTTGCCTTTACCAAATTTGGTTGGGTACAAAGCTATGGCTCACGTTGCGTTAAACCGCCAGTGATTTTCGGTGACGTTACTCGTCCTGAACCAATGACCGTCGCTTGGTCAACTTATGCCCAAAGCCTTACCAACAAAGTAATGAAAGGTATGTTGACAGGCCCTGTTACCATTCTACAATGGTCATTTGTGCGTAACGACATTAGCCGTGAAACCGTCTGTAAACAAATTGCGTTAGCCTTAAATGATGAAGTCTTAGACCTTGAAAAAGCAGGCATTAAAGTGATTCAAATTGACGAACCCGCTATTCGTGAGGGCTTACCACTCAAACGTGCAGACTGGGCAAGCTATTTGAAATGGGCTGGCGAAGCATTCCGTTTATCTTCTTACGGCTGTGCGGACACCACACAAATCCATACTCATATGTGTTACTCTGAATTTAACGATATTTTGCCTGCTATCGCCGATTTAGATGCTGACGTAATTACCATTGAAACTTCACGTTCAGATATGGAATTATTAACCGCATTCGCTGATTTCAAATATCCAAATGATATTGGACCGGGTGTTTACGATATTCACAGCCCACGTGTACCAGAACAAAGCGAAATCGAGCATTTACTGCGTAAAGCCCTTGACGTTATCCCCGCAGAACGCCTATGGGTCAACCCAGACTGTGGCTTAAAAACCCGTGCTTGGCCTGAAACCTTAGCGGCACTAGAAAATATGGTTGCCGTTACCAAAAAATTAAGAGCAGAATTAGCCGAAAAAGCACAATAAAATTTTTCTAAAACACACCGCACTTTGATGATAACTCAAGTGCGGTGTTTTTTTATTTTATAAAACTATCTACGCCGACAAACGGAAGTACCATATTTACTACCTCCAGGTAAACATTCACAAGCTTCACCGTCTCGATCCCGATCTAAATAATAAGCACCATAACGTAACATATAAGCCTGTGCTTCTGCTTGCGTAGAAAAATCAGAACAACGTGCTTTTCTCGCATCTGCAATAGGTATAATTAATAAAAAACTTAATACCATTATCATTTTATTAAACATTATTTTTTCCTCTTAGTTTATAAATAAAATTAAAGTGATACAGTGGTTTTAATTTAAAATAAGACAGTAAAATAGTACGGCGAGGCATGCCAACACTGTATTATTTTAAAATAGGACGACTATAATTTATTGATAAATAATATTTCATTGTTACAATAAGTATATTGTTAACTACCATTAAATAAGGAAGCTATATGAAAAAATATTTCATAATTTTATTTGCACTTATCTCAATACAAAGTTTAGCAAATGTTGTTAATAGTGTTGAGCAAGCACGTAATTTAGTTAATCAATCTATTAAAAAATACAATTTAATGTATATGCCCGAAGGCTGTTACTTTACAATAGATACCGAAACAGTAGAAACCTATGAATTTGATTTTTATGAAATTCATGACGATAAATGCGGTGGAGATCCTATGATCGCTCATAGAATGTTTAGTTATTTAGTAGATAAAAAAACAGGACAACTTTATACCTCAGCTCGGTTACCTCACTTAACGGATTGGGATATGAGCTATAACCCGATTGATTAAATTGATAAAATTTAAGGATAGTTTAACTATCCTTAATTCAATATTATAAGATTTAATAGCTTTTTTCACATTAACTACTATATAATTATAGTATATAAAAATTCTTTAACTTATTTTTCTTAGAAAAATAGTAACTCGAATTTATATACTTTATTATTAATAATAAACTAACAATTAGCATTTATTGAATGTATAAAATTTATTCCATAATAAGAAGATAAGCTAACTGTTGCTAAACAATTTTTTCTTACTTTTGTTACAGTATAATGATAACTAACCTCAAATTGTTCTGGAGATAATTGACGAATGTAATCCACTGTTAATGGTTGTTTCATGTTGGAATAAAATTTTGTCATTGAATATGAAGTAAAAGTACCCGTTTCTTGTTTACTTGGAATAATATAACTCACTGCTAGCTTTCCATTACCTTGTGTTAAAGCTTGATAAAAACCTTGTACTATCTGCAAATTAGATAATACTGGTAAGGTTGTTTTCACCTTGTCTTTTTGAGTTACGCCTAAAGATTCTAATTTTTCTTTAGCTGCTCCATATCCTGCTTCTGCAGCTAATTTATAATAATAAATGGCTTTATCCCTATTTATTTCAACACCTTGTCCATACTGATACATTATTCCTAAATACATTTGAGCCTGTGAATGTCCTTTATCAGCTGCCATAGTGTAATATTTAATCGCTCTCTGATAATCTTTTACCATATCAGCTTCAACGCCCAATTTAAATAATTCTTCTTTCGTTCTTTGTATAGTCGTTGATTTCCTTTCTGATTTAGTGGTTTGAGCTTGAGCTTGAGCTTGAGCTTGAGCTTGAGCTTGAGCTTGAGCTTGAGCAAGTGTATCCACATTAGGCAAAGTTTGCTTTTCTATTTTTATCTGGCTTTTGTCTTCCTTTTTCTTACCTAAAGAGAAAAGACGTTCACAAGCAATTAAATATTTTAAATCACAACCTTGCTGATAATAAAATTCTGCTTTATGTTGATTATCTTCACCGCCCTGCTGTTGATAAAGTTGTCCTAGCTCAAATAAAGCCATAGGGTGTTTTTGTTGTGCAGCTTGCTGAAAATAATGCTCAGCTTGTTCCTTGTTATTTTCATCTAGTGCTTTTTTCCCTAATTGATATTGAGCATTAACATCACCATTTTTAGCCGCCTTTTCACAATAAGATGAAGCCAATGAGCTTATCTCACTATTTGATAAATCTTGGCACTTTTCACTGTTTTCATCAGAACAAGACATCAAAAAGAATAAGCTTATAATTAATAAAAAAGAAAATTTCATTATTTTTTACCCTTATTATCTCTATTATCTTTATTCTCTTCTAATTGTGAAGTAATCTCACCAAGTTTCTTTAATAAGATCTTATTATTTTCATCAATATTTTCTATTTTATTTTTTACTTCTATTATTTCATTTTTCAATATAGGACTGACTCTATCATCTTTATCATTCTTATTCTCATAAATAAATATTAAAATACCAATAATTACTAAAAATATAATCGAAATAGCTGCAAAAATCCAAGTGTAAATAGATTCCTTATATTCTATTGGTTTATTAACCGATTCAACTTTTTTAGATTGTTCCTTAATTTCAGAAGACAATCTATCAATATAAGGTTTAATAACTGAATTAAGCTGATTTCTTGAATGTGTATTAGATATTTCTACTAAATTATATCTTGTTAATGCCTCTTTATGGTTAGTTAGCTCTCCAAGTATTTTCTTACCTAAGTCAATAAAAATTTGCTCTTGCTCAATTTTATCTTGTATTTTGTGTAATTGTTCTTTTTCTTCACCAATAACAATACTCACTCTCCTATTAATCTCTTGTTCTTTCTCTTTTTCTTGTTGTTCTAATAAACTTTGTAATTTAACATTATTTTCTTTTAACTGATTTTCCTTATCCATTAGACTTTTAATATCTTTATGTAAAGCCAAAATTTCTTGCTGATAAGAAATAGTAAAATAACTCGATTTAAATAAATCTTTAGTAAAATCTATAACATCAACATTCTTTCTTTGTTTAATTTTGTTAGTTATTTCAGTACTTGAAGAAAAATAAATATGTTTATACTGATGATAAACTTGTTGCTCTAATAAAAATTTCATAATATTTATAACGCTTATATTTCCAGTATAAACAAATAAACTTTCTTTAATATTAACATGATTTATAAATTTAGGTCTAAGTGCGGTTAGTTTTTGTGAAATTTTATCTAAATTCGGTAACTCAATCACCTTTTTTCCGTCAATTAACTCGCTATACATCATATCTTGTGTATCAATAAAAGATTTATACTGATATAGATTTAAATTATATAAGTCAGAAAATAATATTTTAAGATCTGCCTCATTGGTAGAAAAGTTGCTATTGATACATTCAATAAAAGATCCAAAATAGCTTCCCGTACGATTCTGTCCCATTTCTTTTACTGAACGATACTCGGCAATGCCTAATAACGTATAACCTGAAATTTCACGATAAGTTAAATAATATAAAGTTGATTCTCCTCTATCTTTTATAGGATCTGGTAAACATTGCCCTATATTCTGATCGAGATCGAATATACCCGCTTGGTTAATTTGCTCATCTAATCCAGCACTGGCTCGCTGTCTGCCTTTTGGTGTTCCGACAATCCCCCAGCCTAATAAACCTTTTGCTTCTGCCATTGTTGTTTTCCCTTTTACTATTTTCCTTTTAACCACGCCATAAATTTATCCCAGCAACTTTGCTCTTTAATTGGTGAAATCCCACCAGTACCTGTCATATAGAGCCATCTAAATAACCGTTCAGGACATTCTTTATCAAATTCTAGTAATAGATCTGAATTCGTTGAAAATTTGCCCATTTGATAGAATATGGTTTTATTTTCTGGTGATTCATTAAAAAAACTATTTGCAAACGCAGGTATTTTATACACCGCATAAGTCATAGCATCACCACCACAACGTTCTACAGTAGAATAATCCGAGGCATAAATACGATCTGATTTAGACATTAATAATGCTTTAGGAAAGAACTTATTATGCCGTTTTTGAATATGCTGAATATGGATAAAAACAGCATCTAAAACATTCACTTGCGGAATTGAACCTCTTTCATCTTGTAAAGATTGATCATAAACAAAGACTAACTTAGTTTTCACATTAGATTCTAAAATTGCAGTTAAATAATTTGGTAACTGCCCCGAGTTATTATTATGTTTAGTTCTAAAACCTTGTTCAGAATGTTCCCCTGAAGCATCAATAAACACCATATTAATCGGTGGTTTACTAGAATCTTTTGGAGTAAAACAAATATGGAATTCAAAATATTGTTTAGTATCCGTACTCGTAATTTTCTCCGCATGAATTACCCCATTGAAGCGATCTTGTAATTGGTAAAATAATTCTTCTTCGCTTTCAGTGGTTTTCTGTGTATCTAAATAAACCGTACCGCCCAGATAATTTTTCATATAATGTAGAATACTACCAATAATCCAAGTTTTTCCTGAAGCAGGTTGCCCAAAAAATAAAATATAATGCTTATTTTCAGCATCAGTATTTAGTTCCACCAAACGCTGATGATACTCTTCATCATTAAGATCCTGTTCAATATCACGTTTTTGTAATTTATCGGTTTTAATTTGTGATTGGTATTTATATTCATTACCATTAAATTTGTTAAAAGTATAACTATTTACAGGCTCTGAAGAACTGACTAAAGGCTTATTATCCTCTATTACTGGTTCTATGGCTTTCAAAGTTGAATCAAATTTATCTTGTTGACCTATTTCTTCTTCCTCAGTAATAAAAGGATCGCTCTCTTGTTCAGCATGATCTTTGCTTTCAAATGCATCAACGAAATCTGACTGTTCTTTTTCTAAATTGTCATCATTTTTAAAAGGATTTTTTAACATTGTTTGCTCCTATTACATTGAATGTCCTGAGTAAATTGGTTTTGTCGTTTCTTTCTCTCGTCCACCAAAAAAGACCAATAAACTTAGCACTACTGCCCAATCAATAAATAGGCAAAGAATGGTAAATAGAATGCCAACTAAAGTATGTTGGACAAAAGCTGATTTAAATGAAAAAGCAATTTTTCCAATTTCTTGGCTTTCAAAAGGTACTGGTTCAAATTTAAAAATTGCAGTATCGTTAATAAATTCTTGCACAGTAGAACCAATTTCATTGACCACATTAACTGCTTTTAAATTGGCTTCAAAACCGTAATCTTTAACAGATTGGCTCGTAAGTAATACATTATCAATAAGACGAATAGTTTCAGTTTCTTTTTGTTTAATACTTTCGCGCACATCTTCAATTTTTTCATAGTCTTTACTGGTTAATTTACGTCGTGCAATTTGATCAATATTTTCACGATAACGCTGTGCAATCGCATTCCAATCGCTCCCTCTTGTACCAAATTCCGTCAATTTTTCGCCTAATACCGATTCAATTTCAGCAATCAGCTCTAATGCTCGTTTCCCTAACCCGGGGCGAGCAGGATCGGTAATTTGGCTAACTAATTGTTCTGTTAAACTTTCTAAACGATTACGTTTTTCAGTAATCTCAGGGCTAAAGCTATTTAAGGCTTTATTGGCTGCATTTACGACATCATGTAATTGCTGTTTATGTTTTAATAATTCATCACGAAATAATTGCTCTTTCTGATAAGAGGTATAAACCGCATTGAAATTTCCCGTAAAAGAAAACAGTGAAATAAAGAAATAGCCAATTAAGAAACCTATTACAGGTAAACGATTAATACGCCGATAACCAATCAATACGGTAAATCCATACATTAATATGGTTAAAGCTATGGAAAATGCCCATGCAAAGGCTTGTCCAAATAAATCTTGAAAACCTAGTGCCGTCTGCACTAAGCTAATTGCCATAAATACTGCTAATGGGATATGTACCCAGCCCGGTAATTTTTTCGTTGTTGATTTCATTTTAGACCTCAAATTATTACAAAAATAAAGGTGTTCAACACACCTAAATGAAAAATAAAAAATTTTTCCTATTGAAAAAAAAAAACGGTTTGTGTCAAGATAAAAAAGTGAATTTTTTGCAAAATTCGTACTTAAACCGAGAATAATTTACGATTTGCATAAAAATATAGGCTTGCTAACAGAAAAAGTTGCTATTAACGTAAATGGTAGATTAATGATCCGCTATCCAACTGCATGGTTCATTATATGTTGTAGGTTTTATACCTTAAACAACTATACTTTTAACCTAGCAATCCCTATAATGTAGCTTTATTTTATTTGAGAAAATCAATCAACTTAGGAAAAATTATGACTGACATCAATGTTGTTCTCGCGGAACTCAAGCGCGGTGTAGATGAAATTCTTTCCGAACAGGATTTAGTAGAAAAATTAAAAGAAAATCGTCCGTTGCGGATAAAACTTGGTGCTGATCCTACTGCACCCGATATTCATTTGGGGCATACCGTTGTGCTGAATAAATTGCGTCAATTTCAACAATTTGGGCATGAAGTCATTTTCCTGATTGGCGATTTTACTGGTATGGTGGGTGATCCTTCGGGTAAAAATACCACTCGTCCACCGCTTAGTCGTGAAGACGTTTTACGTAATGCGGAAACTTATAAACAGCAAATTTTCAAAATTCTTGATCCACAAAAAACCCGTATTGTGTTCAACTCTGATTGGTTAGGGCAATTAGGTACAGAGGGTATGATTCGTTTAGCCAGCAATTATACCGTTGCACGTATGTTAGAACGTGATGATTTCAAAAAACGTTTTAATAATAATCAACCCATTGCCATTCACGAATTTATTTACCCATTATTACAAGGGCATGACTCTGTGGCATTAGAAGCCGATGTGGAATTAGGCGGAACAGACCAGAAATTCAACCTGTTAGTAGGGCGTGAGCTACAAAAATCAGCAGGGCAAAAACCTCAAGTCGCCATTACTCTACCGCTATTAGTGGGATTAGACGGCGAGAAAAAAATGTCTAAATCCTTAGGCAATTATATTGGGGTAACCGATTCGCCGTCAGAAATGTTTGGTAAAGTGATGTCCATTTCCGATGAATTAATGTGGGATTGGTATAACCTGCTTTCTTTCCGTCCATTAAGCGAAATTGAGCAGTTAAAACAAGAGGTTGCTCAAGGCAAAAATCCGCGTGATGTCAAAATCTTGTTAGCCAAAGAAATTATTGCCCGTTTTCATCATGAACAAGCGGCTGATAATGCGGAACAAGAGTTTATTAACCGTTTCCAAAAAGGGGCGATGCCTGATGAAATGCCTGAATTTACCTTTACTGGCGAAATTGGCTTGGCAACCTTGTTGAAAGAGGCGGGCTTAGTCGCTTCAACCTCGGAGGCTATTCGTATGGCACAACAAGGTGGGGTAAAAATTAATGGCGAAAAAGTGGAAGATGTCAAAGCCAATGCTCAATCAGGCACAGCGGTTTATCAAGTAGGTAAACGCAAATTTGCTCGTGTTACTGTGGCATAAACAATAGTATAGTCGTCTCAATTTAAAATGAGACAAGGCGGTACGGCGAAGACAGTACAGGTAGTACGGCGAGGCGTACCAACGCTGTATCATTTTAAAGTGGGGCGACTATATTTTCTTCATCAACGCTCTATCCCCTCTTTCTTCAGAGGGGATTTCACATATTATTAAATAAGGATTGCTTTATGAACAAAATTTGGGTAACTGGCGATGCGGTGGTAGATTTAATTCCTGACGGCGAACAACATTATCTAAAATGTGCTGGTGGCGCACCTGCTAATGTGGCGGTTGGCGTTTCTCGTTTAGGTTGTCAAAGTGCATTTATCGGGCGAGTGGGTAAAGATCCCCTTGGCGAATTTATGCGTAACACCTTAAAAGCAGAAAAGGTCAATACTGAACACCTTATTTTAGATCCACAACAACGCACTTCTACGGTCATAGTGGGATTGGATAATGGCGAACGCAGTTTTACCTTTATGGTCAACCCGAGTGCTGATCAATTTTTACAGGTGGCTGACTTGCCTAACTTCCAAGCCAATGAATGGCTACATTGTTGCTCTATTGCCTTAATTAATAACCCCTCAAGGGAAGCCACTTTTGAGGCAATTCGCCGTATCAAATCCGTAGGCGGTTTTTTCTCTTTTGATCCAAATTTACGCGAAAGTTTATGGTCATCTTTTGAAGAAATGAAAAATGTGGTTAATCAAGCCATTGCTTTAGCCGATGTAATTAAACTTTCAGAAGAAGAACTCACGTTATTAACCGATACCGATAATTTACAAGAGGGATTTAACAAAATCATAGCCTTACACCCTGAGAAATTAATCATTATTACCCTTGGCAAAGAAGGGGCATTATACCATATTAATGGGCAACAAAATACGATCAAAGGCAAAGCCATTCAACCTATTGATACCACTGGTGCAGGCGATGCTTTCGTGGGGGGATTATTAGCAGGACTTTCCCAGCATCAAGATTGGCAAAAAATGGACACCTTAGAAAAAATTATTCGCCAAGCCAATGCCTGTGGTGCTTTAGCCACCACCGCTAAAGGGGCTATGTCCGCCTTGCCAAATCAACAGCAACTTGCTACCTACTTGGCACAATAAAGAGGCGAGGGAAATTTATGCAACATATCTTTAATCAAGGCAAATATCGCAGTATCTTATCCGCTCAAGCTGAAGAATTAGCCCAACTAAAAAGTGCGGTGGATTCTGACCAAAATTTTCGTCCCCATTATCATATTACCCCGCCCACAGGATTGCTCAACGATCCTAATGGGCTAATTTTTGACGGCAAGCACTATCATATTTTTTACCAATGGTTTCCCTTTGATGCCTTACATGGTATGAAACATTGGCAACATTTAATTACTGCCGATTTGTTACATTACCAACAAGGGGAAACCCTAATCCCAGATCAACTGTTTGAATCCCATGGTTGCTATTCTGGCGGCGCATTACCCCTTGATGAACAACATTTTGCGGTGTTTTATACCGGCAATACTAGACGAGCGAGCGATAATCAGCGTATTCCATTCCAAAATCTTGCGATTTTCCATAAAAATGGCACATTGATCCGTAAACGTGCATTAATTGAGCAAGCCCCTAAAGGCTATACCGAACACGTCAGAGATCCTAAACCTTACTATACGGAACAAGGCAAAATCCGTTTTATTTGTGGCGCACAACGGCAAGATCTCTCAGGAACTGCCCTTATCTATGAAATGGATAACATTGAGGATAGCCCACGTTTATTAGGCGAGCTTTCAGTGCCTGAGTTTAATAATCAACAGGTGTTTATGTGGGAATGTCCTGATCTGTTCAAACTGGCTGGACAAGATATTTTTATTTGGTCACCACAAGGCAAAGCACGTGAACACAGTCAATATCAAAACAATTACCACGCCGTCTATGCCATTGGTAAACAGCAAGATCTGCATTTTCATGCTGAACATATTGCTGAACTCGATCAAGGTTTTGATTTTTATGCCCCACAAACCTTTGCAGGTTTAGACAATTCCTCGCAAACCATTATGCTCGGCTGGGTAGGGTTACCTGATTTAACCTACCCTACGGATAAATTTAAATGGCATTCCATGCTTTCGCTACCAAGAGCCATTTCACTGCAACAAGGAAAATTAATCCAACGCCCTGTTGCCCAAATTTATCAAACATTACACCAAAAGCAACACTTAACCTTAACTGCTGGACAACATAACATTGATCAATTAGATCGCGCCTATCTCAACCTAAAATTGGACAATCAACCCTTTAAGATAAAATTATTCAACAACAGCGAACAACAACATTTAATCCTAAGCTATGCACAGGGAATGTTATGCCTAGATCGTAGCCATACGGAGCAAACAGAACTAATGCGACAATTTGGTAGCCAGCGTTATTGTCAAGTGAATAAACTTGAACAAATTGAGCTGTTTTTTGATCAATCTGTTTTGGAAATTTTTATTAATCAAGGGGAAAAAGTAATGACCTCTCGTTTCTTTATCGCCGATAGACAACCAGTGATAGAAAGCGATATCCCCCTCAATATTGAACTGGCGTATCCGCAGGCGATTGAAAATAAATAAAAAAGTACCGCACTTGTTGTTTTTTTAGTATAAAGTGCGGTGGGTTTTGGTATTTTTTTGCTTTTCTTTCTCCGACTTTGCCAACGGGTTTCGCCCGTTGGGCGACTTACTTTCTTTGCTTGCACAAAGAAAGTAAGCAAAGAAATGCCCCCCCTAGAAAAATTCTGATCCTGTGTTTCAACTTGAACCATCACGCCACATTTCTGAACTCGCCTTGCTTTGCAAGGCTCAAACAGCAGAAATGTGTCTATGGTTCTAAGTTTTACACAGGGAATTTTTAAGGGGGAAAGATCGGAAGTATCTATACCTTGAGGAAAAAATTAAAAAACTAACCGCACTTTATTAATACAAAACAAATAAAAAGAATAACGCTCCCTTATCCCCCTTAAAAAGCCCCAGGCTGATCTGACCCCAAAAACTTAGACTTACCTCATCAATGACTGAACCCTATACGCCACCGGGCTCAATCCGTTTAATTTAGCTTGAATACGTTTATTGTTGTAATATGCAATATATTCATGCAACGCCGTTTCCAGTTGCTCAAAACGCTCAAAAACCTTACCAAAATAACATTCCGTTTTTAACCGCCCGAAAAAACTTTCCATCGCACTATTATCAAGGCAATTGCCTTTCCGAGACATACTCTGGCGGATACCCTTTTCTTGCAATAATCGCTGATAACCTATCATCTGATATTGCCAACCCTGATCGGAATGCAGTATCGGCTTGCTTCCATCAAGTTTGGCAATAGCTTGCCCCATCATTCGCCTAATTTGCTCAAAATTCGCACTGCGAGAAATATCATAAGCAATAATTTCCCCATTAAATAAATCCTTTATGGGTGATAAATATAGCTTGCCCTCTTTACACTTAAATTCGCTCACATCGGTTACCCATTTCTCATTAGGGGCTTTCGCCTGAAAATCTTGTTGCAAAAGATTGTCCGCAATATCGCCCACCTTTCCGCGATAAGAGCGGTATTTTTGCTGAACACATTTCCCTTTTAAGCCTAACTGCTGCATAATCGCTTGCACTTTTTTATGATTAATCATCATAGACTTACGCAATTCAGCACAAACACGCCGATAGCCATAATTTCCCTGATTTTCCTCGTAAATTTCCAGAATTTTCTCGGTGATTTCCGCATTTTTCTCGCTTTTTGGCGGCAAATGGTAAAAGAATGTACTCCGTTTCAATCCTGTCAAGGTCAGCAAGATTTCTAAAGGAAAATGTTGGCGTAATGCCTTAACTATTTCGGCTTTTTCCGGATTTTTTGCTGGCTTAACTCTTGCCACTTTTTTAGAATGGCGACCTCCGCCTCAAGCTCTAAAATACGATAACGCAAGCGTTCTTCTTCGGTTTTCGGTGGCGGTGGCATTTGGGGGTATTTGGTTTTCATTTTGCTTGAACCTTGAGGTTTTTTCGACAATAGCCCGTTTATACCTTGTTCTAAATAATTTTTCAACCATTGGCTGATAAGCCCTGTATTAGACAAACCAAAGTCAACCATCGCTTGCTCGGCGGTACAATCTCCACGCAGAATGGGTTCAAGTACCTGAAGTTTAAATTCAGGAGAATAAACCTGTCGGGTCTGCCGCACTTTTAATCCCTCTTTTCCAGCATAATTAAATAAGCGGAGCCAGCATCTTACTACCTTTTTCGCGAGGTTAAAATGGCGACAAGTGTGGGCAAGTTCGTTGTTATGCTGAAAATAGAAATCAATCACTTGTTGTTTAAAGTCTTGGCTATATTTTGTCATAAAAAATCTGCTCCTTAATCTGTTGGTTAGTTAGTCCAACTTTTGGGGGGCAGATCAGGCTAAACTTAGAACGATAGAATAATTTTGGCTGTTTGAGCGTAGCGAGTTCCAAAATTATTCGTATATAGTAAAATCCAATTAAATACGCTACAATATTCACATGGCATACTCAAAAGACTACCGACAAATGATATTAGCCAAACTCAAAGGTGGCGCAAGCTTTCGAGAATTGGCACAAGCGTTTCAGCTCAGTACTAACACCATCCAGAGATGGAAGAAAAACCCTGAACGAAAGAAACGTATTGTTAAACCTTATAAGATTGATAATGACCTCCTCAAAGCCGATGTTGAAGCTTATCCCGATGACTATCAATGGCAGCGGGCACAGCGTTTAGGTTGTCGCCAAAACGCCATTTGTACAGCTTTGAAAAGGCTAGGAATAACGCGTAAAAAAAAGACATTAGCGCATTCTCAAGCAGATACTGAAAAACGAAAGTCTTTTCTTAATGCGCTAAAAGCATTTAAAAAAGCGGGAAGAAAAATCATTTATTTAGATGAGAGCGGTTTTAAAATGCATGACAACAGACCGTATGGGTATGCTCAAAGAGGTAAGCCTTGTTTTAGCCAATCCAACTGGCAACTTAAAAACCAGAGCAATGCCATCGGTGCTGTGCTTAATCAACAGCTGTTTGCTGTGGGGTTGTATGATTGCAGTATTAATAGCGATGTTTTTCATGGTTGGGTCCAGCAGTGATTACTTCCGCAACTTCCTGATAACAGTGTTATTGTGATGGATAATGCCGCTTTTCATAAAGGTTCAGACACAAAAGCATTAATAGAAGCCGCGGGGCACACCATTCTCTGGCTCCCACCTTACAGTCCTGACCTTAATCCAATTGAACGTACTTGGGCTTGGATAAAGCAAAAACGTAAAGAATGTCGGTTAAATTGCATCGACCGTCTATTCTTTTATTTTATGTGGTTTCGTGGCGATTTTTAATGGGTTTTACTATAAATTATCTAAAACTATAAAAATTATCAATTAAAATCTAAATCTGAATTATAAACAATATATATTCTAGTTAACTCTTCATGACAATATTTATCAAACCACTTACTTTCAAAAACACTAACTGAGTTTAAAATACCTAAATTCTCTAATGCATTCTTAATAACAAGATTTTTAGTAAGATCTAATTTTGGATAATTTAAAATATCTTTAAATAAGTATTTTTTCCTTGTAACCATAAAACTTGGATAAAATATTTCTTCAAATGGATCATAAGTAATACAAATAAAAAATTTGTTATATTCTTCTTCTGATAAAATATTTTTAGCATAAATTTTTGTTGTATTTATATGAGATATTGCCAAATTTAATAAAAACTCTTCAAGATATTTATCTTTAATTATTTTACGAATACTATTTATATCATCATAAAAATTATATAATGGTGGTTCTTCAAATGTTTCATAATCGAATAAAAGCTCTTCAACTTGAATACTATCGTTATTAAAAATTTCACTAATTTTTTTATTCAACATAATTATATCCTTTATACTATTTTTTTATTTACCATTATTTTTAAATATGAAATTAACTTAGGAAATAGAATATACCATTGAATATAGAAAGAAATAGTAGAAACAATAGCAATCATAATAACATCAATTATATTTTTTATTTCTAAACTTAAATTTATATCGATGAAATCAATTAAAATAGAATAAAGTATTATCATAATAGACCCTAAAGGAAAACTAAGATAAAATAAAGCTGAAAAATAAAACAAATGAGCTTCCCATTTCAAAAAATCACTATTAGCAGAGTTTACCTTAAATATTAAATCAAATATTAAAATTACGATTAAAACAAGCCATATAATCATTAACTTTATTTTTATCATATATTACTCTCTTATCTATAAAATTAAAAATAAATTATACTTATATGGGCTATAAATATAACCTAGTGAACTTATAAAGCTATTTAATAAACTTAATTATTCTAGAGTATGTGTTTATATCTACATAAAGCTTTGTTGGATACCAATAATCATTTTCATTATAATCATAATCTAATTTATTATTAATATCACATATTTCATAACATTCCTCTCTAGAGTTTAAAAGTTCAAAACAATTAACATTAAACTTAGAATTATCTTTTTTTAATATATATCTACCATTATTATTTAAAAGATATATAGGATAACGTCCATCAGTAAAAGCCGAACCAATAGAACATCTAGGATTCCAACCAACAAAAACTAAATTATTCATAACATCATTATATATACTTTTCAAATAGAACTTATTATTAGTACCAATACTTGAGTTTATATCAACAGCTGTAAATATAGAGTAATATCCACAGTATTTTAATTTATCAAAAAAAGAAATATTTTTTATATATAAATAATCCGTAGCATAACAGTCATTACTATATTCTGTTGAGACTGTTTCTTTTATATAGGATAGGTACTTAGAATCATCCCAAATGATTGGTTTCCATAACTCAGGAATAATTAAACATTTATTATCTAATAAATAATAATCATTAAATACTTCTAAATATTCAACTTTAAACACTAAATATTCTCCATAATGTATCTAATTTATTAGATTCTACTAAAATATTTAAATTATGCCTAAACTTTGATATTTTTTCTATCTAATAAATTAGATTTATAAATCTAATCCATTTTCTTTAGCTTTTTCTAACCAATATTTAGCTTCTTCGAGATCTTTAGGAATTTCTTCATATCCTCTAGAATAAATTTGATACAATGCATACATTGAAAATGCGATATTATGACTATTAGCAGCATCTAAATATAAGTTTAATGCTCTCAGCCTATCTGGTTCTATTCCTTGACCATTAAATAACATATTAGCTAAATTATTCTTAGCCATTCCATGATCTAAATCGCTCGCTATACTATATAATTCTAAAGCTTTGAAATAATTTTTCTCTATAGATTTAGAACCATTTTTATAAATAGTTGCTAAAATAAAAAAAGCTTCTGGATATTTTTTATCCATAGCTTTATTTAACCAATATAAAGCTTTTTCTGCATTTGGTTTTGTTCCTATCCCTTCAGAAAATAAAAAACCTAAATTAGTTTCTGCAACTTCACTATCTAATTCTGCTGCTTTTTTAGTCCATACAAATGCTTCTACATTATATCCCAAATGTTTATAAACACCTCCCAAATTGGTCATAGCTACAATTCTCATTTCTAGATTATCTGAGTTTGTAGCATCTAATAGCAATTCTATAGTTTTATTTGGGGATTTTTTACTATTAATTTTTTCAAAAAATAACATAGCTAAATTTATCTTAGCAATATCTAAATTTCCTTTTTCTATAGCTTCTTGATAGTAATAAATGCTTTTATTTATATCAATAGGTACTCCTATTCCATATTGATAATAATCTCCTAAATTATTCAATGCTAAAACCTAGCCTTGTTCTGCAGCTTCTTGTGATAATAAAAATGCGGTATGATAATCTTTCTCTACAATAACCCCTTTTTCATAAAATATAGAGAGTAATACTTTAGATTTTTACTTATAGCTAAAGAAGATAAACAAAAGGATAAAATATTATTTTTTTCATAATAATCAACAGCCAAATCGTATAAATAATCGCCACCTATTATTAAACTGGGATTATATTTCTCAACTATATTAATACCATCATTGTTTGAAGTTATATTCGCATTAAAAATAGTTGATATTAATAATATCAATATAAAACAATATCTCATATATATTCCTACAGAATCATCTTAATTTTCATTAATAAAATCATCTATAATAAAAATCAAATTCTTAATATTATTTCTATAATATTGAGAAAATGATTGATATGAATAATAAATAATAATATATTTAAACCAATTAAATAATTTTGTTATATCTTTTTTATCTAGAATATCTAATAACTTAAATATATTATTACCATATGTTATATGAAATATAAACTCTCCCATAAAAAAATCAATAGTGTTGTTATAATTATGAAACCATTCATATTGCAATTTTGGTAAAATATAGGACCATCCATTCCAACTTATATAAAAAGATCCTCCTGAGAATTTTGAAAAATCAATTTTACTTCCTTCTGTTAAAGAATTTAGATAATTATATTCAGCTATTCCTAGAGGATATTTATCTTCAACATATTTTCTATTGAATTGCAAAAAGTCAATTGGAAATTTTTTATTGCTCAACCAAAAATTAAGATCATTATCTTTCAAATCAATATTCTTGATTATATTTGTTATTGCTTTATCACAATAAATAGCAAAGTCTCTATTATAATCATAAATTAAAATATACTCTAACCACTCTTTAAATCTTTTTAGATTATCTAAATCAAATAACTTTAAGAGCTCAGAAAATTCAAGTTTATTTTCAAAAACAGAGAAGAATGTTTCTAAAAAACTATTAATATCATCATTAAAATTATTTAACCATTCTCTCTGAGCAATAGGTAATAAATAAAACCATCCTTCAATACTTATATAAATAAATACACCTGGTGAAGATAATAATGAGAAATTTATTTTATCATTTTTACTAAGTTGAGACATATAATCATATTCTTTTATATCCTCAGGATGTCGAGATATAACGTATTCTCTATTATATTTCACTATACTATCTGGAAATTTTTGTAAATTAAGTAATTTAAATTTTATATATTTCATCTTCTGGTTATATAACTCCTTTGCCCTACTAAAAATTCCCCAATTATTTCCTGTTTCATTAAACATTATCTTTAAACTAGGCATTTATAAATTCAGCCCATTTTCCTTAGCTTTTTCTAACCAATATTTAGCTTTTTCGGGGTCTTTAGAAATATTTTTTGTACCTTCTTTATAGAGTTCTGATAATGTATACATTGCATAAGGATTATTACTCTCATTCGCTGCTTTTAAATACCACTTTAAGGCTTCTTTTTCATCTTTTTTAACAAATCGTCCATTTAAAAACCAATTACCTAAATTATTCTGAGCATTTCCATTACCTAACTCTGCCGCTTTTTGATAATAGGAAAATGCTTTGCTATCATCTTTTCCTAATATACTCTGCTCAGAATACAAGCTGCCTAAGATAAAATAAGCCTGAGGATCTGACTGTTTCACTGCTTTATTTAACCAATATAAGGCTTTCTCTTTATTTGGTTCTACTCCTATACCTTTAGCATAAGAAAATCCTAAATTAGTTTGAGCTAAAGAGTTGTCCATTTTGGCTGCTTTATCAAACCAATAAAATGCTTCTTTATTATTATTTAAATGTTTATAAAAAGTACCTAAATTATTCATTGCTAATGTATCATCTTGCTCGGCAGCTCTTTTAGTAATTTCAAAAGCTTTGCTAATATTTACATCTGTACCTATACCATAAAAATATGCATGCCCTAAATTTACTAAAGCTGTACTTGGCGCTCCTTTTTCAACAGCTAAAAAATAATATTCAAATCCTTTTTTTAAATCCTTTGGTGTACCAATTCCTTGTTGATAATATTTTCCTAAATTATTCAATGCCATTGTATATCCTTGCTCGGCTAACTCTTTTATATATTTAAAAGCTCTCTCCTTATCTTGTTGTACACCTATTCCTTTTTCATAGAAAAGACTTATATTAAATATAGCTTCAGGTAATTGCTGTTCTGCCGCTTTATTCAACCAATAAAATGCTTGAGAAAAATCTTGTTGTACATTTCTACCATATTGATAACTTAGCCCTAAATTATATTGGCTAATTGAATAGCCTTTCTCTGCACAATGAATCAATAAATCAGTATTATTCATTTGCAAATCATAATCATCACAAATTGTATTATTTTCAATAGAAAATAAAAAGTTATTGAAAAACAATAAATATAGAAATAATATAAAATTTATCATTATTAATTAATCTTAAATTTATAATCACTAATTAAACTTACTTATGTCAAACTTAAAAAATGGATAAATATAAAATTCATAACCTTCTCCACCTTGATTAATAAATTCATTTTTTGATAATAACACCACATCATTACACATATAAAAAACTTTATTATCTACATTGGTAACAATATTGTCATCATTATAATAAATTGTCATTGAATATCCTTTGCCACATCCTTTTTTATAAACTTTCCATGGATAAACTATAAAACCTTTCGCAACTAAATTATCAATATATCTTATCCCTATTACTTTTTCTAACTCAGATATATTTAGACCTATTAAATCACTAGTAATATTTTTATATTTCATATCTAAATCTATTATTAGATATAATAGTATAATAGGAAATATATATAGAATAATAGATTTTTTCATAAACAACTTATTCTAAGTTAATATATCATAACATCATTTAATAAATAATATTTTTATTAAAGTAACAGTCCTCTACCTTATTAAATAAAAAAGTTTTATCATTAAAAAAAGATTTATGAAAAGTACAGGATTTAAAAGTATTATTCCCAAACTGGCTTGAAATTAAAACTGAATTTAAAAACCTACACCGTTGAAAAATTGTATTATCACAAACAACAGTAATAAAAGAACAGTTAAGAAAAATACAATTAGAAAAAATACTCTGTTCAATAAATGCACCTCTAAATGAACAAAATTTAAAAATAGCTCCTATCAAATGCTTATCCCTAATCTCAACTCTATGAAAGTTTAGATTGGACATTATCTTACTATTTAAAGGTTCATTTAATGGATTAATATCAGTTTTTACAGAATTTGACTCAATTTCTTTTAATAAAGCTTCAATATTTTTCATATTAATAATTAAGTAATATTATTAAACTAATAATATAGATATTAAAGGAGTTAATTTTTCTCTATCATCTCATAAATCAAAAAATACTTCAAATTTAATCTCATCTCGATTAATATCAGTATCATAGTAACGAATTATCCTTTCAGCTAAACTATTACTTGTTCCCCAATAATTTGTTAATTCATATCTTTCGATGAGTCCTTTATCTTTTTTAACACTTAAATTATGTTTAACAGCAAGTGCATTAACATTCATTGAAATGATTATTACCTAAGTCAACTAATTTTCCTCCTAAACCATAGACATTTTTTTTGAGTCCTTTAAATTGGGAAGCAATAATATCATAAAGTCTAACCTAATAGCGAATATAAAGCTTAGTTGACGTAATATATATGTTAATATTTTATAGATATATTTTTTCTAAAATAAGAAAGGATTACAATTACATTAAATAGAAGTCTATCCCCCCATTTAAATTTATTACATAACCATAAGGCGTTTCCCCACCCAATAAACCAATCGGGTCAGGACATAAATAGCAAGCAGTTTCAGGATCGTAGTAGCGGAAGCGGTTGTAGGCTAAGCCACTTTCTGAGTCATAATATTGTCCTGCAAAAAGCAGTTGTGGGTCAAGAGGTTGTATTTTGCTATATTGGCTAAAAGTTAAGCCCCATAACGATTGAGTTTCGGCTTGCCATTGTAGTTTGCCGGTAGGGTCAAGTAAGCCTAGCACTTTGCCGTTGGGTTGAACAACTGCAAAGCTGGTAGAGTTAACCCATTTATTATTTTAAAGAACAAATCTATTAATAATAGCTTACTTTTAATATAAGTTAATTTATAACCCTACTCTTTCCCATTTATTATCTGGATATGAAAACCTTTCTTTTCTATCTATCTTAAATTGTTTATCTCTATTTTTTACTACAAAAATTCTGTATAAATTCTCAAATTTATTGGTTTGTTGTATATAAACAATAAATTTATTTTTCTCTTTTTCAATCTTTTTTATAATATTATGCTTAAGGTCATAATTGGGTGGGTTGCCAGCTGATAGCGCATTAGGACGACCATATTTTCTATCTTTTTTAGTACAATATTTATCAAATATATCCTTTATTTCTATAGCCAGCTTTGGAGCAGAGCTATTGCGGCAAAATTTCTTTTCCCATTTATTCATCATATTAGTAAACTCAATAATAATCTTTCTTACTTGTAGTTCATCATTAATTGTTAAATGTTCGCTCATTAATTTTCCTTATTGGATAAATACAATTCAATATTTATTAGTGTAATATGATTTGTTTTTGTAAGTTATATTGTATCTAAAATCCATTTTTCATCATATAAAGATAACCATTCTTTTTTGGATATAAACCATTTATTTTTATATATTAGTGTATATCTATATTTATTTTTAGATGAGTTTATTTGTATTCGTCTTCTTCTGCTTTAGCTAAAAAATAGTCTTGTAAACATCCCTGAATATCTTCATTATTATATTTTAATATATATTCACCATCAGCATCCTTTATAAATGTTGTACCATCTATAGCTCCTAATATAGTAGAAGCGGTATCAATGATAACGGTCTTTAAAAAATTAAAAAAAACTTCTTTTTGTTCATTATTAAGATTCAATAATATATTTACTATAGAATTGCAAGTATCATTAGGATTTATATTTTCAGCATTTGATAGGCTATTTATATAATATTTTAAATTAAAATTAATTAATTCGTTATAGATAGCTTCACTAACATCTTTATCCAACATAGTAACTCCTTATTTATTCATTTCTGGATACATAGATTTATTTAATTTTATTATTTCTCTAATTTTTGATTTTGGAATTTCTGGGTATACTCTTTTTAATTCTTTTATATCTCTAGCAAGAAGTTCTCTAGCTGATTTAATTTTTTGCCCAGTTTTAGGATTAATATTACTTCTAGATACTACTCCAATATTAAGTTTAGAAACAGTATGACCTTCTTTAGGTACAAGAATAGCAGGCCCCGTATTAGGTCATAATTTTTAACCAGTTTTTTCATTAGTGCTTTTTGACCGATATGATGAGCATCTAATTCTAATCTATGATTTTTTACAGAACTTCTAAGTTGTTGATATGATCCAACATCCCATTTTTTTCCTTTACACCCTGCCAACCCAAACCAATCCACCCAATCCAACGGATTAGCCACATAACTATAAGGCGTTTCTCCATCCAATAAACCAATGGGGTCAGAACATAAATAGCAAGCTGTTTCAGGATCGTAGTAGCGAAAACGGTTGTAGGCTAAGCCACTTTCTGGGTCATAGTATTGTCCAGCAAAAAGCAGTTGTGGGTCAAGAGGTTGTGTTTTGCTATATTGGCTAAAGGTTAAGCCCCATAACGATTGGGCTTCGGCTTGCCATTGTAGTTTGCCGGCTATCAAAAAACGGCGAGACTTTTCAGTAGCCGTTTATATTTAGCTTATTTTATTTTTAAAGAACAAATTTATTAATACTTATTTTCTAATGAATTAAAAATATCATGTAAATATTCTTGTTCTGGATCATTCAATAGAACTTTTATTTTTTCTTTAATATAAAATAGTTCAAGGTGCCCATGCTCATTATCAAAAGTTCTTACATCATCTATGATACAAAACAAACCAAACAGAGCTGTATCAGCAGTGTAAGATATAATTTTTTTTATCATTTCTTTGCTATTTTCATCTTGAGATTTGAAGAAATTAGACATTTCTACCAGATATTGTGCTGGTCTTCTGCCTGGTGGGTCATCTAATAAATCAATGACATCATCACAAGTCCCTTGTCCGATTAGTTCTTTTAATATTTCTACAAATTCTAATTGTGTCATTATATATCCTTTTGTTAGTAATAATCTATTCTATATATATTTTTGATTGTAAATAAGGTTTCCATAGATGAGTTATTATCCAATTATCCTTATTTAAGAATAAAGATTTTGCTATTAATTCAAAATCATCAGATAAATAAGAAGCAATTTCTTCATTACCAGTTTTCAAGTATACATTTTTAAATGATATCTCTCTAATTTCATTTATTAACTTTATCATCTAGTCTAACATCATTAAGAATAGAGTATTCATTTAACCATTTTTCTTCAAATGTATGGCTATCTCTAATATCCCAAAAATCATTTTCAATGATTTCTTTTAATTTATATAAACCATTTATTATCATAATTATTTTATATCTATTTATATAGGTAATCTAATTCAATAGTTATAATATAGATTTTTCCCAAGTAACTCCATCGTCATAACTAACTTCTCTTTTATCTATAAGCCATTTTTTATTTTTATATTGCAAAGTATATCTATAATTTAAATTTCCTAATATTGTGAGTTTAGTATATATTGAACATTTTTTATCTGCCTCATCTATTTTATATATATATTGATCATTCATATTATATTTAGATGGCCAACCATAGCTGATATTATTTGGTTTTCCATATTTTCTTTTTTTAGGGGGGCAGTATTTTTCAAATATTTTTACTAAAATTTCTCTTGCATTATTTTCATTTTCAATATTTATTGTTTCATTAGAAATCATAGAGGATTCCCATTCATACATGCTATTCATAAAATTTAAAAATATTTCTTTTGGAGATTCAGAATTATTCATATATTTCCCTAGTTATTGAAAATTTTGTAAGTAATTTTATTTCCTTTGTTGTAGACTTCATAAATAATCTTATTGAAAGGTCCATTTTAGATTTAAGTCGTTGTATTTGCTTAACAAGTGTTTTATTTCAGCTTCAAATTCTCTATAATCTCCCCGATTAATATGCGGAGATTGTGGGAATCAATAAATCTATTAATAATAGCTTACTTTTAATATAAGTTAATTTATAACCCTACTCTTTCCCATTTATTATCTGGAGATGAAAACCTTTCTTTTCTATCTATTTTGAATTGCTTATCTCTATTTTTTACTACAAAAATTCGGTATAACTGCTTAAATCTATTGGTTTGTTGTATATAAACAATAAATTTATTTTTTTCTTTTTCAATTTTTTCTATTATATTATGTTTAACATCATACTCAGGTGGATCTCCTGCTGAGAGTGCATTAGGACGACCATATTTTCTGTCTTTTTTAGTACAATATTTATCAAATATATCCTTTATTTCTATAGCCAGCTTTGGATCGGAGCTATTGCGACAAAATTTCTTTTCCCATTTATTCATCACATTAGTAAATTCAATAATAATGTTTTTTACTTGTTGTTCATCATTAGTTGTGGAATGTTTGTTGAGCGATTCTTTTTCCATTTTTAAATACCTCATAAAAAATTTCTGACGGTCTTGTTGAATTACCTTGATACTTAAATTGCCATTTTAGATCTAAATTTCCTTTATTTCCTCGAAGATGCTCTAAAATTAATTTTTCAAATTCTCTATACTCTCCCCGATTAATATGCGGAGATTGTGGGAATATATTTCCTTTTCCTCCTTTTCCACCTAAGATTTTCGCTAGAATATGTCCCGCATCATCGGTTGGATGACCAAGAGAACGAGCATAATCTCTAGCCGCTTTATTAACCGAAGTACCTGTACCTATCATTGATTTATCAATTGTTGCTTTAGCTTGTGTTATTCTTCCTAAGCTATCTTTTTTTACCGTTGGACAAATAGCTAATCCAAAAAAGTCTAACCAATCCAACGGATTAGCCACATAACTATAAGGCGTTTCCCCACCCAATAAACCAATTGGGTCAGAACATAAATAGCAAGCAGTTTCAGGATCGTAGTAGCGGAAGCGGTTGTAGGCTAAGCCACTTTCTGGGTCATAATATTGTCCAGCAAACAGCAGTTGTGGGTCAAGAGGTTGTGTTTTGCTGTATTGGCTAAAGGTTAAGCCCCATAACGATTGGGCTTCGGCTTGCCATTGTAGTTTGCCGGTAGGGTCGAGTAAACCTAGCACTTTGCCATTAGGTTGAACAACCGCAAAGCTGGTAGAGTTAACCCATTTGGTGAGATTGCCCTCAAGGCTTTGGCTGGTTTGCTGGTAATAATCTTGTTGAGCAACTAATTGCCATTGATAGAAAACGGAATGGCGTTGGCTAATCAGTTGATCTTGTTTAAACTGTTGGCTAAAAGCAAGCTCATCGCCGTCCCAAAGGTATTCGGTGCGTAAACCTTTTGCCGGACATTCCTTGCTAATGCGTCTGCCGAGATTATCATATTTATAAAACCACGTCTCGCCAGCAGCGTTAGTTAGGCTAATAAGTTGATTATTGCCATTCCAGCGATAACGTATTTCCTGTTGGCGAAAGCCTTGCCGTTGCTTGGTTTTGCTAATTAACCGCCCAGCTTTGTCATAGCGATAATACTGATTATTGAGCCGATAAAGCTGGTTGCCAGCTTGATAAATATCTGCGTGCGACACCATTTGCCGTTGCTGGGCAAAAGCAGGGTGCTGTTGGTCTAGGATTAAACCATAGCTTTCTTGCCCCACTTGTCGCTGAGTGAGATAGCCTTGGCTATCATAATGGTAGGCTTCTCGTGGCTGTTGATTATCATAAACCTCAGTGATTTGATAATTTTTATTCAGTTTAAACTGCAAATCCGCCTGTTTATCACGACAAGCCAGAGTATTTAACGCCTTATCATAGCCATAAGTGCGGTCAATTTCAGCAAAACTTGGGGCAGGAATGCCTGTTGCGCGCAGTTCTTGACTGTCAAAAAAACGGCGAGGCTCATAACCAGCACGCTGTGTAAGCAAGCAATCCATTTCATCATAATGCTGATTAAGGATAAAACCTTGGGGTGAGGTGCGTTGAATTTCATTGCCGTTGGCATCGTAATGGAATTGCAACCTTTGCTGTTCGGGTAAATCAAGGGCGATGAGCTCGCCTAACGTATTATAATGAAAATGGCTAACAATGGGGTTATCTTGTCCTTTAAGCCATAATTGGCGGGTCATTATCCGCTTTTCATCGTCATAAGTGCGGTGGATTTCGCCAAAATTTTGCGTTTCTTTGATAACGCGGTCTTGCACATCGTAGCAAAAGGTTTGTTGGCTATAAATGGATTGAATGGCAGTGATTCGCCCAACGGCATCATATTGATAACGGTAGTTATCATCGCTTGTCATCAGTTGTATCAACTGCCCACAGGCATCATACTGATAATAGCAATGTTGCTGTTCGCCATTGATTAAATGCTTTATTCGCCCGTTGCTATAAAAACGGCGAGGTTTTTCAGTCGCCGTTTATATTTAGCTTAGTTTATTTTTAAAGAACAAATTTATTAATATTTATTTTCTAATGAATTAAAAATATCATGTAAATATTCTTGTTCTGGATCATTCAATAGAACTTTTGTTTTTTCTTTAATATAAAATAGCTCAAGGTGCCCATGCTCATTATCAAAAGTTCTTACATCATCTATGATACAAAACAAACCAAACAGAGCTGTATCAGCAGTGTAAGATATAATTTTTTTTATCATTTCTTTGCTATTTTCATCTTGAGATTTGAAAAAATTAGACATTTCTACCAGGTGTTGTGCGGGTCTTCTGCCTGGTGGGTCATCTAATAAATCAATGACATCATCACAAGTCCCTTGTCCGATTAGTTCTTTTAATATTTCTACAAATTCTAATTGTGTCATATTGTTACTCCTATTTTTTAAAGCTATGTGGGTACATTTTTTTATTTAAGTTAATTAACTCTTTAATTTTAGAATTAGGGGCTTTTGTATATTTTCTTAGATCTTTAATATCTTTAGCTAATAATTCTCTTGGCGAGCCTGAATACTTACCTTTTATTGTAGGAATTTCTCTATGTTCTTTTCTAGGAATAGCTATTGCTGGAGCAGTATTTCTATTATAATTAGGAATAACTTGATTGCCTGGGTGAGCTTGAACTACATGGTGAATATCTAATTGATCTCCAGAAACAGAACGTTTTTTTAAATCATTATATGTGCCAACTTCATATTTTTGCACAGGATTTTTACATCCTGCCAATCCAAACCAATCCACCCAATCCAACGGATTAGCCACATAACGATAAGGTGTTTCCCCACCCAATAAACCAATGGGGTCAGAATATAAATAGCAAGCGGTTTCAGGATCGTAGTAGCGGAAGCGGTTATAGGCTAAGCCACTTTCTGCATCATAATATTGCCCTGCAAAAAGCAGTTGTGGGTCAAGAGGTTGTGTTTTGCTGTATTGGCTAAAAGTTAAGCCCCATAAGGATTGGGCTTCGGCTTGCCATTGCAGTTTACCCCATTTATTATTTAAAGATTTTTAAAGAACAAATTTATTGATTAATTAAAACCTATTCTAATATAGAATAGTTATTGCATTATATTTCCTCAATAAAAGCCTAAATCTATATCATACAACATTAAATTAGATTTACTGTTTAATATAACTCGGCAATACATTTTCCAAAGGAAATTTATTCTCATTAGAAATACAAAATAATTTTTCTAGTATATTTAAGTATAAAGTATTAATTCTCTAAATAAGGTAGATCAAAACTATCTCCATACCATTCCTCAATATAAGAAACAACTATTTTTGCAAATTCTTTTGCTTCAAAAATAATTGTTTCTGTATAATTTAATCGAGGAAATATAGATAGATATATATTATTATCTATTAACTCTGGAATATATTCTGTCAGAAATTCCTCCAGCTCAATACATACTGGTTTTGAATTACTCCATTCATTAATGGCACACATTTCAGCAAACTCTTTTTCTGGCCAAATGGGAAAATATTGATTATTATCATTATCTCCATAATAAAGAATATTGTCTTTATCGCATAAAATCCATATTTTTTCACTATCAGAAATTCTAAGTAAAAAGGTTTTATATAGTTTTTCTTTTGATAGAGATAATACTGATTCTATTTCTTTAATATTCATATTAATTTCCCCATATTACATTTTTGATACTTTTAGTTTATTTAATTTTTATCATATTTATTCTACAAAGAAGCCTCATTATTAATGATGATAAATTAAGTAATAAAAATAAAGATAAGTAAGATTATAATATTATTTGCTATTTTTTATTTTTTCTAACAACTCTTCTTTTGTGGCATTATAAGGAATTTTCCAAGGAACGTAATCTGTTTCTAAAAAATCCAGAAATTCTTCATATTCTTCATAAGAACGATTTTTTAATTCAGAGTATAAATCACTTCTAATATGAGCTAGCCTATCTAAAATTTTTTCTTGTTTAAAAAATAGGAATAATGCCAGTGCAAGAGTTTCTTTATCATCATATGATGATGCTATTTTATCTATAACAGGTATAGTTTTTTCTAAACTAATCAGATTTTTAATTAACCGATCTTTAAACATAATCAACATTTCCTTGAATAAAATTTAGTATTTTCTTTGTCAAGAAGAACATTACTTTTAATTTTGTATTCAATAACACTTAAATTATTTTTCTGTAAAATAGATCTCCTATAGAAATCCTTTTTTCTAATTTAGAGCCTATAATATTAGAAATAGTTGTAAATTGACTTATTGCCGTGGATTATCCCCATATTGATTAGCTTGATTTTTTCCTTGTTTAAAGAGTAATAATAATAGAAAAATGAATGAAATAATTAAGGTAATATAGGCTGTATTATTGGCTATAATATAAAAATCTTGTTTTATTCTTAAATGGAAAAAGCTGTTGGTTAGATTTTTATTTGAGTTTTCTATCAAATAAAGCATGGGAATAAGATTAATGAGATAGTTAATAAGATATAATACTAATTGCCACCAACCAGAATAACCAAGATCATGTAGTCGCCGACAAGTTAAGCTGATTATGGCGAGAAAAGATATTGAGCTATAAAGTAAAACTGAGCTAATAAATATAATAAAAAATGTGATAACTAATGGCATAAAAAAGGCTGTTACATCAAAAGCAATCCACAATAAAGCGAATATTCGTATTGAAAGCATAATTAATAATATGACAAGAAAATTAATTATGGTGAAATAAGCAAACTCTGCTCGGGTTGCTCGTCCTTGATAATGAAATATTTGTTTAAATCCTAATAGAAAATAATTCATTTTTAGTCTTCCTTATGTTTGGTAGTACAAATATTCATACTAAGATCTTCTAATTGTTGCCAAATATCGCTACTAAAATCCTGTTTAATCGCTCGTTCAATTTCGGCGAGTTGACGATAGGTTTGAAATAATTGGCGATAGGTAAAGCGTTTTAATATGGCTAAAAATAATGGACGACGATTTTGCCAAATCTTTAATTTTGAGAAAATATCATTTAATTGTTGATGGGGTAAAGATTGATCTAAATAAATTTTTTGCTGTGGTTGGGAAATTTCTAGCAAAGTATTGAGTTCTTTTTGCAAGATTCTTAATAGGATAATAGGTTGAATATCTTCTTGTTGTAAGCCTTCTAGTATGCGTTTTGCACGTTTTTCTTTGCCTTCTAATAAGGCATCAATCCATTGATAGGGGGTAAATACGGAAGATTGCTCAACAACCTCTTTAACTCTGGGATAACTTAATTTGTGATCAGGGTAAAGCAAGGCGAGAAGTTGTAAGGTCTGGTGTAGGGCTAATAGGTTATTTTCATAACTATAACTTAATAATTGGGTGGCTTCTTGGTCAAGATTTAGCCCCATTGTTTTCGCTCGCTGTGCGATCCAACGAGGATATTGAGCAATATTTGGCGTTTGGCAATTTACTTGGAGCAGTTGAGGTTCATATTCATTGGCTTGTTGATACCATTTTTGTTTTTCATACTCTTTCGTTAGCTTATTAAACTGCAAAATAAGCAAAATATCTTGATGCAATAATGTAATAAGTTCAGCAAGTTTTTGCTGTAAGGTACTGGTTAATTTATCAGGTAGAATTAAGCTAATCACTTGCCGACTAAAAAATAATCCCATAGCTTGGCAACGTTCAAATAACGCATTCCAGTCAGTAGTGTTATCAATAATTAGTTGATATTTTTCATCAAACTGCTGAGCTTGAGCCGCTTGAATAATTTGTTGGTTACTTTCTTCTAATAGCAAGGGATCTTGCCCAACCAAATAATAGATACGGTTTAAATGCTGGGCAAGGTGGCTGTTTAATTGTTCAGCAAAAATACGAATCATTGTGCTTCTGGAATTGTTTTATAGGGAACAGCAGCCATTTTGATAATAAGTTGGCGAGCTGCTTGTTCATACATATCACGCCAGATCATTTCTTTTTCTGCGGACTTTGCTAACGCGGCACGAGAATTATCAAAGAATGTGCGAGTAACATGGGCAGAAATAGGATAAGCCACTTGGTTTGGTAATTTTACCGAAGCCTCAACATTTAAAATAAGAATTTTTTCTGCTTCTCGCCCTTGTTTAAAAACAGACGCCACTGAAGAATCTGTACTGGTTTTATTTAAGCGTAGAACCGTAACATTATGTTCATTTTCCACAATATTGATATTGCGTAATTGTAATTGATTGCGTAAGGCTCTTGCCATATCGCTATAAGGATCACTACTTTCTAACTGGATAGTTTGTACTTCTTTCGGTAGGATTTGTTCATTTTGAAAATGAAAACCACAAGCAGAAAGTAATGATAAACTACTGATTATAAAGATTGTTTTGATTTGTTTTAACATAAAAAATTTCTCTAAAAAACACCGCACTTTTCATAAAAGTGCGGTCAATATTAGACATTATTTTGCCACAAAGCTAAATAATTTACCCGGTACATAAATGGTTTTCACTACGGTTAAACCATCAAGGAATTTTTGCACATTGTCTTCCGCTAAAGCACGTTGTTTAATTTGCTCCTCCGCCATATCCGCAGGTACAGTAATTTTGGCTCGCACTTTGCCATTAACCTGTACCACCACCAATTTTTCTTCATCGATCATCGCTTGCGGATCAGCAACCACCCAAGGGGCATTATCAATGGTTTCTTGATTGCCAAGGGCTTGCCATAATTGGAAACAAATATGTGGCGTGATAGGGTAAAGCATACGCACCACCGCACTTAATGCCTCTGCCATCAAGGCTTTATCTTGTTCAGTGGCAAGGCTCGCACGGGTTAATTTATTCATTAATTCCATAATGGCAGCAATAGCGGTATTAAAGGTTTGACGGCGACCAATATCATCGCTGACTTTGGCAATGGTTTTATGCACATCTCGGCGTAATGCCTTTTGTTCGCTAGAAAGTGCGGTTAAATCTAGCGTTGTTTTAGCTGGAGCTTTTTGATATTCATAAACTAAGTTCCATACACGTGCAAGGAAACGTTTCGCTCCCTCTACCCCAGATTCTTGCCATTCTAAGGTCATTTCCGCTGGCGAAGCAAACATCATAAATAAACGGACAGTATCAGCACCATATTTCTCCACCATTTCTTGCGGATCAATGCCATTATTTTTTGATTTTGACATTTTGGTCATACCGCTATGAACCAACTCTCGTCCTTCAGGATCAGTGGCTTTAATAATCCGCCCTTTTTCATCACGCTCAAGGGTAACTTGCGTTGGCGAAACCCAAATGCGTTCATTGGTTGGGCTGGTATAATAAAAAGCATCAGCCAACACCATACCTTGACATAAGAGTTTTTTAGCTGGTTCATCAGAATTGACTAAGCCTGCATCACGCAATAATTTATGAAAGAAACGGAAATAAAGTAAGTGCATAGTAGCGTGTTCAATGCCGCCAATATATTGATCTACAGGCAACCAATAGTTAGCTTCATCACTATCTAACATCGCCTTATCGCAATTTGGCGAGGTGTAGCGTGCATAATACCAAGAAGATTCCATAAAGGTATCAAAGGTATCGGTTTCTTTTAACGCAGGCTGCCCTTGATAAGTGGTTTTCGCCCATTCTGGATCGGCTTTGATCGGGCTTTTTACGCCGTCCATTACCACATCTTCAGGTAAAATAATCGGTAAATCTTGTAATGGAGCAGGCACAACCTCACCGTTGGCTAAGGTCAACATCGGAATTGGCGCCCCCCAGTAACGTTGACGAGAAACGCCCCAATCACGCAAGCGATAATTTACTTGGCGTTTACCTACGCCCATTGCCTCTAATTTATCGGCAATGCCATTGAACGCAGCGGTAAAATCTAAACCATCAAATTCAGCGGAATTTACGGTAATACCATGCTCGGTAAAAGCACATTTACTCAGATCAATGCTTTCATTATTAGCTGGGGCAATCACTTGTTTAATAGGTAAATCATATTTGCTGGCAAACTCAAAATCTCGTTGATCGTGAGCTGGTACAGCCATTACTGCCCCTGTACCATAGTGCATTAACACAAAATTGGCGACCCAAATTGGCACTTCTTCGCCTGTTAAAGGGTGAATAGCGAATAAACCTGTCGCCATACCTTTCTTTTCCATAGTAGCTAATTCTGCTTCTGCCACTTTGGTATTTTTACATTCTTGGATAAATTGAGCTAAAGCAGGATTATGCTGTGCCGCTTGCTCCGCTAAAGGGTGTCCAGCGGCTACCGCCATATAAGACACACCATAAAAAGTATCAGGACGAGTGGTATAAACCGCCACTGTTTGTTCGCTGTCTTTTAATTTAAAGGTAATCTCAACCCCTTCAGAGCGCCCTATCCAGTTACGTTGCATGGTTTTTACCATATCCGGCCATTCATCAAGCTGATCTAAGCCACCAAGTAATTGCTCGGCATAATCGGTAATTTTAATAAACCATTGTGGAATTTCTTTTTGTTCTACTGGGGTATCACAACGCCAACAGCACCCCTCGTGTACTTGCTCATTGGCTAATACGGTTTCATCATTAGGACACCAGTTTACCGTTGAGGTTTTTTTATATACCAAGCCTTTTTTATATAACTCAGTGAAAAACCATTGCTCCCATTTATAATACTCAGGGCGACAAGTGGTTACCTCACGATCCCAATCATAAGCAAACCCTAACACCTTCAACTGGTTTTTCATATATTCAATATTTTCATAAGTCCATTTTGCTGGTGCAGTATTGTTTTTAATGGCGGCTCCTTCAGCAGGTAAACCAAAGGCGTCCCACCCCATAGGTTGTAATACATTTTTGCCATTCATACGTTGATAACGAGATACCACATCACCAATGGTATAATTACGGACGTGTCCCATATGCAAACGCCCAGAGGGATAAGGCAACATAGAAAGGCAATAATATTTCTCTTTGCTTGTATCTTTTACGGCTTTAAATGTTTTGTTGTCAGCCCAGTACTGTTGCACTTCAGGCTCAATTAAATCAGGACGATATTGTTCTAACATTACGATACCTTAAAAACTAAATAAAAAACCACCGCACTTTTAGATATGGTCGTTCCACTTTAAAATAATATGCCATTGGCACTTGCCGTACTACTTGTACTGCCTTGTGTTATTTAAAGTGAGACAACTATAAAAAAGAGCGGTCAATATGGCTGTTGAAATTTAATCAGCACTATTTTACAAATGGGATATAGGATAGCTCAAAATAGCAAAAAAAAATAGGGTATATTATGGGGTTTTGTGAAGAAGTAAATAACTTAATAGCTTTTATAATCAATTAAAAAAACAAAATAGCATAGTAACATACTTCCTCGTTCTGAATATAAAGGGTATAGAAGGGAAAATATTACCTAATGTAAAGTGCGGTGAGTTTTGAGATTTTTTACTGTTATTTCTCTGTATTAAAATACATTTGCAAAGTCATAGAAATAAAAAAATAATCTCAAAAAACTCACCGCACTTAAAATTAGCCCCAAATATACCGCACCATTTATAACCAAATGGTGCAATATCTTCTCTACTTACTCCACAAAAACCACATCATCTTTCGGATCAAAGTCGGAAATATGAATAGGTGAATGTTCTTCAAAATATTTTTTCAGCATTTCCGCATCAATAAAGCCCGTATTCACATAGCTAGGGTGTTGTTTTAGCACAGGGTAGCCATCGCCACCTGCTGCACAATAATCTGGCAACGAAAGTTTATAAACCTTATTAAGCTCCAATGGCTGACCGCCAATTTTAACGTTAGACACTTTTTGAGCCTTACGATCGACAATCATAGACACACCAGCAAATTGAGGATAAGCCCCCATATCCACTTCTTTCAATGCCACCACATTTAAATAATCCAGCAACTCTTGCCCCGTTAGCTCTACAGTAGAAATCATATTGCCAAAAGGTTGCACTGTAAGCAAATCTTTATAACTTACTTTTCCTTGCTCAATAGAAGTCCGAATACCGCCAGAGTTCATAATCGCAATATCCGAGCCAACACGTTCCATTTGAGATTGAGCAATTAAACGCCCTAAATTGGTTTGTTGGAAACGGATAATATCCCGATCTCCCACTAATTTACCGCCAATAACTTCCCCCACTTCAATGCCAAGCAATTTATCGCCTTGATCTTGGTATTGTTTTAAATGGGTAAACACTGCTTGATCTTCAAGGATTTCAGGTTGATACAATTCATAGCTTACTTTGCCATCTTCTTGTTTTACACGTTGTTTTAAATTCACTGGAATAAGCTGATAATTCACTAAGCTTAGCTCACCATTTTTAAATTCAAAATCCGCACGTCCAAGATATTTTCCCCATTCGCCAGCTTGCATAATCCAAGTATCATTTTGATAATCAGGTTGGCAACTTTCCCCTGGGGTATAAGTTTGTTTAAATTGCCCTTGTTCATCAATACACAAGGTATCATGGGTATGTCCACCCACAATAATATCTAACGATTTATGCGGTAAACTTCGTGCTAAAGATACATCACCCGGGGCATTCATACCATGTTGCCCATCAAAATAGTAGCCTAAATGGGTTAAAGCAATACGTACATCAGGTTGTTCCGTTTGATTAATTTCACTTAGCAAGGTTTTAGCAGTAGCGATCGGATTTTCAAAACTCACTTTCTCGGTTACCTCTGGATTACCTAACTTAGCCGTATCCTCTGTGGTTAAACCAATCACCGCAATTTTTAACCCTGCTTTATCAAAAATCGCATAGGGTTTTACCAAAGGTTGATTATTGCTTTTATTAATCACATTTGCCGATAAAAACGGAAAACTCGCCCATTCTTCCTGCATACCTAATAATTGCAAAGGGGAATCAAATTCGTGGTTACCCAAGACTAGGGCATCAACCCCCAACATATTTAATCCCTCAATATCAGGCTTAGCGTTTTGCACATCAGACTCTGGCACGCCAGTATTAAAATCCCCTGCATGCAATAAAATTACTTCGCCTTGTTGTTCAGCGACTTCACGCCGAATAGTATCAATCAAGGTTTTTTGTGCAGCAAAGCCATATTCCCCTCGTGCATTTTTCCAAAAATGCCCATGGGTATCATTAAGGTGTAATAGGGTAAAACGGTAGGTTTTATCCGTTTCATAAGCAAATAAGCTACTACTTGCTAATAATGCCACAGAAAGTAAGGTTTTAGTCAATTTCATTGTTGTATCCTTGAGTAAATGAACCATAATAAAAAACTAATCATTTTGCCGATAAGCCAAATATTCTTCTAATAACTCAATCGCCTCTAAACAACGTTTTTTACGTTGCTGAGTAATTTCAATTTGTTGCTGATAATAGGCTTTATGTTGTGCTAATTGTGCGTCATAAAGTAAAGAAACCTGCTCATCAAGTTTATTATTTAACGCTTGCAAAGCCTCATAATATTTTTCTAACCGCTGTTTTGGTGGCAATTTATGAATATCTTGTTTACGTTGTTTGCCTTGTGTGGAAGAAGCAGATATTGTAGCAACAGGATTTTTTCTTATGGAATAATGGGGCTTATTTTGTAAAGCATCGGTTAATGCTCGGCATTGAGCCAATAATTTATCCGTTAAAAAAGCCCCTTGCTGTACCGCATTTTCTTGCAAAGTGGCTAATTGATCTAACGTCTGTTGAATTTCTTGTAGATATTGTGAAAGCGTTGCAAAACTCTCACTAAATAAAGTGCGGTCAAATTTAGCAAAAATTTTTTTATCAAGCTGATGTTGATATTGTTGATATAATTGATTAATTTGCTGTGAAAGCCGTTGGACAAGTTGCTGTTTATTCAGCATAGCACCATACTCTATCATAATAATTTGACTAACTTCGCCAATTATAACTAATTTTAACGCTATCGCCTATATAGAAAAATAGTCGTTTTACTTTCTGGCGTATGAGGTTAAAGTAAAACAATAATCCCTCGTATTAATCAAACAACAAGGTAAAATCCTCATTAATTTGTGAACCATATCACAATTTTGAAAATAAATTTCAAAAATAAAAAGAAAAAATGATTTAATTGCTCCAAAAATAAAGAAATAATTTTTTTATTATGCAATTCAATAAGTTATAACAACAAAAACTTTCTTTACTCCAAATGAATGTAAATTTTTGTGATATTAGTAGCATTTTTAGCCATTTTTCCCTCTTTGTAAAATTAATCTAACTCTTTGTTTTTATTATTTATTTACAAATTAAAACAAAAGACCTTAATTTTGACAGAAATTTAGGTTTTTGTTACTTTGAACCTGAGCTAAATAGGTTAGTAAATAATACTCATTATTTTATTACTCTATTGCTGTATAGCCTTGACGTAACCAATTAACAAATAACAAAAAGGTGATTATATGAAAAAGACACTTATCGCACTAGCTGTAACAGCTTTAGTATCCACCACTGCAAATGCAACTGTTATTTATCAAAATGATGGCACAAAAATTGATTTAGACGGTCGTGCAAGTTTTGAATTAAGAAACGATAGCAATAATCGTACCGATTTAAGAGATGTGGGGTCTCGTGTACGTTTTCGTGCTTATCAAGATTTAGGGCATGATTTCACTGCACTAGGGGCGATTGAATTACGTTTTTCTAATGACAATGGCGGTGCAAGTGCAATCGGCGGTAATTTACGCACGCATCGTCTATTCGCTGGATTTACGAACAAAAACATTGGTACTTTAACCTTTGGTCGCCAACTACATTTAGGCGATCATATTCCTAAAGCCAACTATACCTATGAATGGGGTGGCAATATTCTGTTTGATGCACACAAAAAAGCAGCACACTTTATGTCCGTTCCATTCGGTGGTGTACGCGTTGCGGCTGATTACTATTTTGGTACTTCAACCAAAAGCAATGATACCTCAAGCGGTACGACAGGTTGGGACGAAGGACAAGGCTATGGGGTAGGTTTATTCTATGACGGTAAATGGAATGACCTCGCTGTACGTTTTGGCTCTGGTTATTCTGAAGTAACGCAATCCGCTGACGGCACAAAAACCACCCAATATGATTTAAAACGTGGTGGCGTAGGTTTTGATATTCGCTATAAAATGGTAACAGTGGGCTTTGACTGGGCATTTGGTAAAGCTACCAAAGGCTATGATTCTGGCAACTTAGTTTTCCAAAAAATTGCTGGCTATAATACCCCATTAAATAAAATTAATCGTTTCTTGGTCGGTGCTAAAGTCAATGTAACCGAAAAAAATGCGGTTTATTCACAATATTATTTTGCTGAGGGTAAAAAAGCAGATACAAGCATTGAAAAATACAAAATGCGTGGTTGGATGATTGGTGCGGATCATCGCTTTAATCGCCATGTCGCTGTTTATATTGAGGGCGGTCAAGGAAAAGTGAAACAAGGCGGTGAAACCATGAATGTTAATGGTAAAACCAATCATCGTGTGTTAATTGGTACAAGAATTTTATTCTAATCGTTTAAAATTTAGACTAAATTAACATAAGATTTATTTATTGATTAATAAATAAACGATAAAAATTGTGATCTAAGTCAACAATTTAAGATTGTTGGCTTTTTTTTATTGACAGGATTATAGCTTTTTGTAATTATGCTATCGCATTGACATTTCATTTATGAAAAAGTTCAATGAAAAAACAGGAAACAATAAAAATTAATCAAATCTAAGAGGATTAATCTTATGAAAAAGACATTAGTTGCATTAGCTGTTGCTGCCACCGCAGCCACTTCCGTACAAGCTGCTACCATTTATGAAGCTGAGGGTACCAAAGTAGAAGTTGGCGGATCTGTTCGTTTATTCTTAGGTCGTGTTGGTGATGAACAACGTGGTGATTTAAGAAACGATGGTTCTCGTATCAATATTAAAGTAAACCAAGAGTTAGGTAATGGTTTATCTGCTTTTGGTGCATACCAAATCCGTTTTACTGAAGGAACTTCAGGCTCAAAAGACGTTAATACATTTGGTAATCCAAGCACTAAACACTTGTATGCAGGTTTTGCACATAAAAATATCGGTGCTTTAAGTTTCGGTCGTCAAGCTACCAATGCTGATGATATTATTAATGACGGTGCTTTCTTTGGTAGTGCAGCCCTAAACCCATTAACAACTGATGGGAAAAAAACAATCAAATTCCGTTCTGCTGAAGCAAATGGTTTAAGTTTTGGTTTAGATTACCTATTTGGTGATTCAAACAAATCTGACAGTACAACCTATGATTATAAACAAGGTTATGCAGGTAGTGTATTCTATGATTATGCATTAGGCGATCATAAATTCAAATTATCTGGCGTTTACGCACAAGATAAATATGATGGTCAAGGCTATTCAGCAACTGTAACAACCCGTAAATATACCACTTGGGTTACCCATTTTGACTATAACTATGGTATTTTTGACTTATGCTTAAATTATGGTCAATATAGAAATAAATTTGAAAACGGTGGTGCTTTAGCAACATTTGATAGTTCTGATTTAACCTCAACTAGTAAAAAAGGTAATTACATCCTTGCTGAAGCTGGTGTTCGTGTGATTGAACCTTCTCGTGTTTATTTCCAATGGGAACGTTTAGACGGTAAAAGTGATGTTACGGTTGCAAGTGGCGATGAAAAATCTGCTATCGTAAACCGTTATGTTGCAGGTGTGGATTATCGTTTACATAAAAACGTATTAACCTATGTTGAATATGCACAACAAAGAGCGAAAGTATCAGTACAAGGCGAAGCTCACCAAACTGATATTGATAACACATTCGGTGTAGGTTTACGTGTATACTTCTAATCAACACTAGTTTTATTTCTATTGTAATAAAAAAGCCAACTTTATGTTGGCTTTTTATCTATTATATGTTTCTTAAATTACATTACCACCACATCAAATTGATCCTGATGATAGAATACCTCAGTTTTAATTTGAATTTGTTTACCAATAAAGACTTCTAATTCCGCCAATAAGCCATGAGATTCTTCATTAATCAGATAATCCGCCACTGCTCTTGAGGCATAAACCAAAAATTGTTCGCTACTATATAAGTGATGAACACGAATGATTTCACGCATAATTTCATAACAAACCGTTTCTACGGTTTTCACTCTCCCTCGTCCTTTACAAGCAGGACATTCGCCACAAAGAACATGTTCAAGACTTTCTCGGGTTCGTTTACGGGTCATTTCCACTAAACCTAATTGGGTAAAACCATTAACATTGGTTTTCACTCGATCTTTGGCTAAAGCCTCTTGCAAGGATTGCAAAACTCGCTGGCGATGCTCATCAGTTTGCATATCAATAAAATCAATAATGATAATTCCACCAAGATTACGCAGTTGTAATTGTTGAGCAATGGTTTGCGTGGCTTCAATATTGGTATTAAAAATGGTTTCTTCTAAATTGCGATGCCCCACAAAACCACCTGTATTAATATCAATGGTGGTCATTGCCTCAGTTTGTTCAATTATCAAATAACCGCCTGATTTTAAGTTGACACGATTATCTAAGGCTTGCTGAATGGCTCGCTCAATACCATACATATCAAACAACGGTTGATTGCCTGAATATAATGCCAAACGATCAACTAACGCAGGCATAAATTCTTCGGCAAATTGTTTAACTTCGCTAAAACATAATTTAGAATCAATACGAATAATATCTAGTTCCGCCCCAATAAAATCGCGTAACAGACGCTGTGCTAATTTTAGTTCGCCATAGAGCATAGATTTGGTTGGATATTTTCCTTTACGTTCAAGCACTTTACGCCATAATCGCTTTAAAAATTCCGCATCTTGACGCAGTTCTTGCTCGTTCACACCTTCCGCAGCGGTGCGAATAATAAAACCGCCTAATTCATCGCAAAAGGGTAGAACTAAATCTTTTAAACGAGCACGTTCTTCTTCGCTTTCAATTCGTTGAGAAACGCCCACATGGCTATTTTCTGGCATAAACACCAAATAGCGAGAAGGTAGGGTAATATCGGTGGTTAATCTTGCTCCTTTTGTTCCAAGGGGATCTTTGACCACCTGCACCACAATATCCTGTCCCTCTCGTACCAATTCCGCAATATCTTTTACTACAAATTGCTTTTGTTCACTTTCTTCCACACATTCTGTATGGGAAACAATATCCGAGGCGTGCAAAAACGCCGCTTTTTCCAAACCAATATCCACAAAAGCGGATTGCATTCCCGGTAAAACTCTTGTTACTCGTCCCTTATAAATATTACCCACAATCCCTCGCTTTGCCTCACGTTCAATATGCATTTCCTTTAACACGCCTGTATCCACTAAGGCAATGCGTGTTTCGCTTGGGGTAACATTCATTAATAATTCTATGCTACTCATTGTTTTCCTTACAATAATCCATTGATTTTGGCAATAGTCTAACTAAAAGGACTGTAAAATAATAGTGATAAATTAGAGTTAATTCAAATAGAAATAAGTACAATTAGTATTGATGCGGTTTTGCGATCAAAGTATAGTATTAAACCAATTACAACAACCCTGCCAAAATAATAGATTCAGGTTCAATATAAGCCCAAACTGTTTGGTTGGGGTTAAAATGTTCACTGTTATCCTGTAAAGCGCAAAATTCAATATTGTTTCCTACTTGTATTGTTATTTCTTGATGATTTCCTTGTGTTGTAATCGTTTTGATATGACCTTTAAAACAATTTTTACGTGGGAGAGGAGAAGGCGGTTGTGATGATAATTTTAACCAAGGGGCTTTAAACATAAGCATAATTTCTTTATTTAAAATTAATTGTAAACGCACCGCACTTTTTTGGGTAATGGTGGCATAAATAAGTTGGCTAAGCCCTGTAATATCAATGCCGATAAGTGTTTGAGCGTGATGTTGTTCAATAATTTTAACTTTACCAAATAATTGATTACGCGCGCTACTTTGTAGGGAAAACTGGGCGGTTGCATTTAGTACATTGTTTAATGGAATATTTTCATCTTGCAGAATAGCAAAGGCTTTTTGTTGAGTTTGTGCCAATAATTCATAGAGTTGCAATAAACGAATTGCGTAGTGAGTCAGTTGAGTACCGCCACCGTATTTTCCGCCAGTGGTGCGTTCTAGTAGAGGTTTGGGGCTGATTTCATTCATTGCTTGGAGATGATCCCAAGCACTTTTATAGCTGACTTTGGCATTTTTTGCCGCTTGATTGATTGAGCCACATTGAGCAATTTCTTGTAATAAGCGGATACGTTTAGGATCGACAAATAATTGTTGATGAAGTTTTATGCTTAATAAGATTTCGCTGTCATTGATATTTTGTGGTGTGAGCTTGTTTGCCGACATGATTTGCCTCTTTTATTATTCGGTCTGTCTAGGTTATTTTAGAATAATTTTTATTGATACAGTAGCTTTTATTTTTTAATTCATTATATAATTATTTACATATATTTTTTGTTATATAACCTAATAAGGAGCGAATATGTTATCCATTAAGAAAAAATTAGGGCTGATTTTTGCTGTATTAGCTTTGTTTATTAGTTCGGTCGCCAGTGCTAAAACCACTGTTTATGCAGCCGCCTCTTTAACCAATGCGTTACAGGATATTGCGGTAGCCTATGAAAAACAATACCCTAACCATGAATTGGTGTTTTCTTTTGCCTCTTCTTCTACCTTAGCTAAACAAATTGAGCAAGGAGCGCCAGCGGATATTTTTATTTCAGCAAATAATAAATGGTTGCAGCATCTTTCCGCACAGGGGCTAACGCAAAAAGACAGCGAAAAGCCGTTATTAGGCAATGATTTGGTGTTAATTGCCCCAATTAGTTCAAACTTAACAGAGGTGGATATTGCACAAGGCGAATGGACTGCTTTGTTGGATCAACAGTTTTTATCGGTGGGTGATCCTGATCATGTACCTGCAGGACAATATTTTAAAGAGGCTTTGACCAATTTAAATTTATGGGATAAGGTGGAAGCTAAATTAGCCAGAGGAAAAGATGTGCGTGCCGCATTGGCATTGGTAGAACGTGGAGAAGTACCGTTGGGTGTGGTATATGGTACAGATGCGAAAGTCAGTGAAAAAGTCAAAATTGTTGGTGTCTTTCCGCAGCAGTCTTATACTGCCGTTGAATATCCTATGGCGATCTTAAAAGGGCATAATAATCCAGAGGTGGAGGATTTTTATCACTATTTACAATCACCTACGGCAAAAAATATTTTTGCTGGTTATGGTTTTTCCATTAAATAATCTCTTATAGAGAAAGTGCGGTGCAATAACGCCGAGAAACAATATAAATGGGTTTACAATGACAGAACTATTGATAGCATTAGGTTTAACTCAGGTAGAAATAAGTGCCATTGAATTAAGCCTATCAGTTGCACTTAACGCAATGTTATGGAGTTTACCTTTTGCTATATTACTCGCTTGGTTATTAGCGCGTAAAAGATTTTGGGGTAAATCATTGTTAAGCGGTATTATCCATTTGCCTTTGGTATTGCCACCTGTTGTTATCGGCTATTTGTTATTAGTGGCTATGGGGCGTAATGGTTTTATTGGTAAATACTTGTTTAATTGGTTTGGGATTAGTTTTGCCTTTAGCTGGAAAGGGGCTGTATTAGCTTCGGCTGTGGTGGCGTTTCCGCTGTTAGTAAGGGCTATCAGGCTTTCTTTAGAAAGCATTGATATTAAATTAGAACAAGCAGCAAGCACATTAGGGGCATCAGCTTGGCGAGTGTTTTTTACCATTACGTTGCCTTTATCCTTACCCGGGGTATTAGCAGGGGTCATATTAGGCTTTGCGCGTTCCTTGGGGGAATTTGGTGCGACCATTACTTTTGTGTCTAACATTGTGGGCGAAACACAAACGATCCCATTAGCGATGTATGCCTTTATCCAAACACCGGGGGCTGAATCACAAACAGCAAGGCTTTGCCTATTTGCGATTATTTTATCTCTTATATCATTATTGTTGTCAGAATGGTTGGCAAAAAGAATGCAAAAACGCTTAGGGAATGACTATGTTGCAGATTAATGTCAAAAAACAATTAGGACAAATGTTACTTGATGTTAATTTAACCATTCCAGCTCAAGGCGTTACCGCTATTTTTGGTTTATCAGGCTCAGGAAAATCTTCGTTGATTAATTTGATTAGCGGTTTATTGCAACCCGATCAAGGAAAAATCCAGTTAAATCAACAGGTTTTAGTTGATGATAAACAAAGTTTGGCAGTGCATAAACGTAATATCGGCTATGTTTTTCAAGATGCTCGTCTATTTCCCCATTATAAGGTCAAGGGCAACTTATTGTATGGAGTAAAACGACCAGATAAACAAAAATTTAACCATATTATTCATTTATTAGGGCTTGAACCTTTATTGACACGCTATCCTACGACATTATCGGGCGGAGAAAAGCAACGGGTAGCAATAGGACGAGCTTTATTATCTAACCCCACTATTTTATTAATGGACGAACCTTTATCCGCCCTTGATTTACCTCGTAAACAAGAGTTAATGGGCTATCTGGAACAACTGGCAAAAGAGATCCATATTCCCATTTTATATGTTACTCACAGTTTAGATGAGCTTATTCGTTTAGCCGATCAAGTGATTTTAATGCAGGCGGGAAAAGTGCTTGCTTACCAACCTATTGAACAGTTGTGGCACAATCCTTTATTTATCCCTTGGAAACAGCAACAAATTGAACAGCGTTCAATCCTTTGTTTACCTATATCCTATCATCACCCCGTCTATCAAATGACCGCATTGGCACTTGACGGCTTAAATGGACAACAACGTCTATGGGTCAAAGCGATTAATCAATCAGTAGGAGATATTGTTAGGGTTTGCGTGAATAGCTCTGATGTATCCATTTCCCTTTGTTTACCTCAACAAACCAGTATTCGCAATATTTTGCAAGGACAAATTAGCAAAATTAAACTTAAAACCGATCAAGTTGATCTTGAATTAAAAATCTCACAGCATAAAATATGGGCAAGTATTAGCAAATGGTCGCTACAAGAATTAAACTTACAACCTCAACAATGGGTTTATGTGTTGATTAAAGCGGTTTCTGTGGTGCAATAATAGGATATTGATTTATCTAGCTTCTATAAATCTTAAATAATTATTGGTTGTTTAGAGATGAAACGAGTTATTCTGTGTAGGTTCATTATTTACTTAACGTTCTTAATAAGTTGTTTATTAACTTTTCTAAATTTATCTTTCCCTTTTAGACATGATTGGGTTTATCAATTTTATGCTATATTTAGTCCTATATATATTATTTTTATATTTTTTAAATTAAAATCTATTATATTTAACTTTATTAAAGGTTTTTTAATTACAATTATAACTTATTTGATTATGATGATCTATTTTAAATATACTTATTTTGGTATAGAAGATTTTATGGTAATAGGTGTTATTACTTATTTCTTTACTGGAGTTTTTATACTAAATATTATTGAAAGTATAGCTATACTATTGCTAAATAAATTAATCAGAAAAAGTGTTGAGTGATTATTATAGTAATTCTTAATGCTAAGGATAAAATAATGAAGAAAATTATTGTCCCTAAGAATAAACTAGCAATGAAAAAACTAGATTTAGATCAATGTGAAGATAAGGAACTGGTTGAATTAAATTTATCAGATGAAGAATTTCTGTTTTTATATAATTTGGGAGTATTTGCTAAAATAAATATAATATTAGATAAATATATTGGTGATTATGAAGATGATAGTGTGATAGGTCAATCAGATTTAGTTATTCTAAGAGAAATATTCAAAAGTTTTGGTGAGCATACTCATCATTTATTAAAATTAACAGATATAGCGATAGAAAATAATACAGGTATGTTTTTTATTTCTAGTTTAAATATGATAATTTAATATAGAATTGTAAAGAATCTAGCGATGAACAATAGCTTTATTGAACAAATATTTTTACATTATAAAAGAATTTGGAAATTTGAATATTATCAAATATACCAATTAACTAACGGTCCAATGAGGATATTATTTAAAGAGTTTAGTATTTTAGTTATCCCCCCTTATAATGATCGTAATATGTGGACGTACGCAACTTTAGGAATGAGCCTAGATTCTAGTTTAGGAATGGAGTTGCATATGTTTTCTAAATTTGAAAATAAAAAGTTAATTGAGATATTAACCGCTATAGCTTATTATCATATGACAGAAAAAACATTGTCTTTAAATGATACTGTAAATTTTGGAATACCTTGGCAAGAAGGATCTCAATGTGATTATGGTCTTATTTCATTACCTTATTTAGATGGATCTGATTTGGAAAATTTGGGAGATAATATAAAATTTTATTGGTTAATCCCTATTACTGAAGCGGAACGTAATTATAGGTGGCATTATGGTGTAGAAAAGCTAGAACAATTATTTGAGGATAAAAATTTTAATTATTTAGATTTTTATAGATATTCTGTAGTGTAAACTATTATATTGTTAATACTCTAATAGAATTGGATTTTATGATAAGGTTAGATAAGTTATTATGCTAGATCACTCAAGAGTATATAATAATTATTTAGATTTTTTTCACTTAAATGGAAATGCAATAATAAAACTTACGCCTTCTGCAGCCATTGAATTATGTTATTTTTGTACAGAAAATAACCTGATTGTTGGTTATATTGAAGGAGGGATTTGGAGAAATAAATTATTTCAAGCTAGGATAGATTGTATTTGGGGAAGTTCATTATCTTCTAATTCTACCAAAAGCTCTATTAGAGATAATAATAGATTAGCAATAAAGTTTATAAAAGAAGAAAGTGATATTCATAATGCTTTTATTCTGACAATATTTAGGTACAAATATAATAGAATGATTTTTGCTTAAAAATATATTGATAATTATTTAAAAACTATAGTGTTATGAAAATAAATAAATTTCTCTTTGTATTTATTTTATCTACTTTAATAATAGAAGGAAAAGCTAATATAGTGGATGATATGATTGCTATTTATGATCCTATTAATAGTCCTTGCTTTTCAGGAAGTGAGTTACAGGATGATTTGTTAATCTGTGTTACAAAATATTATCTTAATAGTATAGAGGACTTAAATGAAAATTTTGAAATTGCAATTAAGCAAAAGAATAATAATATCAAAGATTATATTATTAATAGGCAAAAGTATTGGGATAGAGTAAAGTTTAAGTCTTGTAATAATATTTTAGATGAGGATGGGCGAGAAAGAGATATAGATTATATTAGTTGTATTGCACAAGAGGTAAAAGATAGAAGTGATCTTATAGAGTTATTATTTGTGTGTGGAGATTATAATTATAGGTATCCTTGTGATATTGACGAATATAATTTTTATAAGAAAATAAAAAGATCTGGTTTCTAATTATATATGAGCTAATATAGAATAAAATGAAGTCTTTAAAAGATTCTATGTGGAGAAATAAAAGTAAATTAACACTAAAGGATTTACTAAAATATATACCTGATAATCATTTTATTTGGTATATCTATGAGCTTGATGCAATTGGTATTGCTCCACAAGGTTTATCAATGCCTGATTTTGAAGATATTATTATTAACTCTCAATATGGATATCAATTATCTTGGGCGGATTTAAATGAGTTAGCAAATAACTTATTGGATATAAATGATTGTTTAATTACAGCCAATGTTGGAAAAATATCATATGATGATATTAAAAGTAAAAATAATAATGTTTTATATAAAATAGAAATAACAGACAGTACATATTGGGAAATTAATCTAAGATAGTTTAAATAGGTGTTTAATGGTATTTTTCATAATAGGTGGTTTATTATGCCTTTATTTATCCTCCATTTATAAAAAAAGACGGTTTCTTATTATTTTGTTTATTTTATTATGGTGTCTTATACATTTACTTGATAAAAATAGAGAATTTCTTAATACATATGTAAGTGTTATTACTTTACGTGAAATTATTACCTTTGTTTCATTAGTTTTTGGTCATACTTTTTTTATGACTTTTTTACCAACATCAATAAAAATTATTTTTGGAAAATATCGATTTTATAATTTTGTTAAATATGCTTACTTTGTTGTAATCTATTTTATGATAATGTTTGGTTTTTATATGTATTTTATTCGAGGAGAAATTTACAAATAGCTAAATTTTCATTTTTTATTAATAATATTCTATTATGAAAAAGTTATTTATTTTTATTCTAGTTGCTCTTGTAATTTTTAATAACATTAGATCAGAAATAATTTTTAAGAGTATAGATGGAAGTGATTTTATTATAAAGGTTAGCGAACTTGATTGGAACATTAAACATTTATATTCATCTAATGGTATGGTTAAATATAAATTCCCAATTTATTGGTATTCGGGGAATGTAGCCTTCTTTTACAAAGGAAATAGTGAGTTGTTTAATAAAGAAGATATTAATTTTTGTAAAATAGTTTTATTTATAGATAATAAAGGAAATGTTATATTTCATGAAAAGCATAATGGTATTTGTTTAAAACCATTTTAAATATGGTATAAAGCAATTTTATTATAATTATTAGAAATAATAAGTATTCTTGCTAATTTATTATTACTTAAGTTAAGTAATAATAAAAGTTAATTCTGTTTTTATTTTATTAAGCATTTTACCTATAGTTTCTATTATCAGTTTTGAGGATGTTTCTAGTTCTTTTTTATCTATGCAAATAAAAGAAAACTCACGCTATTTTGGTTTAAATTTATAAATTATATTCGTAGGTTAGATTTGTTACTTGCAATAATAGCAACTATTTTTATGTGATATTTACTTTTTATCGTTAAAATAATTTAATAAATATATTTAAGATAAAATGAGCTTTTAGAAATTTATTCTATGATTAAGGATTTATTGTCCTTTGGTAGTACAGTGCGTTTATATAGTAATAATGAATAGAATTTACTGACTATGAAAAAAAGTAACCACTTGCAAATCTTATTATTATTTTTTAATCAACAATTCATTCAGGATCTTTATTATGTGGGTGTTTATCCGTCATTAAACACCAAGACTAGTTGATTAGATAGAGATATTAGGAAAGAATGGCAGATTTAGCTCTGGCTCTTTCTATTAGAGGAGAAAAATATTGGGAGAGTGATAATGAAACATATCAAGAGTAAATAGCGATAGATTGGAAAAAACATTATAAGTGTTTAGGAGTAAATGTTAAATGATAGATAATTTACTAACGCTAACTATAAGAAGTTATCCTTTAGATGGTATTTTTAAAAAAGAATATATAAATTATTCTTACTTTATTTATGAAAATTATGATGAAATTAATTATTTTGAAAAAACTTATATTGATAATATAAATTTCAATAATAAGTATTTATTATCATGGGATTGTTTTTCTATTGAAGGGATAAGATATTTATTACCTCGTATATTGATAGTTATTCAAAATAGTGTTGATTATTTTCCTATAATGATAGAGGAATTTATATGTAATATTACTTTAAATAACACTATAAAAATAGTAATGTTAATGATGCCAAAGGAAGATTTAATAATTATAAAAAACATATTAGAAAATATATTTTTTGGAGAAGTAAATAGTTTAATCGATAGTGTAGGAGAACGTTATTTCTTTTTAGATTTAGAATTTTTAGAAAGAATAATTTATAAATAAAGTTATAGGATGTATATTTACAAGATGATTACTCTGTGCATTATAGATATTTATATGGACTTAAAATGAAAAAAATATTAAGAATAAAATATAGAGAGTATCCTAAAAATGGTCTTTTTAGAAAAAAATATAGAAATGATCCTTATATTGTTTATGAGTATTTAAATGACTTTATTTATGGAACTGTACTAGATAACTGACAAATTTTCCATTTAGGGCACAATAGTCCAATGAGAAAAAGTCGTCCAAGTCAGTATAAACAACACAAACTTATTGAACTTTTCCTTACAGGCATTACGGCACGAACAGCCGCTGAACTCGTGAATGTCAATAAAAATACAGCAACCTTTTATTTTCATCGTTTACGCTTACTCATTTATCAAAATAATCCTCATTTAGAAATGTTTGAGGGAGAAATTGAAGCCGATGAAAGTGATTTTGGCGGCGCTCGTAAAGGCAAACGAGGACGTGGTGCAGCAGGTAAAGTCGCTGTATTCGGGCTTTTGAAGCGTAATGGTAAAGTTTATACCGTTGCTGTTCCTAATACAAAATCAGCGACATTACTGCCTATTATTCGAGAAAAAGTAAAACCTGATAGTATTGTTTACACCGATACTTATCGCAGTGATGATGTACTTGATGTGAGTGAATTGAGTCATTTTCACATCAATCACAGCACACATTTTGCTGAAAATCATAATCATATTAATGGCATTGAGAATTTTTGGAGTCAAGCAAAACGCTATTTACGTCAGTTTAATGACATTCCTAAAGCCCATTTTGAGCTGTATTTAAAAGAGTGTGAATGGCGTTTTAATCACAGTAACATAAAGTCTCAAATTTTCATTTTAAAACAACTCGTTAAAGAGTATTTGTTCTAATTATCTAGCCCCCTAGATTTATCCAAAAACTTGCTTGACAACACTAAATATCTAAATAGTAGTTGGCTTAAATAAGTTTGTAAGCTATTGATATATTTAATAAATTTGGTGGAGATAATCGGGATCGAACCGACGACCTCTTGAATGCCATTCAAGCGCTCTCCCAACTGAGCTATATCCCCAAGAGATTTGATGTTTGGTAAGTGGCGACAATGATAATGTTCGCCACTTCATCTGTCAATATACAAGATTGTTAATTTTATTTGATTGCTTAAAATTAACCCATTATGCTTGTTTTTTGATAAATTCAATAGCCTTTTCAATACGAGCTAATACACGCTGTTTGCCAATCGCCACTAATGTAACGTCCATAGACGGCGATTGTCCTGTCCCCGTTACTGCCACTCGCAAAGGCATACCTACTTTTCCCATACCCACACCTAATTGTTCGGCGGTTTGTTCAATGGCTTGATGTGTGGTGGTAAGATCCCATTGCTCAAGTGCGGTCAGTTTTTGCAAAATTTTTTGTAATGGTTCAAGTGCAGCGGCTTTGAGATGTTTTTGTGCGGCTTTTTCCTCAAAGCCCTCAAATTCTTCAAAGAAATAACGGCTAGTTAATGCCATTTCTCTAAGGGTTTTACAACGTTCACCCAGCATAGTCACAATTTCTGTTAATGCTGGTCCATTGCGAGTATCAATGCCTAATTGCTGATAATGCCACGCTAAATGTTGTGCCACATATTCCGCAGGCAAACTCCGGATATAATGTTGATTTAGCCACAATAATTTATCGGTATTAAATGCACTGGCGGATTTGCTGACGGAATGTAAATCAAATAATTCGATCATTTCTTGCCGAGAAAAAATTTCTTGATCACCATGTCCCCAACCTAAACGCACTAAATAATTCACGAGTGCCTCAGGTAAATATCCTTCATCACGATACTGCATTACGCTCACTGCGCCATGACGTTTGGATAATTTTTGTCCATCATCGCCATTGATCATTGAAACGTGAGCATAAACAGGAATAGGGGCATTTAATGCTTTTAGAATATTAATTTGACGTGGGGTATTATTAATATGATCTTCGCCACGCACAACATGAGTAATCCCCATATCCCAGTCATCAACTACAACACAAAAATTATAGGTTGGCGAGCCATCGGTACGGCGAATAATTAAATCATCAAGTTCTTGATTGCTGATTTCAATGCGTCCACGTACCGCATCATCAAAAACTACCGAGCCTTCAGTAGGATTTTTAAAACGCACCACGTGAGGTTCATCAGGAGAATGTTGATGATCGTGCAAACAATGGCGGTCATAACGTGGTTTTTGTTTGTTTTGTTCTTGTTGATGACGTAATTGTTCTAATCGTTCTTTACTACAATAACAACGATAAGCTAAACCTTGTTCCAGCATTTGATCAATAACTTGATTATAACGATCAAAACGCTTGGTTTGATAATAAGGGCCATGTTCCCAACCTAATTCCAGCCATTCCATTGCCTCTAAAATAGCTTGCGTTGCTTCTGGGGTTGAGCGTTCTAAATCCGTATCTTCAATACGCAAAACAAATTCACCTTGATGATGCTTAGCATATAACCAAGAATAAAGTGCAGTTCTTGCACCGCCTACATGCAAATACCCCGTTGGACTAGGTGCAAAACGGGTACGCACGTTAACATTAGGATCTAACTTAAATAAGGGTTCAATATTCATTTCATTAACCTTATGATAAAAATAAAAAAGTGCGTACATTCTACTATGACTTTGGTTAAAAGCCACGCCAAATTAATAGACAATGTTTATTTTTAATGCAATCAAACAAAAATTATAAAAATTTGATTGACTGAAATTCTATTGTCTTTATAATGCGTCCACATCAACGGGGGCGATTAGCTCAGTTGGGAGAGCACCTCCCTTACAAGGAGGGGGTCACTGGTTCGAGACCGGTATCGCCCACCACTTTTTTTAAAGTGTTCTTGTTGATAATGTTAAACTAACGTGGGCGATTAGCTCAGTTGGGAGAGCACCTCCCTTACAAGGAGGGGGTCACTGGTTCGAGACCGGTATCGCCCACCACTTTAGTTTAAAATATTCCCATTATCTTAATAGATAATCTTAAAATTTAGTCAATGGTTGTACTAAATTCTAAGGGCGATTAGCTCAGTTGGGAGAGCACCTCCCTTACAAGGAGGGGGTCACTGGTTCGAGACCGGTATCGCCCACCACTCACTTCTCTGCTTTATCTATAATAAAATAATGAATAAATCTTACAGGCTATTACTATAATTATGAATAAAAATACCCTTATTGTTGGCTTTATGCTATTTGCTATGTTTTTCGGTGCAGGTAATCTTATTTTTCCACCACGCCTTGGGTTAGAAAGCCAACAATATTATTTACCCACCATTCTTGGCTTTATTGCCACTGGCGTAGGATTACCTTTATTAGGCATTATTGTGGGATCATTTTATCAAGGTGGCTATCAAAAAGCCCTTGATAAAATTAATCCTTATTTCTCAATCATTTTCCTTTCCGCCATTTATCTCAGCGTAGGACCTTTTTTTGCCATTCCTCGTACAGGTGCAACCGCTTACGAACTGGCTGTACAACCTTTTTTCAGCCAATATTCCATTTGGATACAATTATTTTTCAGCTTATTATACTTTTTAGTTTCCCTTTGGCTTGCCCTAAATCCGTCAAAAATGGTGGAACGAATTGGTGCAGTACTCACGCCCCTATTACTTCTCGCCATTTTTATATTGGTCGTGAGTGCATTATTTCAACCAAGTAGTGAAATAACACCAATCCAAAGCACCACACAAACCGCATTTTTCAAAGGCTTTGTTGAAGGCTACCTTACCATGGACGCCCTCGCCTCAATCGCCTATTCCATGATAGTGATTTTGGCTATTCAAGCAAAAGGGGTAACAAAACAAGCACTAACAAAACAAACCATTATTTCCGCTTTAATTGCAGGTTTAGCCCTTGCCCTAATTTATCTATCATTAGCTTGGATTGGCAATAAAATTTACATCGATCCCACCGAACTACAACTATTAAAAGAAAAAAATCAAGACATCGGTACTTACATTCTCAATAGCGTAACCAATCGTGCCTTTGGCGATTTTGGACGTATTATGCTCGGTATTATCGTTTCTCTTGCCTGTCTTACTACTGCCATAGGGCTAATTGTTTCCGTCAGTGAATATTTTAATAGTATTTACCGAAAAATATCCTATAAAACTTACGCCACAATTTTTACCTTAATCAGTTTTATGATTGCCAATCAAGGACTTAATTTTGTGATTAGCAAATCAGTCCCTGTATTATCTATCCTTTACCCTATCGCCATGAGCATTATTTTTATCTTATTACTTAATTTATTTATCCCCGTTCCTATGCTTGCTCAACGAACGGCTATTGGATTTGTGTGTATCATAGCAATCTTATCCATTATGGATATTCCGCTATTCCACCATTTACCGCTAAAATCCTACTCAATGGAATGGCTATTATTTGGTATCCTTGGGCTAGCGTTAGGTTGGGGAATAGCATTGATACAACAGAAAAATAAAACAGAATAAAATAAAAGTGCGGTATAAATTATAGTCGTTTCAATTTAAAATGAGACAAGGCGGAACGCCGAAGACAGTACAAGTAGTACGGCGAGGCGTACCAACACTGTATCATTTTAAAGTGGAACGACTATACAATAATTTTTACCGCACTTTCTTCCTTCATATAAACTAGTTAGATACAATAATCCTCAAATTCCGCACTGCTTGTTTGCATTAAAAACTGTTTAGTACGTTCTTGTTGAGGATTGCTAAAGAAGTCTTTAGCATTATTACTTTCTACTACCACACCACCGTCCATAAACAGAATTTTATCGGCAACTTCTTTGGCAAATTTCATTTCGTGCGTAACGATAATCATCGTCCAGCCCTCTGCGACAAGCATTTTCAATACTTGCAATACTTCGCCTACCCATTCAGGGTCAAGGGCGGAGGTGGGTTCATCTAATAAAATTAAATCAGGTTGTACCGCTAATGCTCGAGCAATACCGACACGTTGTTGCTGTCCGCCTGATAACTGGCTAGGATACAAGTCCGCCTTATCTTGTAAGCCTACTTTGGCTAACAGGGCTAAAGCTTGTTGTATTGCTTGTTCTTTAGCTTTCTTTTGCACAACAACCATTCCCTCCATCACATTTTCTACAGCGGTACGATGAGGAAAAAGGTTATATTGTTGAAAGACCATTGAAGAGCGGCGGCGTAATTGCAAAATTTTACTTTTGCTTATTTTTTCTGCAAAGTTTAATGATAGCGAACCGTCGGTAAATACAATTTCGCCTTGATCAGGTTGTTCCAAATAATTTAAACAACGTAAAAAGGTGGTTTTACCTGAACCTGAGGGACCAAGAATTGCCACCACTTCGCCTTTATTAATGGTCAAATCAATGCCTTTTAAAATGGCATTGCCATTAAATTGTTTGTGAATATTTTTAATTTCTAACATAGCTACTCAATTACAAATGACGAGAAAGTCGGATTTCTAGCCGTTCTTGTAAAATGGAAAGAACAAAACAAACCAGCCAATAAATTAACGCCGCCTCGCTATAAATTAAAATAAATTCATAACTGCTGGCGGTAATATTTTGTGCCACACGAAACAGCTCAGTTACCAATACTAACGAGGCAAGAGAGGTATCTTTGACAGTGCTAATAAAGGTATTGGATAGGGGCGGTACGGAAATTCGCATTGCCTGCGGCATAATGGTACGCACAAAGGCTTGGCGATAATTCATACCTATGGCATAAGAGGCTTCCCATTGTCCTTTGGGTATCGCCAAAATTGAGGCGCGCACAATCTCTGCGGCATAGGCACCAATATTTAATGAAAAGGCAATAACCGCAGTAGGAAAGGGATCAAGCACAATATTTAAACTTGGCAACCCATAAAAAATAATAAAAATCTGTACCAATAAGGGTGTGCCACGAATAATGGAAATATAACAGCGACAAAGTGCGGTCAAAATTTTATGTATTTTTGATTTAGCTGGCGTTGTACGAATTAACGCAATAATTGTTGCAATCATCAAACCGCCCACAAAAGAAAGTATCGCAAGGGGAATGGTATTGATGATCGTCGCCTGTAACATTGGCAAAAACGAGCTGATCGCTAAATCAGCTCGTTCTGCATTCATAAAAGGTAATTGGGCAAGTAAATTATTCAGTAATGTCATCGCCAAACCACTTGATTGATAGGGCTTTTAATGTGCCGTCAGCACGCATTTGAGCAAGCACTTGGCTAAATTGTTCAGCCACATCTTCATTGCCTTTTAAGAATGTAAAGGCAGAACCAATGGTTTCATCATTTTTCACTGCAATTTTTAAACCCGCATTTGGGTGTTTGCTGAAATAATCTAGTACCGCAATTTGTTCATTCACTGTGGCATCAACACGCCCTTGTTTTACCAATTCTAAATTTTGTGCCAAGCTATCAACCGTTACTAAATTCGCCCCGTATTTTTTCGCTAATTCAGTATAGTTACTGGTGGCAGACTGTGCGGATTTTACCCCTTTTAAATCGGCAAAGGACTGAATTTTGTCATTGTCAGCGCGTGTAACAATTACAGCACGAGAAACATTATAGGGCGCAGAGAATACATATTTTTTCGCTCGCTCTGGGTTTGGGCTTACCTGATTAGCAATCACATCAAAACGTTTAGCATTTAAGCCCGCAAACATACCGTCCCACTGGGTTTCTTTATATTCAACGGTTAAGCCTAAACGTTTCGCTACTTCGTTCATCACGTCAATATCATAACCTGTTAATTGCCCATCTTTATGAAAAGTAAAAGGGGCATAAGTGCCTTCTGTTCCCACACGAATGGTTTTCGTTTTTTCAAGCTGTGTTGCTAATTCAGAGGCATTAGCTGTTTGTATCCCTAAAACAAGGGCAAGGCTAGCAAATAAAGTTTTCGCAAATAATTTCATTTTGATTTCCTTTATAACAAAAATAATTTCGGCGTGGCGGGATTATAAAAGAGAATATCAAGGTATGACAAGAAGAATACCTTATTTTATATATCATTTTCTTATAATAACCAGCAACAATGATAATTTTTATTCAAGCCATTCTTTTTATTAGACTTAATCCCATATTTTGTTTAAACTTTGTAGCCAAATGTCAGTTATCTGCAAAAAATGGAGAATGCTATGTCAGATCAAGATCCTTGGGGAAAGCCGGGACAACAAGGCGGGCAACAGCCCGGACAAAATAATAATGGCGGGAATGGTTGGCAAAATCAAGATCGTTCTCGTAATGAACAAAGTCCACCAGATTTAGAGCAAATATTTAGTAATTTACTGAAAAAACTCGGTGGTAACAAAAACGGTAACGCAAATCACAACGGCAACGGTGGCAATATTAAATTCGGTAAATTATTGCCAATTGCTGCGGTAATTGGTGTTGCGATCTGGGGATTAAGCGGGCTTTATACCATTAAAGAGGCTGAACGTGGCGTTGTGATGCGGTTTGGAGAACTGCATTCTATCGTCCAACCGGGTTTAAATTGGAAACCAACCTTTATTGATCGTGTTATCCCAGTGAACGTGGAACAAGTTAAAGAGCTAAGAACCCAAGGGGCAATGCTAACCCAAGATGAAAATATGGTTAAAGTGGAAATGACGGTGCAATATCGGGTGCAAGATCCAGCCAAATATCTGTTTAGCGTTACCAATCCTGATGACAGCTTAAATCAAGCCACCGACAGTGCCTTACGTTATGTTATTGGTCATATGCCAATGGACGATATTTTAACCACTGGACGTTCTGTGGTAAGAGAAAATACTTGGCGTTCCCTTGAAGAAATTATTCAGCCTTATGATATGGGGCTAAATATTATTGATGTAAACTTCCAATCCGCACGTCCGCCTGAAGAAGTAAAAGCGGCATTTGATGATGCCATTAAAGCTCAAGAAGATGAACAACGTTATATTCGTGAGGCAGAGGCTTATGCAAGAGAGCGTGAACCTATCGCGCGAGGTGAAGCACAACGTATGATCGAGCAAGCTACGGCATATAAAGATCAAGTGGTGTTAGATGCACAAGGGGAAGTGGAACGTTTCACTCGCTTATTACCAGAATTTCGTGTTGCCCCTGAAGTGATGCGTGAACGTTTATATATTCAAACCTTAGAAAAAGTTATGGCGAATACACCAAAAGTAATGTTGGATAGCCACAATGGCAATAATCTCACTGTATTACCATTGGAACAAATTTTACAAGGTAAAGCATTAAAAAACGATGAACTTTCCAGCAGAGAAAATAGCAGTCAAGCAAGCAATCCACCTCAGCTAAAAGGCTCATCAAGTCAATCTGATGCCAAACAAACCTCATCGTCATCAAGTATTGAACAACGTAACACTACACGCCAAGGGAGATTTAACTAATGCGTAAGTTTTTAACTCCAGTTATTTTAATTATTCTTGCCCTTTTATATTCCAGTATTGTGATTGTCCAAGAGGGATCACGAGGCATTATGTTACGTTTTGGTAAGGTGCATCGTGATGCAGACAATAAAGTGGTGGTTTATGAACCCGGTTTACATTTTAAAACCCCATTTATTGATAGCATTAAAATTCTTGATGCCCGTATTCAAACCTTGGACGGACAACCTGATCGCTTTGTTACCGTAGAGAAAAAGGATCTTTGGGTGGATTCTTATGTGAAATGGAAAATTAGTGATTTTGGACGTTTCTATACCACTACTGGCGGTGGCGATTATACCCAAGCCGCTAACTTATTACGCCGTAAAGTCAACGACCGTTTACGTTCAGAAATCGGTTCAAGAACCATTAAAGACATTGTTTCTGGTACGCGTGGCGAATTAATGGCTGGTGCAAGACGTGCTTTAAATACAGGGGCAGATAGCACTTCCGAATTGGGTATTGAAGTAATTGATGTAAGGGTAAAACAAATTAACTTACCTGACGAAGTTTCTTCTTCTATTTATCAACGTATGCGTGCCGAGCGTGATGCAGTAGCAAGAGAGCATCGTTCACAGGGTAAGGAAAAAGCAGCCTTTATCCAAGCGGATGTAGATCGTAAAGTTACCTTAATTTTGGCTAATGCCAATAGAACCGCCCAAGAATTACGCGGCACGGGTGATGCTACTGCGGCGAAAATCTATGCCGATGCCTTTAGCCAAGAACCCGAATTTTATAGCTTTGTGCGTAGTTTACAAGCCTATGAGAAAAGTTTTAAAGACAATGATAACAATATCATGATTTTAAAACCTGATAGTGATTTCTTCCGCTTTATGCAAGCACCACAGAAATAACTTACCCCCTTAACCGCACCCCAAAAGTGCGGTTATTTTTTGCAAAATTTTCCGCTTAACATTATATCGTTATTTTAAAGACAAAACCTGCCAACATAGTATGAAATAACTATACAAATAATTATCATTTACTTTCTAAACATTAACCTTTAACATAGCTCCCATAAATAGAACAACTATATAATCAATGTTAAGGATAACCAATGACAGAAAAAACTGCCATTAACGATATAAATCGTAAATTAGATATTATTGAGCATGTGAATGATGATCATCATCAAGAATTGCTTGCTATTGCTCAGGTATTTATTGATCCTAAGGTTGAACACGCCCATTTTGCCGATCTCTTTGAACAAGGTATGCAATTAGAGATTACTCTCGAGGGGCAAAAGCAAAGCCATTTTGTTCCCTTTTTAACGGAGGGAGAAATAGAATTCAACGTTAGACAGCTCGCCATAACAGCGATACAACAATGTGAAAAGCCTATTACAAACTCCCATTATTATTTCCAAGTACAACAAAGCCAAGCAATCAGTGCTAACTTTTTACGCCTTTGGCTTATCCCCTTGCAACCATTAGTGCAAGCAGAAGCTGGCTTAGCTTGGGTCTTTACCCTAGCGCGCTTTCCTCAACGTCCTAGCGAACAACAATTAGCAGGGCAAGCCAAACGTTATTACAGCTTACGCAAATATGAAAAGCAGTACATTGATCATCAAACCCTTGAATTAGCGGTGGTGGATATTTACCTACATAATGATAGCCTTGGTTCAAACTGGGCTAAATCCTTACAAGTTGGCGATATTTTACACGCCAGTTCTCTACATTATGAAAAAACAGCCCATTTGAACACTGGGCAAGCCGTATTATTCGGCGATGAAACCGCTTTCCCAACATTAGCCAAATTATTGGAAGATTGGAAAAATCCCCTTGCACCTATTGTTATTAGTATCGCTCACCAAAATTCAGAACAAGCGTATTTAAAGGATTATCTCCCAACAAATAGCCAAGTCTATTATCTTGATCAACAGAATTTAACAGAAAAATTAATTGATATTCTGCAACAGCAGCCTCGTATTGACAAAGTTTGGGGAGCAACGGAACAAAAAACCGCCAAAGCACTACGTAAATATTTGCGAGAAACACGACAACTTCATGCCGAGAATAGCAAGGTTAAGGCTTATTGGGTAAAACGTTAAAATTCGTCCCACTTTAAAATAGTACAGCATAACACTCTTTGTTGTACTATTTCTTGTTTATATCAAATTAAAACGATATAACCTAAAAATTTTGCTAGAAACAACCGCACTTTAAAGAGAAATTAGCCAATTCAAAAAATTGGCTAATTTTTAGAAGTTAAGTTAATACTTTATTCTACACATTAAAACGGAAATGCATTACATCACCATCTTGTACAATGTAATCTTTTCCTTCTAAACGCCATTTTCCTGCTTCTTTCGCCCCATTTTCGCCTTGATATTGGATAAAATCTTGATAGGCAATTACTTCGGCACGAATAAAACCTTTTTCAAAGTCGGTATGGATAACCGAGGCAGCTTTTGGAGCTGTTGCCCCAATAGAGACTGTCCAAGCTCGCACTTCTTTAACGCCAGCAGTAAAATAAGTTTGTAAATTCAATAATTTATAACCCGCTCGGATAACACGATTTAAACCGGGTTCATCTAAACCTAATTCTTGTAAAAAATCGGTTTTTTCTTCCTCTTCTAATTCAGCAATTTCTGCCTCAATCGCCGCACATACAGGCACAACAACCGCTCCCTCTTTTTCAGCAATTTCTCGCACACGATCAAGATAAGGATTATTTTCAAAACCATCTTCATTCACATTAGCAATATACATGGTTGGCTTTAACGTCAAGAAATTGTAGCCTTTGATCGCCTGTAATTCCTCTTTATCTAAACCAATAGCACGGATCATTCCAGCATTTTCCAACACAGGCAAGATTTTTTCCATTACTGCTAATTCAAATTTTGCCTCTTTATCACCACCTTTCGCTCGTTTGGTTAAACGTTGAATGGCTTTTTCACAGCTATCTAAATCCGCTAAAGCCAATTCGGTGTTAATGGTGTCAATATCTTCAGCGGGATCAATTTTCCCTGCCACATGAACAATATCGTCATTTTCAAAACAACGAACCACATGTCCAATGGCATCTGTTTCACGAATATTCGCAAGAAATTTATTACCAAGCCCTTCGCCTTTACTTGCTCCAGCCACTAATCCAGCAATGTCCACAAACTCCATGGTAGTAGGTAATACCCGCTCAGGCTTTACAATATCTGCTAAGGCTTGTAAGCGAGGATCAGGCATCGGTACGACCCCAGTATTTGGCTCAATCGTACAAAACGGATAATTTGCCGCCTCAATGCCAGCTTTGGTTAACGCATTAAAAAGTGTGGATTTCCCAACATTGGGTAACCCAACAATACCACATTTAAATCCCATAATGTTTCCTTTCGTTAATAAACTCGTTCAGCCTAGGGCTGATTTAATTATAATCGTTTCAATTTAAAATAAGACAAGACGGCGTGCCAACACTGTATTATTTTAAGTGGAATGACTATAAATTTGCTTTAAACGCATTTAATTGATTAGTGGCTTTTACAATGCCTTGCTTAAACAATAAATCAATAGACTTAACTGCTTGCTGTAAGGCTTGCTCAATTAAAGCTCGATCATTTGGCGAGGGCTTACTTAGCACATAAGGCGCAACCAATTCCTTGCTGCCCGGGTGTCCAATCCCAATACGCAAACGGTAAAAATTTTTATTATTGGCTAATTGTGCAATGCTATCACGCAAGCCATTATGTCCACCATGTCCCCCACCTTGTTTTATTTTTGCCACGCCTGCCGGTAAATCTAATTCATCATGAGCAATTAAAATTTGCTCAGGCTGAATACGATAGAAATTCGCCAGAGCAGCAACGGCTTTGCCACTTAAATTCATAAAGGTGGTGGGAATTAAAAAGCGAACCTCTTCGCCATTTAATAAAGTGCGGGCAGTTTTGCCAAAAAATTTTGCCTCCATTTTTAATTGAAAAGCAAAATGCTCGGCTAACTGTTCAATTAGCCACTCACCCGCATTATGTCTTGTTTCGGCATATTTTTCGCCGGGATTTCCCAATCCCACAATTAATTTAATATCAGCCATATTTTATCTTGTTAGCAGTTACCGTAAAAATAAACGGCTATTGTAGCGGAAAAGGGGAAATGGCTCAATCATTACCAAGCTAACACTAAAACGCCTGCCACAATCAAACTTGCCCCAATGATTAATTGCCAGCTAAGAGGTTCACCTAAAATCACAATGCCGAGAATAATGGCAATTACCACACTTAATTTATCAATGGGGGCAACCCAAGAGGCGGGGGCGAGTTGTAACGCACGATAATATAATAGCCAAGATAACCCTGTGGCAACACCTGATAAAATCAAAAAGGTCAAGGGTTTAGCCACAATATGCTGAGGTAATCGCCATTCATTGCGTAATGTGATAATTAACCCTGCGACAAGCAACACCACAATAGTGCGAATAAATGTGGCTAAATTGCTATTTAACCCCTCTACCCCAAGTTTACCCAAAATAGCCGTTAAACCGGCAAAAAATGCTGAACCTAAGGCAAACCATAACCAACTTACTGATTGAAACATATTTTTCCTTAATTTCTGGTTAAGTTTTGCATATAATAACCGAAAACATGAAATTAGATAACGAGAAAATGCCACAAATTACCACTTCTGCCTTAGTACCTTATAGCTGTCAGCAAATGTATCAACTGGTTAATGATTATGCTCGCTATCCCGAATTTGTGCCGGGCTGTATTGCCACTCGTTCTATTTTACAACAAGAAAATGAACTTATCGGCGAATTAACCATTAGCAAAGCGGGCATACAACACAGCTTTTCCACGCGTAACCTTTTAACGCCTTATCGTACAATTCAAATGCAACTGGTTGAAGGCCCTTTTAAACATTTGCAGGGCGAATGGTGTTTTGATGAAATTGATGAGCAAAGTTGTCAAATTCGCTTAAATCTCAATTTTGAATTTGCTAATCCGCTGATTTCCTTTGCTTTTGGCAAAATTTTTACCGAACTTACGCAACGTATGGTGAATGCCTTTAAACAACGTGCCAAAGAGGTTTATGATGTCTAAAATTCAGATTGAATTGGCTTATGCTTTACCTGATCATTATTATTTAAAAACCTTGCAAGTGGATAGGGGTAGCACAATTCAAAGTGCTATTTTACAATCAGGGATTTTACAACAATATACGGAAATTGATTTACGCCAAAATAAAATCGGTATTTTCAGTCGTCCTGCTAAATTAACCGATGTGGTCAATCCGGGGGATCGTATTGAGATCTATCGCCCTTTATTAGCTGATCCTAAAGAAATTCGGCGTAAACGGGCGGAACAGCAAAAAGAAGCCGAGAAATTAAAACGCCAAAACGAAAAAGCACAGAAAAATCAGTCGCCAGCCCATTAAGCAAAAATAAGGAACAAACTATGCAACATTGTTTACCCAAAGAAATCACCGCAGAACGCTTCTTATCTGAATATTGGCAAAAAAAACCGTTAATTATTCGCCAAGGTTTACCTGAAATTGTGGGCTTATTTGAGCCTCAGGATATTATTGAATTAGCTCAACAACAAGAAGTAACGGCTCGTTTATTACAACTGCATCAAGGGGATCATTGGAGTTTTAAAGCCAGCCCACTTACCGCTCAAGATTTTAGTCAACTGGCAGAAAAATGGTCAGTGTTAGTACAAAATATGGAGCAATGGTCAACGGAATTAGGCGATTTATGGCAAAAATTCAGCTTTATTCCACAATGGCAACGTGATGATATTATGGTGTCCTATGCGCCGAAAGGCGGTTCAGTGGGAAAACATTATGATGAATATGACGTTTTTTTGGTACAAGGCTACGGTCATCGCCGTTGGCAATTAGGTAAATGGTGTGATCCCAGTACTGAATTTAAGCCAAATCAACCTATTCGTATTTTTGATGATATGGGCGAATTAGTGCTTGATGAAGTGATGGCTCCCGGTGATGTGCTTTATGTGCCTTCGCGTATGGCACATTATGGCGTGGCTCAAGATGATTGTTTAACCTTTTCCTTTGGCTTGCGTTATCCTAATATGGCTGATTTAATGGAAAATATTAGCCAATATCTTTGTCAAGCTAACTCTGAGTTTAACTTAACGGATTTTCATTTGCCTGTACGTCTAAGCCCACAACCTCAAACCACTGGCGAATTAGCCCCACAGGATATACAACAAATTAAACAATTATTATTGGCTACCCTCAGCAACTCGCCACAATTTGATCAACTTTTTCAGCACGCTTTAGCCACCACCGTTTCTTCACGCCGTTATGAACTGTTAGTGAGTGAGGAAGTGAGTATGCCAGAAGAGATTATGGACGTCTTGCAACAACAAGGTTGGCTTAGTCAAGATAACAATTGCAAATTAATTTATACTCAGCAACCGCTAAGAATTTATGCCAATGGCGAATGGATTGATGAGCTTAATCCTTTAGAAAGTCAACTATTACAACGATTAGCCGATGGCGAGCTTATTTATTGGCAGGATATTCAGGATTTATTATCGCAGGTAAATGAAAAAGAAAATGCCTTGGCATTATTATTGGATAGCATTTGTAATTGGTTAGATGATGGTTGGGTATTATTAAATGAATAATAGCATCTATTCGGTTAGTCAGCTTAACCAAGCGGCACGTTTATTACTTGAACAACTAGGCTTCATTTGGTTGACAGGGGAAATTTCAAACTTTAGTCAACCTGTTTCTGGACATTGGTATTTAACCCTAAAAGATGAAAATGCACAGGTAAGATGCGCTATGTTTAGAATGAAAAACGCCAGAGTGAGCTTTCGCCCCCAAAATGGTATGCAGGTTTTAGTACGAGCAAATGTCAGTTTATACGAACCTCGTGGCGATTACCAACTGATTATTGAGAGTATGCAACCCGCAGGCGATGGGCTATTACAACAGCAATTTGATGCCCTTAAAATGAAATTAGCTAGCGAAGGATTGTTTGCCCAAAATCTCAAGAAAAACTTACCGCACTTTAGCCGTAAAGTAGGGATTATTACCTCGCTTACAGGGGCGGCTTTACAAGATATTTTACATATTCTTGCACGCCGAGATCCCACGCTCGCGGTTGTCATTTACCCCACCGCAGTGCAGGGCGATGAAGCCAGTGCAGAAATAGTCCAAATGATCGAATTAGCCAACCAACGTCAAGAAGTGGACGTGTTAATTGTCGGACGAGGTGGCGGTTCGTTGGAAGATTTGAACTGCTTTAACCAAGAAAATGTTGCTCGTGCTATTTTTCGCTCCGTTATTCCCATTATCAGTGCCGTAGGACACGAAACAGATATTACTATCGCTGATTTTGTTGCCGACGTACGAGCTGCCACCCCCTCTGCGGCGGCAGAATTAGTGAGTCGTGATCAAAAAGAATTACAACAACAACTCCTCTATAAACAACAACGCTTAGAAATGGCAATAGATCGCCTTTTTCAATATAAAAATCAACAACTTAAACAAGCATTATTACGCTTACAAGCTCAACACCCTTTAACCCAATTACATCAACAACATAAACAAATCCAACAATTACAACATCGTCTTCAATTTGCCTTGCAACAGCAATATGAAAAAAAATCGCAAAAACTGACCGCACTTTATACTCGTTTGCAACAAAATCCGTTGCCTTACCAACTAAAACGCCAGCAACAAACCCTCAATCAACTGCATATACGCTTACAATTTGCCATAAAAAAATATTGTCAACAGCAACAATATCATTTTACTAAGTTAACAGGGCAACTTGATCATCTTAGTCCATTAAAAGTATTAAACCGTGGCTATTCCGTTACCCAAAATATGAACAATATTCCTCTGACAAGCATTGAACAACTTTCGCAAAATCAACAAGTTAAGACCCAACTTGCTGACGGCTATTTTTTCAGCCAAATTACGGCGTTACATAAAGAAAAATAAAAGGAAAAATTCATTAAATTTATCAATAACTTGCAATACAGTCAAAATTAATCTAGTATATTCCACTACTCTTTATGGGTAAGTTTGATATTTTATGCTAAAAATAATGATGATTTAGCTTATTTATTTTGGAACGGAGATTTTTTGATTATGTTTAAACAATCTATCAGCATTGCACTAGCAATTGTTGGTTTAATCGTTGGAGCAGGCTTTGCCTCTGGACAGGAAGTATTACAATATTTTATTGCCTTTGGTTCAGCGGGTATTTGGGCTGCATTAATTACCGCTATCATTATGAGCGTTGCTATTTTTGCCATTGTGCAATTAGGTAGCTATTTTGGTGCAGATGAACATACCGCCGTCTTTGATAGTGTCGCCCACCCAATTATTTCTAAGATTTTTGATTTTATTGTGGTTTTCGCTTTATTTTGTATCGGCTTTGTAATGTTTGCAGGAGCGGGGGCAAATCTCAACCAACAATGGGATTTACCTACTTGGGTTGGATCGACTATTATGCTCGCCCTAGTGTTAGTTTGTGGCTTACTAGACGTGGATAAGGTTTCTCGTGTCATAGGTGCTATTACGCCTTTTGTGATTATTGCTGTGGTATTTTCCGCTATTGTGTCTTTTATGCAAATTGAGCAACCTTTTAGTTACTACGATCAAATTGCCCAAACCGTTAGACCTGCCTTACCCAACACTTGGATAACCGTTATTAATTATGTAGGGCTTGCCTTAGTCTTGGCTGTTTCTATGATGATCGTCATTGGTGGTAATCAACTTGATCCACGCACCGCAGGTATAGGTGGATTAGCGGGTGGCTGTTTATTTGGCTTCCTATTAGTAACCTCCACATTAGCCCTATTTTTTGAAGTGGAAAACATCAAAGATTCGGATATGCCAATGCTTACCTTGATCAATAATGTCAATCCAATTTTAGGTATCATTATGGCACTTATTATCTATGGTATGATTTTTAACACCGCAATTGGACTATTCTATGCCTTGGGTAAACGCCTTAGTGCAAATAAACCACAGCGTTTTTATCCCTATTTTATCCTCACTTGTTTAGCTGGATTTGCCTTTAGTTTCCTTGGTTTCCGCTCCTTGGTCGCTTATGTTTATCCAATTCTTGGTTATGCTGGTGCATTTCTCATTATCTGTTTAGTGGTGGCTTGGTTTAAAGATCGTGCGGTCATCAAAAAAGAAATTTGGCGTCGTAACCGTATTCGTGAATTAGTAAACTTAAAGTTACACCCAGAAGAAGAATTTACCAAAAAAGATGCTGCAGAATTAGATTTTCGTGTCAACAATTCTAATTTAGACAACGATGAACTCGCTGAACAAGTCCATCAAGAAGTAGCAGAAGAATTAGTGAATGACGATAGCGTAGATTTTGACAAAAAAGATGCCAAAAAAGCCCTAAAAGAATATCAAAATTCTTAATCCAGTTAAGCCAGCGTTGCTGGCTTATTTTTTTCGCAAAGACACTTCCCCCCCATTAAACAAAAGACGTTGTTGCTCCTTTGTTATTAGCTGTAAACGCCCCTGCAAATCAATGCCTTCAGCAATACCAATAATCTCCTTTTGCTCCGTAATTACTCTCACTTCTTGTACAAAATACGCATCAAAAGAACACCACTGCTGTTGTAAATAAGGGGTTATGCCATAATGCTCAAAATAATGTAAATATCGCTCAATATGCTTCACCAATGCAACAATCAACGAATTACGCTCAAGCTGTGGTAACGCTTCATTCAAATTTGCCCAAGGCTGATCGATCTGTTGTTGCAATGGCAAACATACATTAATCCCAATCCCAATAACAAGATGCCATAAATTATCACTTGATTTGGCAAGCTCAATCAAAATCCCACCTAATTTACGCTGTTGATACAACAAATCATTCGGCCATTTTAATTGAATATCCGCCCCTTGCTGCTGCAAACAGTCCGCAATCGCCAACCCAATAACAGAACTTACCCCTTCAATATTACGATTAATCGGTAATGTCCAATACAAACTCATAATAATCTGGCGACCAAATGGCGATTGCCATTGCCGCCCACGCCGCCCACGCCCTGCGGTTTGTTGCTCCGCTAAACAAATTGTACCTTTGGATAATAATGTAAGATTGTTAAGAATATATTGATTGGTAGAATCTATATTTTCGTGCAGGATGACCTGAGCAGGCGTTAAAGCTTTAGTTAAATAATCTATATCCAGTTTTTGCATACTTATCGTACTTCATTATTATGAAACAGATTGATTATTCTACCTTAATCCGAAATAAAATTAAGTGGTAAAGATTAAGTGCGGTCTGTTTTATAGTTATTTTTATTTGAAATTAAGATAAGACGATAAAATCATCGCTGAATATTTGACCCTAACCCAAAATCCGACTAAAATTCGTCAGTTTTATGGATATTTAACTCGTATAAATTGGAGTAGATTATTTTAACTTATATTAAAAAATTATTTGGCAATAAAAAGCAGGTTGTTTCAGAAAATCACAGCATAGCGATACAAGCCTCAGCATCTCGCCAAAATAAACAAAAACCTGAGCCGATAATAACCAATAAAAATGTTATCAAAGCGAGTTCACAAGGTATTACCCCTCGTCTTATTAGCAAAAATGCCCTGACAGTGGTGGAAAAACTTCAACGTCATGGCTTTGAGGCTTATGTGGTTGGTGGTTGTTTGCGTGATATTTTGTTGGGTAAAAAACCGAAAGACTTTGATATTGCCACCAACGCCCGCCCAGAACAAATTCAAAAAATCTTTTTACGTCAATGCCGTTTAGTGGGACGCCGTTTTCGTTTAGCCCATATTATGTTTGGGCGAGATATTATTGAGGTGGCAACTTTTCGGGCTAATCATGAAAATCAGCAAAATAAAAACCAAGCTCGGCAAAGTGCTGAAGGTATGCTATTGCGGGATAATGTGTATGGTACGCTTGAACAAGATGCGGCACGCCGAGATTTTACCGTTAATGCCTTTTATTATGATCCGCAACGTAACCAATTATACGATTACTATCAAGGTCTTGAGGATTTAAAAGCAGGTAAATTGCGTCTTATTGGCGATCCTGTTACCCGTTATCAGGAAGATCCTGTGCGAATGTTGCGTTCTATTCGTTTTATGGCAAAACTAGATATGTTTTTAGATCAAGATAGCCAAAAGCCCGTTAAAACCTTAGCCCCTTTGCTAAAAAACATTCCGCCAGCACGTTTGTTTGATGAATCGTTAAAATTATTGCAAGCAGGTTATGGTTTAAAAACCTATCATTTATTACGTCAATTTGGTTTATTTGAGCAGCTCTTTCCTGCTTTAATGCCTTATTTTACTGAGCGACAAGACAGCTTTGCTGAACGCATGATCATTACAGCATTAACATCAACAGACGAGCGTGTCGCTGATAATTTACCAATTAACCCAGCTTTCCTATTTGCCGCTTTCTTTTGGTATCCTTTACGGGAAAAAGTGGACGTGCTGAAAAATGAAGGGGGATTAAATAATCACGATGCCTATGGATTAGCCACGAATGAAATCTTGGATTTACTCTGCGCCTCGTTGGCTGCCCCTCGCCGTCATACCACAGTGATTCGGGATATTTGGACGTTACAGCTACAATTAATAAAACGTACAGGAAAAAATCCTGAACGCACTATGGCACACCCAAAATTTCGTGCTGCTTTTGATTTGTTGGCGATGCGAGCCAATATTGAGGGCGGAGAAAGTATTGAGCTGGTTACTTGGTGGCATGAATATCAATTAAGTAATCCACAGCAACGAGATAATTTGGTTAAGCAACAACAAAAGCTGTCGCCAGCACCAAAACGGAAAAAATACTATCGCCGAAAATCAAATAAAAATAACACAAAGAAAATATGAAAAATTCAGCTTATATCGCATTAGGCAGTAACTTGGCACAACCTATTCAACAATTAAATACCGCTTTACAAGCCATTGCTCACTTACCTGATACTCGCTTAGAGGCCGTCAGTAGCTTTTATCAAAGCAAACCGCTTGGCCCACAGGATCAACCTGATTATGTAAATGCAGTGACTTGTATTACCACCACTTTAACCCCATTGGCATTGCTCGATCACTTGCAACAAATTGAGCAACAACAAGGACGAGTACGCTTACGCCGTTGGGGCGAACGCACGTTGGATTTGGATATTTTGTTATATGGCGATTTAGTGCTACAAACAGAACGCCTTACTATTCCCCATTACGATATGCAAAATCGTGAGTTCGTGATTATTCCTCTTATTGAAATTGCCCCTGATTTAATCTTGCCTAATGGAAAAAAACTGGAAGATCTCGCTGAAAAATTTGTGGGGCATAGTATGTTAAAGTGCGGTTGATTTTTGCAAAATTTTTATAGTTTTTGCCATTTAAAACAAGGCTATACGCTGAAAACAGTACAAAGAATACCTAATATATTACTTTTGATTAAAACAACTATAACAATAACCACATTGCCTCCTCCCAAACTTTTTTATACAATAACTGCTCTTTTCATAGTATTAAGGTTTAATCTATGTTTATTTCAGGCTTATTTGTTGGGCTATTATTAGGCTTTATTTTGCAACGTGGACAATTTTGTTTGTCCGCTCAACTGCGTAATATCGCATTTCAACCTAACCTTGTTTCTTTCACACCATTATTATTAGCCATTGCCATTCAATCCATAGGCTTTTTTCTATTAGAACATTTTCATTTGATTACCTTTCCTCGTTCACCTATGCCTATTCTGGCAACATTACTCGGCGCATTTTTATTTGGTGTAGGTATGGCAATCGCTCATCGTTGTATTACAGGGCAACTCTATCGTGCTGGTGAAGGTTTAATTAGTAGCTGGTTAGTCTTAGCGATTTTTGCTTTAACCACCACAATGTGCCAAACTGGACCATTAAAATTTTCAATAAATACTTTATTAATCAGTCCACATAGCCAATTAGTTACCTTACCGCAAAGTTTCGCTCTTTCTCCACTCTTTTTTATTATTCCTCTGTGCTTATTGAGCCTTTTCGCCTGTTATCATTATCAAAAAACACAAAAAAAGCCATTCTTTCCCAAACAAATCTTACAGCAAACTTGGTCGCCCTTATTTACCGCTACCCTATTAGGATTATTAAGTATCCTCGCTTGGTATCTCAGTGCAAAAACAGGACGAGAGTTTGGCTTAAGTTTTAGTATTCCCTTAGCAAATAGCTTGCAATATGCCACCACAGGGCAACAACGCTATTTAAACTGGGGAACTTATCTGGTTATAGGGATCATCATAGGCTCTGCAATCGCCGCTTGGTTAAGTGGGAAATGTCTTTGGCGAGCCCCTTCTCCACAAGGCTATTTACAAGCAATAATTGGTGGTGTCTGTATGGGCATTGGAGCAAGCCTTGCGGGCGGCTGTACTATGGCAAATACTGTTGTCGCAACAGCCTATTTTTCTTGGCAAGGTTGGATAGCCAGTTTAATGATGATCATAGGGTTAATTTGTGTAGAACGATGCAAGCAGCGATTCTTCACTCTCCACAAACAACAATAAGGAAAACAAAATGAATTACAATACCAATATTACGAGTCTCGCTTTAATATGCTTTCTCTCCGCCTGTGGGGAACAAAAAGCCACAGAAATCAGCCTAGAGGAATTACTACAAAAACAAAATAACCCTCAATATGTTATCGTTGATACTAGAGGGGATAGCCATTATAACGGGTTTAAAAGCCCACAAGCCGCAAGAGGTGGACATTTACCAAATGCAATACAATTTAGTGCCGATTGGTTAGAAGCCATAGATCCAAGCTATTTTGAACAATTTGCCGCCGATAAAGGATTAAGCAAAGATAAAACCTTGATATTTTATGATCATAATTTGGATAATTTAGAAAAAGTTAGTGCGGAATTTATCGCTAAAGGCTATCAAGTCCGCTTATTTAAAGACTTCATTGCTTACAGCAATAATGATCAATTACCTTTGCAATCCTTTGCTAATTATCCTCTACTGGTTTCAGCTCAATGGCTCAGACAAGCACTTGATGGACAACGTCCAGAAACCGATCAAGGTAAACCCATTATGGTTTTTCATGTTTCTTGGGGTGATGTTGAACAAGCACAAGGCTATAAACAACATATTCCTAACGCTTATCATTTCAATACAGATTGGATTGAAAATGGCCCTGTCTGGAATTTATCCGCTCCTGAAGTTATTGAGCAAAATCTTATAAAAAACGGAATTAGTAAAGATAAAACGATTGTGCTTTATTCAGAAAATCCGTTGGCTGCCTTTAGGGTATTTTGGGCATTACGCTGGGCAGGTGTTGAGGATGTGAGAATACTCAATGGTGGAATGAATGCTTGGATCAATAACGAATACCCTATTGATCTCCAAGTCAATACGCCTACCCCTGTTACCAGTTTTGGGATCAGTATCCCTGCTAATCCTCAATTCAATATTGAAACTGCTCAGCAGGCTTACCAACAACAGCAACATCAAGGGCTAAAATTAGTGAGTATTCGCTCATGGGATGAATATTTAGGCAAAGTCAGTGGTTATGATTATATTCCACAAGCAGGAGAGCCTGAAGGAGCGATTTGGGGCTATGCTGGCACTGATGCCTCCAATGTGGCAGATTATTATGATCCTGATGGTTCTCTACGCAATCCATACGAAATTTTTGCCCTATGGGAAAAGCAAGGCATTAAACAAGGGGATAAGTTAGCCTTTTACTGTGGCACTGGTTGGCGAGCTGGCGTGCCTTGGTTTATCACTCAATTAGCAGGTTGGGATAATACCCTTATTTATGATGGTGGCTGGAATGCGTGGCAAATGGATAGCCGTTTACCTGTGAGCAAACAATCCAATAGCCATTTACAAAAACCTAATGCACATAATGCGTTTGGTATGACGGTAAGAACTGGGTTATCTTGTAAAAGTTAATCCTAGTGCGGTCAGTTTTTGGATTATTTTTCACTTTTATGTCTCTAACGTTACTAATGCTTTCTCCCCTTTTTACAAAGGGGAATACTTACTTTCTTTAATATAGTCGTTTCAATTTAAAATAAGACAAGAAAATGGAATAACTATAAACCACCAACAGCGAAACAGTTAGCAATATCGGAAAAATAGCAATGAAAAAATAAGCTGAAAACTGACCGCACTTCGGATAAAATCCCTTCCCTTTTTACAATAAATTACTTGCCTTGTTGCTCCGCTAACAAATCCAACTGTTTTAACCACGCCAGTTTTTCTTTTATTTTTGCCTCCATACCTCGTTCGGTGGGGAAATAAAATGTTGTGCCTTTTAATGGTTCTGGGAAATAATTTTCCCCAGCCGCGTAGGCATTGGGTTCATTATGGGCGTAGCGGTATGCTTTACCGTAATCTAAGGATTTCATTAGATTCGTAGGGGCATTGCGTAAATGTAAGGGAACATCAAAATCAGGGCTTTCGCTAGCAAGCTGTTTAGCCGCTTTAAAAGCCGTATAGATTGCATTACTTTTCGGAGCAACGGCAAGATAGACAATGGCTTGTGCTATGGCTCGTTCCCCTTCATATGCTCCCACTCGGGTAAAACAATCCCAAGCGGCAATGGCTACTTGCATTGCTCGGGGATCAGCATTACCAATATCTTCCGATGCTATGGCTAATAAACGGCGAGCCACATAGAGAGGATCGCCACCTGCGGTAATAATTCTCGCATACCAATAAAGCGCCGCATCTGGGGCTGAACCTCTTACTGATTTGTGCAAGGCAGAAATTAAATCATAAAAGCGATCACCACCTTTATCAAAGCGTGCTTGCCGTTCGCCTAATACTTCGCTCAATAAAGTGCGGTCTAATTTCTTGCCATTTTTCCCCTGCTCAGCCATATCGTTCATTAATTCTAAGCAATTTAAGGCTAAACGAGCATCGCCGTTCACATAATCTGCGAGCAAAGCTAGCAAGCCGTCCTCAATGTCAAAATGCGTTTGCCCTAGCCCCTTATCAGAATCATGCAGGGCTTGTGTTAGTACTTGTTCAATCTCTTGATTGGTTAGCGCTTTTAGCACATAAACTCTGGCACGAGATAGCAAGGCATTATTTAATTCAAAGGAGGGGTTTTCGGTGGTTGCTCCAATAAAAATAATCGTACCGTCTTCAATATGGGGTAAAAAAGCGTCTTGTTGGCTTTTATTAAAACGATGCACTTCATCAACAAACAACAAGGTTCGTAAGCCTGTTAATTTATTATGTTGAGCTTGTTCAATGGCTTCACGAATTTCTTTAACTCCACTGGTTACCGCCGATAAACGCACCACTTGAGCATTCATTCGTTGAGCGATAATTTCTGCTAAGGTGGTTTTTCCTGTACCCGGCGGGCCCCATAAAATCATAGAATGGCTTACCCCAGCTTCAATGGCTTTGCGTAATGGTTTGCCCTTGGCTAATAAATGTTGCTGCCCTACATAATTTTCCAAAGTTGTGGGACGCATACGTGCCGCTAAGGGCAAAAATTCATTATCACTAAAATCTAAACTGAGGTTAGCCATTTTTAGATACCATTATTTTTTGCGCTGATCGTCAAATTCTACCCCTTTAGGCGGACTAAATTGAAAAAGTTTATCCGCTAAAGGTTGATTACTAATATTACGCAAGGTATATAAATTACTTTGTCCGTCTTGCTCAATGGTGCTGAAATTGCGTAATACACCATTACTATCAATACGAATACTAAATTGTTTTAATGGGCTATTAATTGCTTTAGGCGTTAAGACAAAAGTATCCACTTGTTGCTCCACCGCATAAGCAGCCCAATGATTTTTATCATTACTGGTAAGTAAGACAAAAGGGGTATTATTTACCACATCTGTTACCCAATTTGCGGTAACTTGCTCCACAAAGGGATCATAAAACCAGAGGGTTTTGCCGTCAGAAATCATTTCTGTTTGTTGTGGCGAGGTGCTTTCCATACGGAATAAATTAGGACGTTTAAGTTGTAATTTACCGCTGCCCTGTTGCACATTTTTACCCTCTGGTGAGGAAACCGTTTGTTGATAATCCGCAGTGAGGTTTTGCACTAAGTTTAGGCGTTTCTGAAGCTCACCACTGGCATCTGCCCAAGCCACACCATTGATAAACAAGATAAAAAGTGCGGTCATTTTTACCATTATTTTTTTCATCTATCTTCCTTTTTTGATAATTAATAATATATTGATTAATAATCGCTGTTGCGAGCCAATACTTCCCGTTTTCCATTTTGCATAGCTGATACAATGCCCTGTTCTTCAAGCTGATCCATAATACGAGCAGCACGATTAAAGCCCACACGAAAACGGCGTTGAATTGATGAGGTTGAGGTTGTACCTGTACTTACCACAAATTCCACCACTTCATCAAATAAGCCGTCAAGCTCATCATCAATAGGCATACGGCTATTGTCTTCGTCCTCTGCACTATTTTCTAAAATGGCGTCAATATAATGAGGTTTCGCCCTTGCTCGCCAATCATCAGCTACGCGGCGAACCTCTTCATCACTCATAAAAGCACCATGTACACGCACTAAATCCGTTGTGCCATTACCGAGATATAGCATATCACCTCGCCCTAATAATGCTTCAGCCCCATTTTGATCCAAAATAGTGCGTGAGTCATTACGTTGCACCACCGTAAAAGCAATACGGCTAGGGATATTAGATTTTATCAAGCCTGTAATCACATCAACTGACGGGCGTTGTGTCGCTAAAATCACATGGATTCCTACCGCACGTGCTTTTTGGGTTAATCGGGCAATTAATTCCTCAATTTGTTTGCCTGCCACCATCATTAAATCAGCAAATTCATCAACGATAACCACAATATAGCTCATTTTTTCTAATGCTGGCGGCATAGTATCCATACTATCGCCCGGTTTCCACAACGGATCAGGAATCGGTAAATTCATGGCCGCCGCTTGATCAATCTTTTCGTTGTAGCCTTCAATATTGCGTACATAAAGTTTTGATAATAATTGATAACGGCGTTCCATTTCCTCAACACACCAACGCAAGGCATTTGCTGCCTTATTCATATCTGTTACCACTGGCGTGAGTAAGTGAGGAATATCGTTGTAAATGGATAATTCCACTACTTTAGGATCAATCATAATAAATTTGACGCTTTCAGGTTTTACCTTAAACAATAAGCTTAATATCATTGTATTAATCCCAACGGATTTTCCTGACCCCGTTGAACCCGCCACCAATAAATGCGGTGTTTTGGCTAAATCAATCACAATCGGCTTACCACTAATGTCCTTACCCAATGCCATTGGCAACAAGAAATTAGATTGCAAAAATTCCTTAGAGTTCAACACATCTCGCAGCCACACCACTTGTCGCCGTTGATTAGGCACTTCAATGCCAATATAGGGCTTGCCGGGGATAACTTCTGCCACACGAATAGAGGTAAAACTCAAGGCACGAGCTAAATCACGATCTATACTCGTTACCTTAGCGGCTTTTACACCGGGTTGTAAGGCTAATTCATAGCGGGTTACCACTGGTCCAACTAACACGCCCTCCACACTGGCTTTAACACCAAAATCTTGTAATTTTTGGCTAATATGTTGTGCTGTTTGTAGGGTTTCCTCTCGCGTAACTTGATTTTCTTGTACAGTATGACGCTCCAATAAATCCAAGCTCGGCATAGGTGTAGTCGGTTTTGCCATATTGGTTTGCGTAGGCTGTAATAAAGGGTGAATTAAACTACCTTCATAAGGTTTATAGACAGGTGATTCATGCTTATCGGTTGCTTCTTCAACATGGGATAAAGACACCTCTGGCTCGCCATGGGGTTGTTGTTTCTCAACATTTGGCTTGCTTGCCATTAATGGGCTATTTTCTTGCTCAAGCTCAATATCTTTAGGTGCTTTATCCACTTGAACTAAACTCACTTTTGGCATTTCAGGTAAATCCAAAGTGGAATTAGACGGCTCAAAAGAAGCATTTAATGGCAATGGCGGTTCTTGATAGCTCTCCGCAATGCTCACTTTAGGTAATTCACTTTCTTGTTCAGTGTTAAAATGAAAATCAATGCTTTCTCGCTGTGTTTCCGCAAGGGTTTGAGCGAAAAATGGTGTTGCCTCCTGAGAGATTGAGCGATGCTCTTCATTCTCAATATGTTGCCCAGTAAGAGATTCTGATATGGTAGGCGTTAAACCTGTGATATTCGGTTTCACTAAACTCGCCACATCAACCATTTTATTTTCAGTTTGCTTAACACTTGGTTCAGCAGTAATAGGTGGGGTGTTACCACTTGTTTTTTGTGTAGGTATTTGTTCATCATTATTACCCGTCAACCAACGGTAAAACTTGAGCAATATACTTACTAATACTGTGCCAGAACAACAAATAAAGCCAATAATGGTGGCACAAACAGCTAATAACACCACCCCAAAATCACCGATATAAGGAGCAAGCTCAACGTTTAACCAACTGGCTAATGCCCCACCAGATAAATAATCATTTGAATTTGGCAAGGCAAATTTTGCCAATAGGCTAAGCCCCAATAAAAATAACACAAAGCTAATTAATGTAATAAATACGGTTAATTTTGATAACGCTTTGGCTTTTTTACTGCACAAAATATAAACAGGCACCATAAAGCATAAAAATGGCAATAAATTTCCCACATAGCCAAACAAGGTAAAAAATAAATCAATTAACCAAGCACCCAATGCCCCTGCTTTATTGATACTCTCTTGTTGATAGCTGGACACTGACCAAGCATTATCAAGAGGGCTATAACTTGACCAAGCTACAATAAGATATAAGCCAAATAAAGCCAAAAACAAAAATACTAACTCTGCCAAATATTGCTTTGGGGTAAAACCTATTTTCATGCGTTCAATCATCTTATCGTTATTTTAATTGTAAAAAATTCGTCTGTTTCACTTCTTCCATGACTACATAAGTACGAGTATCATTAACACCGGGTAAACGTAGCAAGGTTGTGCCTAATAATTTACGATAGGCTGCCATATCCGCCACTCTTGTTTTAAGTAAATAATCAAAATCCCCTGAGACTAAATGACATTCTTGAATTTCGTCAAGCTGTTGTACTGCCGCATTAAATTCTTCAAAAACATCAGGTTTGCCCCGTACTAAAGTAATTTCCACAATCACCAATAATGGCGAATCCAATAGCTCTGGGTTTAATAAGGCACGATAGCCCATAATAACCCCTTGTTTTTCTAAACGTTTTACTCGCTCTAAACAAGGCGTTGGCGATAAGCCCACTTTTTTAGACAAATCAATATTTGAAATTTTACCATTGCGTTGTAGTTCATTTAAAATTTTTATATCAATGTGATCCAGTGCTTTAACTAATTTCTTATCCATACTCCTGTCCTATTTTATACACATACTTCATCATTACTGACTTCATTTGACAAACTTGCTTATTCTACACTATTTTTCCTTGCTATTAACCTTATTATTCCCCACAATCCTCATCAATCAAATTGTTCCAATATTGCTAAAGCATCTACCAATTTTTTTACGGTAAAAACTTGCATATTTTTGACCGCACTTTTCGGTTTATTAGCAAAAGGTACGATAGCACGTTTAAAACCATGTTTCGCTGCTTCATAAATGCGTTCTTGCCCACTAGGCACAGGACGAATTTCGCCCGCCAACCCCACTTCACCAAAAACCACTAAATCTTGCGGTAAAGGGTTGTTACGAAAACTGGAAATCAAGGCGAGTAACAAAGCAAGATCCGCACTGGTTTCACTCACCTTAACACCGCCCACCACATTAACGAACACATCTTGATCGGACATTTGCAAACCACCATGCCGATGTAACACTGCTAATAATAAGGCTAAGCGATTTTGCTCTAATCCCACAGCAACTCGGCGAGGGTTAGCTAACATTGAATGATCCACCAAGGCTTGAATTTCCACCAAAAGAGGGCGAGTTCCTTCCCATAACACCATTACCGAACTCCCTGAGGTTTGCTCATCGCCTCGGCTAAGAAAAATGGCTGAAGGGTTTTTCACTTCACGTAAACCTTGTTCCGTCATGGCAAATACTCCAAGTTCATTTACCGCCCCAAAACGATTTTTATGGCTACGCAAGGTACGATAGCGAGAATCCGTTTCTCCCTCTAACAATAAGGAGCAATCAATCACGTGTTCCAAAACCTTTGGACCAGCCAAGGTACCGTCTTTAGTAACATGCCCCACCATCACAATCGCCACCTGACGGGTTTTCGCATAACGGGTTAAAAATGATGCACATTCTCGCACCTGTGCTACACTTCCGGGCGAAGACTGAATATCCGCAAGGTGCATAACTTGAATTGAATCAATCACAATGAGTTGAGGTTTAAGCTGATCCGCCAAATGGCAAATTTGCTCCACTGAGGTTTCCGATAACATTTGTAACTGATCCGTAGGCAAACCTAAACGGTTGGCACGCATCGCTACTTGTTGCAAAGATTCTTCCCCTGTAACATAAAGTGTGGTCATTTTTTGCGATAATTGACACATCACTTGCAACAATAAGGTGGATTTGCCCGCCCCCGGGTGCCCACCAATTAAAATCGCCGATCCCGGTACAATGCCGCCCCCTAATACTCGATCTAATTCATTAAAACCACTGCCAAATCTTGGCGTTTCTTGTAAGCTAATCTCAGCTAAGGTCTGAATTTTCGCTTGAGTTTCCCCCGCATAGCCACTAAAACGATCGCCCTTTGCCGACTTGGCTGGGGCTAAACGCACTTCAGTAATGGTATTCCAAGATTTACAAGCGGAACATTGCCCTTGCCAACGCGGATAATCTGCCCCACATTCATTGCACACATAAGCGGTTTTTGCTGCTTTCGCCATGATTTACTCCTGAGTTAGCCATAATAAATTGATTAATCTTGGCACATAACTGCCTAAATGCAACAATTCAATTAACGCCTGCATTGCTTGTTGATTATTTTGCTTTTCACTATGTTGGCGAATAATTTGTTTTATCCCTTGATAGAGATAATCATTCGTTTCAATAAGCTCTTGAATAATATCTTCATCTATTGGCACAATGGATTGCCTTTGTTCAAGGGTTTGTCCCAATAATTTAGCGTTATCTTGATAATAATGATAAAGATTGAAAAACGCTCCAACTCGCTCTACAGTATGAATAAAGGTATCCGCAAAATAATCAGCACCTAATCCCACCGTTTCTTCAATTAACTGCTGTTCATATTGTAAAAGTGCGGTCAAAATTTGACGAGAATTTTGCTGTTGTACATGAGTCAAAAAATGACACCATTTCGCCACCCAATCCTGTGGGGATAATTCAGTAATTTTTGCTAATTGATAGCCTCGCTCCGCTTTACTGCAAGAACTTAAACGAATACCGTCAGTTAAGGTTAAATTTTTAATAAAGCGGAATAAATCAGCAAGATTACCTTGAGTTAATTCAAATTCTACTTCGCAAATTGGCATTTTAGCCTTTTCACTCACAATAATCTCCCCTCGATCTAACGCCACTTCCACTTCACTATTATTGGCTAAATCAATTTGCCAGCTCTGACGACAAAAATCGGTACGAAAAATTGGTATTAATTGTTGTTCTAATTGGTATAAATCCTTGTCTGCCAATTCGTCAATGGGATTATCGGCAAAATGCTCAGCAAATTGCTGCAATGTTGGCGATGAAGAAAATAAAGGCATATTATATTCTGGGCGAATATGTAACCCTGCTTGCACTTGTCCTTTGGTTTTTAAGGTCAAGACAAAATGTTCATTTTCGCCTCGTACACGCAAGCCCATTTGATGTTTGGCAAAGAAATGTTCAGCGGTATCATAATAACAATTTGTCAAAAAACGTTCTTTTTGCTCTAAAAGATGAAAATCACTGATTTGCTGGCTCAAAAAATCAGCAAAAGCCGAGTTTACTGTCAATTTTAATTCAATTTCTTTATTCATCATAAAACCTTATTAAATCAAATAGTTAGCAATAATTTTTAGTCAAAAACTTATTTTGTTCACCAATAAAAACAAAGTTTTTCACTGAAAAATCGTGAATTTCAATGCTATATCTTGTAATATTCGCATAAATTTTACTGGTTAGCATAAATTTTTATGCTTATTGTAACAGTATAGTGGTTTCAATTTAAAATAAGACGACACGCCGAAGACAGTACAAAGAGTACAGTGAGGCGTGCCAATGTGTATTATTTTAAAGTGGGACGATTATAATGACCATAGAAATGATTAATTTATCGGAGTAACCTGATATGGCGATGAATAATATTTTGGGATTGTTTGCTCATTCCCCATTAAAACCTTTACAAAAGCACTCCGCAAAGGTAACGGATAGCTGTGCGTTATTAGTGCCTTTTTTTGAAAAAACCTTTGCGGATCAATGGGAAGAAGCAGAAGAATTACGCGTGAAAATTTCTGAATTGGAACGCCGAGCGGACACATTAAAACGTGAAATCCGTCTAAAACTGCCAAGAGGTTTATTCCTGCCTATTGATCGTACCGATTTACTTGAATTAGTCACTCAGCAAGATAAATTGGCGAACTATGCTAAAGATATTGCCGGGCGTGTTATTGGGCGTCAATTAGCAATCCCTACCCTTATTCAAAAGGATTTTCTTCACTTTTTACAACGCAGTATTGATGCTGCACAACAAGCTCATAAAGTGATTGATGAAATGGATCAACTGCTTGAAACGGGCTTTCGTGGACGTGAATTGACGTTAGTTAATAATATGATCAATGAATTAGATGCCATTGAAGACGATACTGATCGTATGCAAATTAAATTAAGACGTGAATTAATGAAAATTGAAACAGAATATAACCCTATTGATATGATGTTTTTATACAAAATTATTGAATGGGTCGGTGTACTTGCGGACCAAGCTCAACGTGTTGGCTCACGCATTGAACTAATGATTGCTCGCTCGTAATAATGTTTATATTAAATAGGAAAAGACAATGGAAATTATCAACCAGTATGGCTCCTTATTTATTATTTTAACCGCAATTTTTGGCTTATTAATGGCATTTGGTATTGGTGCTAATGATGTCTCCAACGCCATGGGTACCTCAGTAGGTTCAGGAACGATTACCGCTAAACAAGCCATTCTTATCGCAATGGTTTTTGAATTTGCTGGGGCTTATCTTGCCGGTGGCGAAGTTACCGAAACCATTAAAAGTGGAATTATTGATCCAACCCAATTTGCCGATACACCAGATACCCTCGTGTTAGGTATGATGTCAGCCTTATTAGCCGCCGGTGTTTGGTTATTTATTGCTTCTAGAATGGGCTGGCCTGTATCTACCACTCATTCCATTATTGGAGCAATTATTGGTTTTGCCTTAGTTACTGTGGGTTCACAAGCGGTAGAATGGGGCGAAATTCGCAATATTGTAGGCAGTTGGTTTATTACCCCTGTGGTAGCGGGTATTGTTTCTTATAGTATTTTTATCAGCACGCAAAAACTGATCTTTGATACGGAAGAACCCCTGAAAAATGCCAAACGTTTTGGGCCTTATTATATGGGGTTAACCGCCTTTATCCTCTGTATTGTTACCTTAACCAAAGGATTAAAACACGTTGGTTTACACCTTACCTTAACAGAAACCTTTTTTATTTCCCTCTCTATTGCAATTCTTGCCATTATTGCTTGCCACTTTTATTTACGCAGCGAATCCTTCAAAAATCGTATTCAAGGAGGAACATTCGGTGGGGTTGAAAAAGTCTTTAGTATTTTAATGTTAATGACCGCTTGTTCTATGGCATTTGCCCATGGTTCTAATGACGTTGCCAATGCTATTGGCCCCTTATCAGCAGTAGTATCCATTATTGAACATAACGGCGAAATCGTCGCCAAATCTCAATTAGTGTGGTGGATTTTACCGCTAGGAGCATTTGGCATTGTGCTAGGTATGGCGGTTATGGGCTATCGTGTTATGGGAACCATTGGTACAGGAATTACCGATTTAACCCCAAGTCGTGGTTTCTCCGCTGAATTTGCTTGTGCCATTACCGTAGTCATTGCTTCTGGTACAGGCTTACCTATTTCCACTACGCAAACCCTAGTAGGTGCAGTATTAGGGGTGGGCTTTGCCCGCGGTATCGCCGCACTAAATTTAAATGTGATCCGTAATATTGTGGCTTCTTGGGTAGTTACTCTACCAGCAGGTGCTATTGGTGCAATTATTATTTACTCTATTTTAAACGCGATTTTCCGTTAATTCCACAAGAGAGTACTATGATTAATATAGTCGTTTCAATTTAAAATGAGACAAGGCGGTATGCCGAAGACAGTACAAGTAGTACGGCGAGGCGTACCAACGCTGTATCATTTTAAAGTGGAACGACTATAGCACTCTCTCAAACATATTTAAGGATATTATGAAAACTATCACAAAAATCTTTCTTCCTATTATCTTATGCCTAGCTTTTGCTCAACAAGTAATTGCTGAAACACGCTATGTGAGCGAAAACTTAAATACCTTTCTACGTCGTGGTGCAGGTGATCAATACCGTATTGCAGGTGCAATCCAAGCTGGCGAAAAAGTTACCGTATTAAACCAAAAAGATAAATATAGTTTGATTCGTGATAGCCGTAATCGTGAGGCTTGGATTCTCACTAGCGAACTTAGCGATAGCCCAAGTAGTCGTGAAGAAAATCCACAATTAAAACGCCAAATCCAAGAGTTAACCTTAAAACTCAATAAATTAGATGAAGACTGGCAACAGCGTACCGCCGAAATGCAACGCCGTACCAAACAAGCCGAGCAACAAAGTAGCGAATTATTAGAACGCAATTCACAGCTTAATCGTGAACTTGAAATAACACGCAATAAAAACCGTGATTTAGAAGCGATGCTTGATGCGGGCAAACGGGAAATCGCTATCCAATGGTTTATTTATGGTGGTTCTGTACTCGGCGTTGGGCTTATTCTAGGATTAATTATCCCATTTATTTTACCAAAACGCCGTCGCCGTCGTGATGGTTGGGCATAAAATGCAAATTTATTTAGTCGGCGGAGCGATCAGAGATCAGCTCCTTTGTTTACCCATTAAAGATAAAGATTGGGTGGTAGTAGGGGCAAGCCCTGAACAATTATTAAAACAGGGATTTCAACCTGTGGGCAAAGACTTCCCTGTTTTTCTTCACCCCCAAACCAAGCAAGAATATGCCCTCGCTCGTACCGAACGCAAAGCAGGACAAGGTTATACTGGCTTTATCTGCGACAGCAATCCCAATGTGAGCCTAGAGCAAGACCTTTTACGGCGTGATCTCACGATTAATGCTATTGCCCAAGATCAACAAGGCAATTTCTACGATCCTTATGGCGGAATTCAAGATTTAAAACAAGGCATATTACGCCATATTTCCTCCGCATTTAGCGAAGATCCGTTAAGAGTATTAAGGGTAGCACGCTTTGCCGCACGTTTTCATTATTTAGGGTTTAAAATCGCAGAAGAAACCTTAGCCTTAATGCAACAAATTAACCAAGCAGGTGAATTAACCACACTTTCAGCGGAACGTGTATGGCTAGAAACCGAAAAGGCATTAAATGAAAATAACCCTGAGGTTTATTTCCAAGTATTACAACAAGTTGGCGCATTAACTGTCCTTTTTCCAGAATTAGACAAATTAAATGGTGTACCTAATCCCGCCAAACACCACCCAGAAATTGATAGTTTTATTCATAGCCTAATGGTTTTACAACAAGCCACTGCACTTAGCCAACATTCCCCCCATAAAAGTGCGGTTCGTTTTGCAGCAATTTGTCATGATTTAGGCAAAGGTTTAACTCCAAAATCTCTTTATCCTCATCATTATGGACACGAACAAAAAGGGCTTATTCCCCTTGCTAATCTTTGTCAACGGCTAAAAGTCCCAAATGAATTTTACCAATTAGCACAAATCTGTTGCCAATATCATAGCCATATCCATCGTGCCTATGAACTTCGCCCTGAAACCCTTATCCGACTATTTAATCATATTGATGTATGGCGTAAACCTGATCGGCTACAAAATTTACTATTAGTTTGTCAAGCAGACAGCCAAGGTCGTCTAGGTTTTGAACAACGCCCTTATCCACAAAAAGACTATATACAGCAAGCCTATCAATTAGCTCGCCAAGTTGATGTGCAACAAATTATTGCCGAAGGCTATCAAAAACAAGGCATTAAAAATGAACTAGATAAAAGACGCACCCAAGTAGTGAGGGAGTATAAAAATAGGGTTAAAAATCCCCTACACCAATCCTCAATTTAGCATTATAATGGCAAAATTAATGACTTTAATACATAGACTATGAAATTAAAATCCCTTTTATTCCTATTCTGTTATGGCTTACCTAGCTTACTTTTCGCCCAATGGAAAATGGTAGGCAAAGCCGATTATACTTGGGGGCCTTTTCATGTCTATACCATTGCACTTTATACTGAAACAGGGGAATATCAAGCAGGTATTCGCCCTTTAATGCTAACCATCAAATTTAATAAACCCGTAGAGGGAAAAAGTTTTGCCATAACCCTAATGAAAGAAATGAATTCCCTCAATATTGAAGGATTTGATAAACATAAAGTATTAGAAGATTTACAAGCCATTTTTCCTGACTTACAACCCAATGATCAACTTAGTTATATTGCTATGGAGAATGAAGGCTATTTTGTATTAAATGATACAGTGCTTAACCATAATTTTGATGCGGCATTTAGTGATGCCGTTATTGCTATTTGGCTAGCGGAAAATAGCAATTTTTCACGTTTACAGAAAGCCTTATTAGGCGACAATAATAAAAATAAAACGGAAAAATTGCCAACAGATAATCCCAATATTGCCCCTAAAAAACAAGAAAATATTGATCCTAAACTTGATTCAGAAACCATAATCCCGCTTAGCTAAATTATAATATTACTGGAGATTAGGATTATTTTCCCTTTCTGTCGCAGGTAAGGTTTTAATCCAAAAAAAGAAAAACCAATATTGAATAACCAATAAAATAATAATACTCATTCGTCCATAAATATTAGACATAAAATAAAAGGAAAGTCCCATCATAGAAGTAGAAAGGCACAAAATAGCAATCTTGGATTTCAGAGTTAATGCACGTTGTTGATGAAAGGTTTTTAAATGCTTATGATAAATTTGCGTTTGCATAAACCAATTTGATAGACGTTCTGAACTTTTGGTAAAAAAGAATAGCGTACATAATAAAAAAGGCGTAGTCGGCAATAACGGGAGAAAAATGCCAATAATACCCAATGCTAAACAAAGAAAACCTAATAAAATATAAAGAATTCGCATAAACAACACTTAATGAATGAAAACAAAAATGGTTTTCAAGTATATCGGATTTTGTTAATTTTTACATGATAAATATTATTGAATTTAACTATCAACATCATCACAATAATATATGATTGAACAACAATTTATTGAGCAACTACAACAATATTATCGCCCACCACAAGCCTTTTTAATCGCTTTTAGTGGTGGCTTAGACTCCACTGCCTTACTCAGTTTATGCAAAAAACTTCGCGAAAAACAACCGCACTTTTCCTTGCGTGCAATCCATATTCATCATAATTTAAGCCCCCATGCAGATCAATGGTTAGCACATTGTCAACAGCTTTGCTATCAATGGCAAATTCCTTTTATTAGTGAAAAAGTACAGGTGCAATCAAAACAAGGTATTGAAGCTGGTGCAAGGGAAGCGCGTTATCAAGCCATCAAAAAACACCGTTTTAGCCATGAAATCTTAGTTACCGCCCACCATCAACAAGATCAAACCGAAAGTTTTTTATTGGCGTTAAAACGTGGTAGTGGTATTCAAGGTCTAGGAGCAATGCAAATACAAAGCCAATTATTTGATATGCCTATTTTTCGCCCGCTATTAAACTTTTCCCGTTGGCAATTACAAGATTATGTACAACAACAAGGCATCTGTTGGATCAATGATGAAAGTAACCAAGATAACCAATATGATCGAAACTTTTTACGCAATCAAGTGTTGCCCATTTTACGCCAACGCTGGCAACATTTTGACCAAGCAGTACAACGTTCGGCACAGCATTGTTACCAACAGCAACAATTAATCAATGAGTTGTTAGCAAACGAGTTCGCTCAAATCTATAATCCAACGGAAAAAACGCTATATACAGCGAAATTTCCACAATATTCACCTTTAAAACAAGCGGCACTACTTCGTTTATGGTTACAACAGCATCAGCTTGCCATGCCTTCAAGCCAACAACTGGCACATATCCTCGCCGAAGTAGTTTTTGCCAAAATGGATAAAAATCCTGAATTTCGTTTAGGACAAGTGATCCTACGCCGTTACCAACAACGACTATTTATTACCCCGCCTTATCAAGATTTGAGCCAAGTAAAGCTTGAACTCCGTATTGATACCCCTCTTTCTTTACCCGATCAATTAGGTATATTAACCTTACAAAAAAAAGGTAAAAAACTTACCGCACTTTGGCAAACAGAAAACAAAAACTACCACAGTGAATTTTATGCACAAGGCGATCAATTTGAAGTAACATTCGGTTATTCAGGCAAAATAAAACTTGACGCAAAACGCCCAAATCAAGATATTAAAAAAGTTTGGCAACAACTCAACGTTCCCGTTTGGCAACGTTCACGAATCCCACTTATTTCTGAGCAACAACAATTAAAAAGTGCGGTAGGTTTTTTTGTTGTTTTAGAGTAAAAAATATGGTTGTGTTAAGTTGAAATAAGATAAAGCGATAAATTAATAATCAACACGCTCTCTCAATTCTTTTCCAGCTTTAAAATGAGGAACATATTTAGATTCTAATTTAACTTGTTCACCTGTTTTTGGGTTTCTACCAATGCGAGGTTGACGGAAATGCAATGAAAAACTACCGAACCCACGAATTTCAATACGATTTCCTTTTTCTAATGCCAACGCCATTTGATCAACGATTTCTTTTACTGATGCTTCCACATCTTTCATATTGATCTCTGGATTTTTATCAATTAAATTTGCAATAAGTTCTGATTTAGTCATAACGATTCCCTATTATGTTTTAGGCCATGGACAAATAGCCATTTAGATTAACTACGCTTTTCATCAATTTAGCTAAATTCTTCAAATAATACAAGGATACCAACGCTGTATTATTTTAAAGAGAAACGATGATAAAAACATAATTAAACCAAAAAACTATAAATCTCATCATAAATAAATATGGTGAGAAAATTCTCACCATATTTTGCTAAAAATTATTCGCCTTTCGCTGCTTTAAAGGCTTCAGCCATTGCATTTGGAATAGCAACATCTTCTTGCTTATTCACATTAGCAACTGCTGCAGCTTCTTCCGCTTGGTCTTTAGCACGAACAGATAAGTGAACGATTCTTGCTTTACGATCAAGACCAGTATATTTCGCTTCAACTTCATCGCCAGCGTTCACTTCGCTAGTTAAATCAGCTGCACGAATATAACCTTCTACGCCACCTTCTAATTCAACTTTCGCACCTTTAGCATCCGCTTCAACAACTTTCGCTGTTAATACCGCACCTTTTTTGTTAGCAGCAACAAAGTTATTGAATGGATCCTCTTCAAGCTGTTTGATACCTAAAGAAATACGCTCTTTCACTGCATCAACTTGTAACACAACAGCGGCAACTTCATCGCCTTTTTTGTAGTTACGAACTGCTTCTTCGCCTGGTACATTCCAAGAAATATCCGATAAATGTACTAGACCATCAATACCACCTTCTAAGCCGATAAAGATACCAAAATCAGTGATTGATTTGATTTTACCTTCAACTTTATCGCCTTTATTGTGGGTTTCAGCAAATTGTTGCCATGGGTTTGGTTTGCATTGTTTTAAACCTAAAGAAATACGACGACGTTCTTCATCGATTTCTAATACCATGACTTCAACTTCATCGCCTAAGCTAACCACTTTAGATGGATGAATATTTTTGTTTGTCCAATCCATTTCAGACACGTGAACTAAACCTTCAACACCGTCTAAAATTTCTACGAAACAACCATAGTCAGTTAAGTTAGTTACTTTACCCGTTAATTTGCTACCAACTGGGTGATTTTCTGCAATCGCAATCCAAGGATCTTGACCTAATTGTTTTAAGCCTAAAGAAACACGAGTACGATCTTTGTCAAATTTTAATACTTTAACGGTAATTTCATCACCAACATTAACGATTTCACTTGGGTGTTTAACACGTTTCCAAGCCATATCTGTGATATGTAATAAACCATCAACGCCACCTAAATCAACGAAAGCACCGTAATCAGTTAAGTTTTTCACTGTACCTTTAACTTCTGCACCTTCCGCTAGGCTCGCTAATACTTCTTCACGATCTTGGCTATTTTCAGACTCGATCACTGCACGACGAGAAACAACCACATTGTTACGTTTTTGATCAAGTTTGATGACTTTGAATTCTAATTCTTTACCTTCTAAATGTAAGGTATCACGCACTGGGCGAGTATCTACTAATGAACCCGGTAAGAATGCACGCACACCGTTTAGCTCAACTGTGAAACCACCTTTCACTTTACCGTTGATTAAACCGACAACAGTAGCCTGTTCTTCGTATGCTTTTTCTAATTCAATCCAAGACTCGTGGCGTACCGCTTTTTCACGAGAAAGTTTGGTTTCACCGAAACCATCTTCTACTGCGTCTAAAGCAACATTTACCACATCGCCCACTTGAACTTCTAATTCACCTTGAGCATTTAAAAACTCTTCCACAGGAATTGCGGATTCAGATTTTAAACCTGCGTCAACAAGCACAAAGCCTTTTTGAATAGCAACAACAGTACCGCTAACGATTGAACCTTGACGAGTTTCAAGTTCTTTTAATGATTCTTCAAATAGTTGAGCAAAAGATTCTGACATAATTAATCTTCTAAATTTATACAAATAACGACCACTTTAATTCCCTTAAAAGTGGGGTTGATCATAATCGTTTATTCATTCCTTGAATAAACAAAACCTATTATAATTTTAGCTTTTGATCAATATAAGCTAAGGCTTGTTCCACAACTTGTTCTATGGATAACGCTGTAGAATCTAGCAACAAAGCATCTTGCGCTGGAACAAGCGGTGCAACCGCCCGATTTCTATCACGCAAATCTCGTGCTTTTATCTCGGCTAAAATCTGGCTAAAGTTACCATTAATTCCTTTACTTTGCAACTGTTTAAGGCGTCTTTTCACCCTTTCTTCCGCACTTGCATCTAAAAATAATTTAACGGACGCCTCTGGAAAAACCACTGTTCCCATATCTCGCCCATCGGCAATCAGCCCTTTGTTGTTCGCAAAATCTCGTTGTCGTTGCAATAATGCCGACCTAACTTGTGCAAAAACCGCCACTTTAGATGCCGCTTCCGCCACAGGTTGAGTACGAATGTCAGCACTGACATCTTGCCCATCAAGCAAGACTTTGACCTCACCTTGCTCGGCTAAAAATTGAATATCTAGCTGACTGGCTAAATTGGCAAGTTGTGTTTCATCGGCAAGATCTATGGATTTCTTTAATGCGGCTAAAGCAGTAACACGATAAATAGCACCACTATCCAACAGTGCAAAACCTAATTTCTGTGCCAAGGCATAACATAATGTTCCCTTTCCTGCACCGCTCGGTCCATCTACCGTAATAATATTATTCATTTCAATTAATCCTTAATTTATCAATAAACTGCACTATAGTCATTTCAATTTAAAATAAGACAAGGCGGCACGCCGAAGACAGTACAGATAGTACGGCGAGGCGTGCCAACGCTGTATTATTCTAAAGTGGAACGACTATATTATACGCTATTTTAGATTCTGTTTATTATCACTACACCTATTTATTTCAGGATTAATACGGGCTTATTACCATATTTTGCCACACGCCTTGTATTACTACTTAACCCTGCCATATCAGGTTGACTACTGGCTAACATTAAAATTAATTCAATATCCTTTTCTTCTGCAATACGATTAATTTCTTCATAAATAGTACCATGGGCAACAATATGTTGCACTTTGGCTTGCGCAGGAAAATGTTGTTGAGTAAACTGGTGCAGTGCTTTATTGACTTCTTCTACCAGCGATTTATCAAAGTTTTTCGGTAAAAATGCGGAGATAAAACTGTCATCAACTGGCTCTACAATGGTTACTACACGAAAAATAGGGTTTTCTACCTTTTCTGTTAATTGTAAAGCCGTATCCACCACATATTTCGCAGTTTCTTGATTATTTAAATCAATAACGAGTAATAATTTGCTATACATAATCATTTATCCTTTGTAATCAAAACAAGAAAAGTGCGGTCAATTTTCAGAAAATTTTGCTAAAAATGACCGCACTTTCGTTTATTTACCTTTTATTCTACGATGTTGATTTAGCATAACGCCAGCAATCAACAATAATGCAGGAATAAATATCCATTCTTTTGCCAATGCAGGCTGTGGTAATGCCACATCAAGAATGGTTTGATCCCAATTCAAGCCAGCTTTAGCCGCTGGCGAATCAATTTCTACATTATCAATTAAGATTTTTGATATTGATTTTCCATCAACCGTTATTTTTTCGCCCGTATCTAACAACATTAAGCCTAGAGCTTGTAAACGTTGCTCCGCATTTTCGCCAGCGGGGACAGCTAACTGGGCATAGAACGTGATTTCTTTACCATAAGGATTTAAGCCCGATACTTCTAACTTAATTTGTTCCCCTTGTGGCAATGTAGCTAATTCCTGTTCAAATTGAATAGGTTCAATATGGCGTTCTGACGGCGAAATATATTCCATAAAAAAGCCCGGACGGAATAACATAAAGGCCGCCATAATCAATACCAAACTTTCCCAAAGTTTATTTTTGGTTAAGAAATACCGCATCGTACCCGCAGTAAAGACCAAGATCCCTACCGTTGCGGTAATAAACACCAAAATACCCTTTGCCCAGCCTACATCAATCAACAATAAATCCGTATTGAAAATAAACAAGAAGGGTAAAATGGCGGTTCTTAGGCTATAATAAAACGCCTCAACCCCTGTTTTTATTGGGCTACCCCCTGAAATGGCTGCTGCCGCAAAAGAAGCAAGCCCCACTGGTGGCGTTACGTCTGCCATAATACCAAAATAGAATACAAATAAATGCACAGCAATCAGCGGTACAATCAGCCCATTTTGACGTCCCACCTCCACAATAACCAATGCCATTAAGGAAGAAACCACAATATAATTCGCCGTTGTCGGCAAGCCCATACCTAAAATTAAACTAAAGACCGCCACTAAAATTAACATTAATAAAATATTACCCATTGATAACATTTCAATAATGCCCGATAGCTGAACGCCGAAGCCTGTCAAAGCAACCACGCCCACAATAATCCCAGCGGTGGCAGTAGCAATGCCTATGCCAATCATATTTCTCGCACCAGCTTCTAAGCCATCAATAAATTCCGTTACGCCTTGTTTAAATAATTGACTTTTATCGGCTTGATCTTGACGGAAAAGGCTTAATAATGGACGCTGAGTGAGTAGAATTACCATTAACGCCATTGTTCCCCAGAAAGCAGATAAGCCCGGCGACATACGTTCAATCATTAAACACCAAAGTAAAACTACTACAGGTAAGAGATAATGTAAGCCCGCATTTACCGTTGGTTTAGCTGAAGGTAATTTCACGATTTTTGCATTAGGATCATCAGGCTCTAATTCTGGGAAACTCGCCACTCGACGCAATAATAGCAAATAGACAATCGCTAATAATAAACACACAATAGCAAAAGAGAAATCAGGGAAAACATTTTTTATCCAGCCCAAAGTAAACTCTAAAGCAAAATATAAGGCACAAATAATTAAGAAATTCGCCAAGGTACGAATTAACATTACCAACATCGGACGAGGTAGATCTGTGCGTTCTAGCCCCCTTAATCCCATTTTGCAAGCCTCTAAATGCACAATATACACCAAGGCAATATAAGAAATTAATGCAGGTAAAAAAGCGTGAGTAATTAATTGGCTATAAGGCATATTGACATACTCAATCATCAAAAATGCCGCCGCCCCCATAACGGGTGGCATAATTTGCCCATTAACCGAAGAAGCCACTTCCACCGCCCCTGCTTTTTCTGGGGTAAAACCGACTCGTTTCATCATTGGAATGGTAAAAGTCCCTGTGGTTACCACATTAGCAATGGAAGAGCCTGATACTAATCCCGTTAATGCGGAGGAAACCACCGCGGCTTTCGCTGGACCACCACTTAAATGCCCTAAATAAGCAAAAGCGGTTTTAATAAAATAATTCCCAGCGCCTGCTTTATCCAACAAAGCGCCAAAAAGTACAAAAAGGAAAACATATTTGGTAGATACACCTAAAGCAACACCAAACACGCCTTCAGTGGTAATCCATTGTTGATTAATAATTTGTGATAAAGATCCCGAACGATGGCTGATTAACCAATTAGTGGGCAAATATTGCCCTAAATAGTTATAGAGTAAGAAAACGGAAGCAATAATAACTAACGGTAATCCTAAACTACGGCGACACGCCTCAAGCAATAAAATAATCCCTAGACAACCGGCTAAAATATCTTGTGTATTCGGTGCACCAAAACGGGTAACTAAACCTTCATAAAAGAAAATGTAGTAAGCCCCTAAAAATGCCCCCAAGGTTGCAAATAGCCAATCTTGATAAGGCACTCTATGTTTAGGAGAGGTAGCAAAAGCAGGAAATGAAAGATAGGCTAGAAATAATGCAAAAGCAAGATGAATAGAACGTGCTTTAGTATCATCAATAACCACATTTAAATTAACTCCCCAATCTCTTAACACCTCTTGTAACCAAAAGGGGAAAGGAGAAGTATAATAAAGTTGAAAAACCGACCATAATATTGCGGTAACAACAATAATTCTTTTGGTTAGTCCTGTAGGATTACGACCACCTGAATCATTTGAAGCCACCATATCCTGTAAATCATCATAATCTACTTTTTTACTTGTTGCCGACATATTTCCTCCGACAAAATAATCTAATGCAATGAATTAAGCTATAATTCATAAGATATGAATAAAATAATGAAATAAGGCAGACAAGCTGCCTTTAATCACGAGGAAAAAGAATTATTGAATCCAACCACGTTCTTTATAATAACGCACTGCACCCTCATGCAATGGTGCTGATAGAGCATTTTTAATCATTTCTTGCTCTTTTAAATTAGCAAAGGCTGGGTGTAAGCGTTTAAAACGGTCAAAATTATCAAATACCGCTTTCACAACCGCATAAACTTTATCATCATCAACATCGGCAGAAGTCACTAAAGTAGCATAAACCCCAAAGCTTTCTACAGGTTCATCACTTCCCTTATATAAACCACCCGGGATAATTGCTTTCGCATAATAAGAATGATCGGCAACTAACTTATCGATCGCTTCGCCAGTAACAGGAACTAAATGGACATCACAAGAAGCGGCAGCCTCTTTTAATGCCCCATTTGGATGTCCTACATTATAAGTAATGGCATCTAAGTTATTATCACACATTACCGATGCCATTTCCGCTGGTTTTAACTCAGAAGCAACTTTAAATTCTTTATCCGTCCAACCCTTAGCGCCTAAAATAACATTCATTGTTGCTCTTGTGCCTGAGCCGGGATCGCCCACATTCACACGTTTACCTTTTAAATCATCAAAAGATTGAATACCTGAATCATCACGAGCCATTAAGGTAAAAGGTTCGGCATGTAACGAAAAGATTGCACGCAACTTATCGTTTTTCTTGCCTTCAAAAGAACTTGTGCCATTATAAGCGTGATATTGCCAATCTGATTGTGCAATCCCCATATCCATTTGTTGGGCGGCAATGGAATTTAAATTCCCTACCGATCCCCCCGTAGATGGTGCATTACATTTTACTTGCGTTTTTGCTGTATCACGATTAACTAACTGACAAATAGATTGCCCAACCACATAATACACCCCTGTTTGCCCACCTGTCCCAATGGTAATAAATTTCTCTTGAGCCTGTACAGACAACGCCCCCATCGCTAATGCAGAAACTAAGGTATATTTAAATAATTTTTTCATAAATAAGCCCCTTACATTTAAGTTAATTGTTAATAATGTTGTGCTATCTCTAAAATAGAGAGAATTTAGATATACTCAACTTTTTTGACTTACACAATCTTATTGCAGAGAAAAAGTGAATAATTTACATTAATTTACCCATAACACAACAAACTGCTTTTTTAAAAAACAGACCAATCTACTGAATTTAACGCCTACACAGAAAATTTGCTGAACCTCAGTAATTTCTTATACAATAATCCCTATGATTATTTACTCAAGAGAAAAATTATGAAGCAAAACCAATATATTATTGATATTAATGAACAAAATCTCAGCGAAATTTTACAACTCTCGCAACAAACGCCCTTAGTTTTTAATTTTTATGCGCCTAGCCACCAAGAATCTGCTGATTTTTTAGCCTTATTAGAAAAAATTGCTGACCAATTTGCTGGACAATTTATCCTCGCAAAAGTCAACTGCGAAACGCAACAAATGATTGCTGCTCGTTTCCAAATTCAAGCCTTACCCACCACCTATTTATTTAAAAATGGCGAGGCATTAGATGCTTTCCCTGGGGCATTATCAGAACAAGATCTTCAACAACGTTTATCCGTTATTCTGCCCAAAGAAGAAGAGATTAAATTTAATCAGGCATTAGATTTATTAGCCAACCAAAACTATACTGATGCACTTCCATTACTAAAAGATGCTTGGACATTGTCAGATAAAAAAAATAGTGAAATTGCCTTGCTTTATGCTGAAACCTATATTGCGATAAAAAAAATTGAACCGGCACAAGACATCTTAAATCAAATACCCATTCAAGATCGTGATAGTCGTTGGCAAGGTTTACAAGCACAAATTGATCTATTAATAAAAGCAGCCGATACCCCAGAAATTCAACAATTACAAGCGGATTATCAGCGTAATCCCTCCTCTGAGATTGCCTTAAAATTGGCATTACAATTACATCAAGCACACCGTAATGAAGAAGCATTGGCGTTATTGTTTAATATTCTTAAACAAGATCTCTCTGCTGAAAATGGCGAGGTAAAACAACAATTTTTAGCCATTCTTTCTGCTATCGGTAATAATGATCCTATTACCACTAAATACCGTCGCATGATGTATTCCCTATTATATTAATTACTGGTATAGAAATTACCTATTTTTTATAATTTAACCCACAAATTATTTTTTAAGGATTGATTATGACTGAAGTGAAACATTGTAAATTATTAATTCTTGGTTCAGGCCCAGCAGGTTATACCGCAGCAATTTATGCCGCTCGGGCAAACTTACACCCCGTTTTAGTAACAGGTATGCAACAAGGTGGGCAACTTACCACAACGGACGAAATTGAAAATTGGCCGGGCGATTTTGAACACACCACAGGACAAGGATTAATGCAACGCATGTTGCAACATGCGGAAAAGTTTGACAGCGAAATTGTATTTGATCATATCAATAAAGTGGATTTATCTCAGCGTCCTTTCAAATTGTACGGCGACATTAATACCTTTAGTTGTGATGCCCTAATTATCGCCACTGGTGCATCTGCCAAATATTTAGGCTTACCCTCAGAAGAAGCCTATAAGGGCAAAGGGGTATCTGCTTGTGCCACCTGTGATGGTTTCTTTTATCGCAACAAACCTGTTGCCGTTGTTGGGGGAGGAAATACAGCAGTAGAAGAGGCACTTTATTTAGCAAATATCGCTAGTGAAGTCCATCTTATTCATCGCCGTAATAGCTTTCGTGCCGAAAAAATCTTACTTGGACGCTTAGAGAAAAAAGTCGCTGAGGGCAAAATTATTCTGCATACTGACCGCACTTTAGAAGAGGTATTAGGCGATAATATGGGCGTTACAGGGGTACGTATTAAGGACACGCAATCTGAACTCAGAGAAGAAATTAAACTAGATGGCGTCTTTATTGCCATTGGACATGCGCCAAATACAGACATTTTCGCTGATCAACTTGCCTTACAAAATGGTTATATCTTAGTAAAATCAGGTCTTGATGGCAATGCCACCGCAACATCAGTAGAGGGAGTATTCGCCGCGGGTGATGTTATGGATCATAACTACCGCCAAGCTATTACTTCCGCTGGCACTGGCTGTATGGCAGCATTAGATGCTGAACGTTTTTTAGATGCCCAAGCATAAATTAAGCGAAAATTAAATGAAAAAGTGCGGTGGGTTTTGAGATTATTTTTTCACTTTCATTTCTCCGACTTCACAAATGTATTTCGCACATTCGTGCGCCCTACTTTCTTTACTCGTGTAAAGAAAGTAGGCAAAGAAACACGCCCCCTAGAAAAAGCCTTTTCCAGCCTTTCACTAAGAACGATATACGAATAATTTTGGAACTCGCTACGCTCAAACAGCCAAAATTATTCTATCGTTCTAAGTTTAGGCTGGGGCTTTTTAAGGGGGTAAAGGAGCGTTATTGTTATTTTGTCGGTAAATTATTGATAATAAATTATTTTTAAGTTTTAATTTTATTCAAAAGTGCGGTGGTTTTTTAATTTTTTCCCAAAAATAGAGATATTTCCGATCATTCCCCCTTAAAAATTCCCTATGTAAAACTTAGAACCATAGGCACATTTCTGCTGTCTGAGCCTTGCAAAACAAGGCAAGTTCAGAAATGTGGCGTGATGGTTCAAGTTGAAACACAGGATCAGAATTTTTCTAGGGGGTGCATTTCTTTGCTTACTTTCTTTTGTGCAAGCAAAGAAAGTAAGTCGCCAACGGCGAAAACCGTTATCAATGACGAAGAAACAAAAGCAAAAAATCCCAAAAACCACTTAACTTGATTTTAAACAAATCTTAACCTTGAATTTCTTGATTGATAATATTTATCCTAAGCCCAAAGTAGCGTATCATATTCACTATAAATCAAGTTAAAATTATCATCATAAATATGCAGAAAACTCGACAACGTTATCTACAAAAATGGCTTAGACAACAGCAACAACCAATAAAAAAGTTACTCAATATCAATATCTTATTAGCCAGCTTCAGTTCAATTATTTTAGTGGCACAAACAGCTTTACTTGCTTATCTCCTTGATCATTTGATTATGCAACAAACCACAAGTTCCGAGCTCATTGTTCCCTTTTTATTGTTAATTGTTGGCTTTGCCCTACGTGCAACAATACTTTGGTTGAGAGAGCGTATCGGATTTCGTTGCGGTCAGCAATTACGCAATATTCTGCGACAAAAAATACTAGATAAAATTCATCAGGTAGGTCCAGCCATTATTCAACAAAAACCCGCTGGTGCTTGGGCAAGTATTATGTTGGAACAAGTAGAAAATTTACATAATTTCTACGCACGTTATTTGCCCCAACAAATGCTTTCCCTTATTGTGCCTATTGTAATTTTAATTGCTATATTGCCCTTAAACTGGGTTGCTGCGGCAATTTTATTGGTTACTGCGCCGCTTATTCCTATTTTTATGATTTTAGTAGGGCTTGCTGCCGCCGATAGTAGCCAACGTAATATGGCTACATTAGCTCGCCTTAGCGCTCAATTCTTAGATCGCTTACAGGGATTAGAAACCCTGCGTCTGTTTCATCAAGCTCAACAACAAACTCAACATATTGAAAAAAGCACTGAGGATTTTCGTAAAACCACTATGGACGTGCTAAAAATGGCATTTTTATCCTCCGCAGTACTGGAATTTTTTACCTCAATTTCCATTGCGATTATGGCGGTCTATTTTGGTTTTAGTTATTTAGGGCAGTTAAACTTCGGGCATTATGATACAGGGATTACATTATTTACTGGCTTTTTCTGCTTAATTCTTGCCCCTGAGTTTTATCAACCTCTCCGAGATTTAGGCACTTATTATCATGATCGCTCAGCAGCGATTGGGGCAGCTGATGCCATTGAGGAGTTTTTACAACAAACAACCATTGAAACACAACATACACCAGTGCCAACTTTTTCCCCAACTCAAGCAATCACTATTGAAGCACAAGATTTAGTAATACTTTCGCCACAAGGAAGCCCTTTAAGCCAGCCTTTAACTTTTTCGCTCCCCGCTTATAGTCATACCGCATTGGTAGGGCAAAGTGGTGCTGGAAAAAGCTCGCTAATGAATGTATTACTTGGTTTTTTACCTTATGAGGGTAGCTTGAAAATTAATGGGCAAGAACTCAAGCAAATTGATCCCTCTTTATGGCGTAAGCAAATTGCTTGGGTTGGGCAAAATCCATTGTTATTACAAGGAAGTATAAAAAACAACCTCTTATTAGGAGAACTACAAGCCACAGAGCAACAAATTGAACAAGCATTGAAACAGGCACTCGCTAAAGACTTTACCGATAAATTAGGCTTAGATTATGAAATTAAAGAGGGAGGCATTGGACTTTCCGTTGGTCAAGCACAACGTTTAGCCATAGCTCGAGCCTTATTAAAACAAAGTAAACTGTTACTGCTTGATGAACCCACCGCAAGCCTTGATGCACAATCTGAAAATCAAGTTTTAAAAAGTTTACAGCAAATAAGTCGTTTACAAACGACATTAATGATTACCCATCGTATAGAAGATTTGCAACAATGCGACCAAATTTTAGTGATGCAACAAGGAAAAATCTTGCAACAGGGTCATTTTTCACAATTAAAAAACACTGGCTTCTTTGCTCAATTATTAGCCGATAGACATTTGGAAATCAATTAATATGCGTACATTATTCCCCTTTATTCGTTTATTTAAGCATAATAAATTTCAACTTTTTTTAGGTATTCTATTGATGATTACGGGGCTTGCTGCCAGTATTGGTTTATTAACCCTGTCAGGTTGGTTTCTTGCCGCTACCGCAATTGCAGGGGCAGGCACATTATTTAACTTTTTTTATCCCTCTGCAGGCGTGAGAGGATTAGCTATTGGACGCACCGCCGCTCGTTATGTGGAAAAAATTATTACCCATGATGTTACCTTTCGCATTCTTGCGAAATTACGTGTCAGCATTTTTACTAAAATTATTCCTCTTTCTCCAGCCGTATTAAATCGCTATCGCCATAGTGATTTACTTAATCGTTTAGTGGCAGATGTAGATACGTTAGATAGCCTGTATTTACGCTTACTTGCCCCTTTTATTAGTGCAATCATTGTAATCAGTGGGATTACCATTGGATTAAGTTTTATTCATGTAAAAATTGCATTATTTATTGGTATAACCCTATTCATATTACTTTTGGTTATTCCTATAATTTTTTATCACTTAGGTAAAAAATTTGGCTATCAATTAGTACAACAACGTGCCAAATATCGCACTCAATTTATTGAGTTTATTCAAGCCCAAGCAGAATTATTATTATTTAATGCCCAAAATCAGCATAAGCAAGTACTTAACCAGACAGAACAACAATGGCAATCTCTGCAAGCTAAAGAAGCAAATTTAGCGGGATTTTCTACCGCACTTTTATTATTTTGTAATGGTCTATTGGTAGTTGCAGTACTTTGGTTATCCGCCAATGCCGAATTAGGGCAAGGGCTTTATAAAGCGGCAATGATTGCATTATTCACGTTTTGTGCTTTAGCAACTTTTGAAATTCTGATGCCTATCGGCACAGCATTCTTACATATAGGTCAAGTAATCGCATCAGCAGAACGAGTTAATGATATAACTCAGCAATCCCCTTTAGTAAATTTCAGTGGTAAACAAAATTGGTTAACCTCTCCCCAAACCACGCCACTGATTCACATAGAGCAACTGAGTTTCTATTACCCACAACAGAGCAATCCTGCTTTGCAAAACATTCATCTAACCATTTACCAAGGTCAAAAAATTGCTATTTTAGGCAAAACAGGGAGCGGAAAATCAAGTTTATTACAATTATTAGTACGCAATTATGATCCTAACCAAGGTAAATTATTGCTAAATGGGCAGCCTATTACTGTTTATAAGGAAAATGTATTACGCCAACAAATTTGTATGCTTACCCAGCGAGTACATATATTTAGTGATACCTTACGTAATAATTTACAAATAGCCACTGATATTCCATTAAGTCAGCAGCAAATCCTTCTTGTCCTGCAACAAGTAGGCTTAAACCATTTAATAAATAATAAACAAGGTATAGATCTATGGTTAGGTGATGGCGGGCGTCCCCTTTCTGGTGGCGAACAACGCCGTCTTGGTCTCGCGAGGGTATTACTGAGCAATGCCCCAATATTATTATTAGATGAACCTACCGAAGGCTTAGATCGTGAAACAGAACGACAAATCCTTGCCTTATTACTTGAACATAGCAAAAACAAAACCCTTATTATGGTAACCCATCGTTTAACCGCATTAGAACAATTTGATCAATTATATTTAATTGATAACGCCAAACTGATCGAACAAGGCAATTACCATAGCTTACTTCAAGCAAATGGCTATTTCAGTGGCTTAGTTAAACGTATTGATTAAATTTGAGGAGAGTTGGGTGGAAGTCCTCCCAGCTTAAACTCGGCACACAAACATTCTGACTTTGGCTGCTTTCTTCCGAACCTGACCGAGTAAATCAGAGGTTGTTGCGAGGAACCGAAAGGACTTCCATAGATAAGCGTGATAAAATCACATTGGCTATTATGCTATAGAGCAAAAACGATTGCAAAGGTTTTAAACAAATTAATGTCTAATTGAATAAAAAATAATTAAAGGGAAAAATATTTCCCTTTAATCCGATTAATGACCAATGATACCAATTCCACCCATATAAGATCTTAATACTTCTGGTACAATAATTGAACCGTCTGCTTGCTGATAATTCTCTAAAATGGCAACAAGTGTACGACCTACGGCTAAACCAGAACCATTTAACGTATGCACTAAACGTGTTTTCTTATCGCCTTTAGCACGACAACGAGCTTGCATTCTACGAGCCTGAAAATCCCACATATTAGAACAAGAAGAAATTTCACGATAAGTATTTTGGGCAGGTAACCATACTTCGAGATCATAGGTTTTACAAGCGCCAAATCCCATATCACCACTACATAATAATACTTTACGATAAGGTAAATTAAGCAGTTGCAATACACGTTCAGCATGTCCCGTCAATTCTTCTAATGCTTCCATAGATTCTTCTGGAGCGACAATTTGTACCATTTCCACTTTATCAAATTGATGCATACGGATTAATCCCCTCGTATCACGTCCATAAGATCCTGCCTCAGAACGGAAACAAGGAGTATGTGCGGTCATTTTCAACGGTAAATTTTCTTCCTCAAGAATTTCATCACGCACAAGATTAGTAACAGGTACTTCCGCAGTGGGGATTAACGCATAAGGTTGTTCTCCTTCTAAAGGCTGTGTATGAAAAAGATCTTCACCAAATTTAGGTAATTGCCCCGTACCATATAAACTCGCATGATTAACCAAATAAGGCACATAAGTTTCCGCATAGCCATGCTGTTCCGTATGCAAATCTAACATAAATTGCGCCAATGCTCGGTGCAATTTAGCAATTTGCCCTTTCATCACCGCAAAACGAGCACCACTCAATTTTACGCCAGCGGCAAAATCAAGCCCCTTTAATTGCTCGCCTAAAGCCACATGATCCTTTACTTCAAAATCAAAGGTTCTTGGTGTCCCCCAACGTAAAATTTCTTGATTATCTGCTTCATCTTTACCTAAAGGCACTTCATCAGCAGGAATGTTTGGAATAGTCAAGGCTATTTGATTTAACTCCGCCAAAACTTCATCTAAATGGCTTTTAGCTAAAGTTAACTCCACCCCAAGATGATCAACCTCAGACAATAACCCACTAATATCTTCTCCCCTTGCTTTAGCCGCACCAATAGATTTAGAGCGAGTATTTCTTTCTGCTTGCAAAGACTCGGTTTTTACTTGTAAGGCTTTACGTTTTTCTTCTAATTGATTAACTTTATCAATATCTAATTCAAAATTACGTCTTATTTTTAATTTTTCTGCTACTTCAGTTAAATTATTACGCAATAAATTTGGATCTATCATACTCTATACCTATTTGATTATATTTATCTTTAAGTTAATTATTCTAGATCGATTTATCTTGTTTTTCAAAAATTTATAACCAATTTTAGTAAAATATTTAGATAAGAGGTTTAAATAAAGTGCGGTTAGTTTTAAAATATTTTTTCTTAATTCTTAATAAACAAAAACCCCCGTTGCTTCACAACAGGGGCGCTATTCATAACAACCTGGCGGTGACCTACTCTCACATGGGGATACCCCACACTACCATCGGCGTTACGGCGTTTCACTTCTGAGTTCGGCATGGGGTCAGGTGGGACCACCGCACTATCGCCGCCAAGATAATTCCTTTGATGATTTTACTTCGATTCTGTCCTTTCTTTATTCTTCTTCTCTTTAACTTCAAAAACAAGCTGTCTACTTTAACTCTCTATTCTCTATCGTCTGAATCTTTATTCTTTATTTGTCGTTTTCTTTACTTCACTTTATTTTCGCTTTGTTTCGCTACTTCCTCTACTCAGCAAAAACACTACAGCGTTGTATAGTTAAGCCTCTCGGGCAATTAGTACTGGTTAGCTCAATGTATCACTACACTTACACACCCAGCCTATCTACGTCTTCGTCTCAAACAACCCTTACAATCCTTAGATTGGGATAACTCATCTCAAGGCAAGTTTCGTGCTTATATGCTTTCAGCACTTATCTCTTCCGCATTTAGCTACCCAGCAATGCCTCTGGCGAGACAACTGGAACACCAGTGATGCGTCCACTCCGGTCCTCTCGTACTAGGAGCAGCCCCTCTCAATTATCCTACGCCCACGGCAGATAGGGACCGAACTGTCTCACGACGTTCTAAACCCAGCTCGCGTACCACTTTAAATGGCGAACAGCCATACCCTTGGGACCTACTTCAG